>JAVKIJ010000002.1:61840-73759 GCA_031459535.1 Candidatus Fervidifonticultor quintus | reverse complement strand
CTCCTTTCTTGAGCATGGGGCCCAAGGTCGAGGAGTTCGAGGCGGCCTTCGCCCGACTGGTGGGCGTTCGCCACGCCGTGGCCGTCACCAACGGCACCTGCGGCCTACACCTCGCTGTGCGGGCGCTTGGGATTCGACCCGGCTGCGAGGTCATCACCACGCCCTTCAGCTTCGTGGCCACCGCCAACGTGGTGCTCTTCGAGCACGCGACGCCGGCGTTTGTGGACATCGATCCGCAGACGCTCAACATCACCCCGGAGGGCGTCGAGGCGGCGATCGCCCGCGAGTATTGGCGTGAAGGCGGAGGCCTCGTGCGGCGGACGACCGGCGCGCCCCTGGTGGGCATCCTGCCGGTGTCGGTGTTCGGGCACCCTGTAGACATGGACGGCCTGCTCGCGGTGGCCCGTGCCCACGGCCTGTGGATCGTCCACGACACCTGTGAGGCCCTGGGATCCGCCTATTACTCCCGCGTCCGGGGCGGGTGGGTCAACGAAGCGGTCCTGGCGGATGCCGCGGTCTTCGCCTTCTACCCCAACAAGCAGATCACGACCGGTGAGGGCGGCATGGTGGTCACCGACGACGACCAGATCGCCACCTACTGTCGCATGGCGCGCAACCAGGGGCGGCGGCCAGGGGCCGAGTGGCTGGAGCACGAGATCATGGGGTTCAACTACCGCATGGACGAGCTCTCTGCTGCCCTGGGACTGGCGCAACTACGGCGGTTGCCCGAGCTGCTGGCCAGGCGCGCGCAGGTCGCCCGGTGGTACGACCAGGCACTTGCCGGCCTCGACGGTGTCGAGCGCCCCCGATCGGCCTCCTGGGCCCGGGTGGCCTGGTTCGTCTACGTCGTCCGCCTGCGGCCCGGCGTGGACCGTGACGCGGTGATCCGCCATCTGGCGCAGCGGGGCGTGTCGGCCAAGCCCTATTTCCCCGCCATTCACCTCCAGCCGTACTTCCGGGCGCGAGGGTTTTGCGCCGGGCAGTTTCCGGTGGCCGAGGACGTGGCCGGGCGGACGCTGGCTCTGCCCTATTACAACGCCCTCTCCGAAGCAGAAGTGCATCAGGTCGTCGAGGCGTTGAGGGAGGCGATTGGGGCCCATGCGCGCGTTTGACATTCGGCCGACGCCTGCTGTCCGGGCGGCCGTGTTCTTGGCCGGCGACCTGTTCGTCTGGTGCGGGGCGCTGTGGGCTGCGTTCCTGATTCGCTTCGACGGGCGTATTCCACCGCGCTACCTGGCGGCTATTCCGCTCCTGCTGGCCGTCTTGATCCCGGCGAAGCTGGCCTGGCAGAGCCTCTTCCGCCTGTACCAGATGACCTGGCGGACCGTGAGCATCACGGAGATGCTCAACGTGGTCAAGGCCAACACGCTGGCCCTGTTGACCACGAGCGCGCTGTTCCTGCTGCTGCGGTCGGTCGAGGCCTTCCGCATCGCTCCCCGGTCGGTGCTGCTGATGGACTGGATCCTGACCATGGTGGGCGTGACCGCCTTCCGGGCCTCGCGCCGGATCTGGGAACTCCAGCGCAACACCCTGCGCGGTCGTGGAGCCCGGCGGAACGGCACGCGCCTGCTCATCGTGGGCGCAGGCGCCGCGGGGACCAGGATCGCCCAGACCATCCAGGATGCGGGCGGAAGCGCGTACCATCTCGTGGGTTTCGTGGATGACGACCCCGCAAAACGGGGAGCGTATGTGCTGGGGCTGCGGGTGTTCGGGGGACGAGACGTGCTGGCCCGGGTGATCAGGGAGCGCGCCGTGGAGCAGGTCCTCATCGCCATCCCCTCGGCGCCGCCTCAGCGCCTGCGGGATATCGTGGAGGACGTGCGCAAGACCGGGATCCGGTCGGTGAAGATCCTGCCGGGGATGCACGAGTGGTTGTCGGGGCGGCTGACGCTGAGAGACATCCGGGAGGTCAACGTACAGGATCTGCTGGGCCGCCCCCCTGTCCAGGTCCGCTACGATGCCCTGCGGGCCTACTATCGTGCAAAGCGCGTGCTGGTCACCGGGGCGGCGGGGTCCATCGGGTCGGAACTCGTGCGCCAGCTCCTGCGCTTCGAGGTTGACCGCATCGTGGCGGCCGACATCAACGAGACTGGGCTGTTCGAGCTCGATCAGGAGCTGCGGGGGGTACTGAGTGCTGTTCCGCTGCAGATCACCCTGGCGGACGTGCGCGACGAGGCCCGTGTTGACCACCTGATGCGCACCGTGCGGCCCCATGTGGTCTTCCACGCTGCGGCCTACAAGCATGTACCCCTGATGGAGCGCGACGTCGAAGAAGCCGTCAAGACCAATGTCTTCGGGACGCTCAACGTGAGCGAGGCGGCGCTTGGCGCCGATGTCGGGACGTTCGTCTTCATCTCCACAGACAAGGCCGTGAACCCCGCCAGCGTCATGGGGGCCTCCAAGCGCGTCGGCGAGCTGCTGACCCAGGCGCTGGGACGACGGGGGAAGACTCGCTTTGTCGCCGTGCGGTTCGGCAACGTGCTCGGCAGCCGCGGGAGCCTCATCCCCCTGCTCCAGGAGCAGATCCGCCGCGGGGGACCGGTGACCATCACGCATCCCGACATGGTTCGGTACTTCATGAGCATCGCGGAGGCCGTCCTGCTCGTGCTCCAGACGCCGTTGATGCGGAGGCCGGAAGCGTTGTTCATGCTGGACATGGGCGAGCCCGTCCGGGTGCTGGACGTGGTGCGGGAGCTGATCAGGCTGTCGGGGCTCGAGGTGGACCGAGACATCCCCATCGTGTACAGCGGCATCAGGGACGGCGAGAAGCTCGAGGAAGAGCTGGTGACCGCCACTGAGCGGCCGGTGGCGACGGACTTCGAGCGCATCCTGGCCGTCGAGTCCGCGGAGTCTGTGGACGAAGTCACGCTGCGGCTGGCGCTGCGCGAGCTCGAGCGGCTGGTCAGAGTCATGGACGGCGCCGGAGTCCGTGCCGTGCTGGAGCGCATTGCGCGCCTGTCTGTTGTGAGCACCCCGCCCATGGTCACATCGGGTGTCCGTGGAACCCCGGTGGCCGAAGCGAGACGGTGAGGCGCGCGTGGATTCCGCCCCTCGTCGGCCTGGGTCTGGTGCTGACGCTCGCCGCCTGGGCGCTGAGCACCCCCTTCGGCCTCCAGGCCGCGGGCGACTTCCTCGTGATCCGCGACCCGCTGCGTCCGGCGGATGTGGTGATCGCGATCAGCGGAGACGGCACGGGGGAGCGTGCCCGAACGGCGGCGGTGCTACTGCGACGAGGGTTCGCGCCCTGGATGATTGTCAGCGGCAGCCGGGCAGGCGCCGCGCGCGGGGGAGCGGCGGCGGAGATGGCAAGGGTGGCGGTGCAGGCCGGTGCACCGCAGGACAGGGTCGTGCTGGACGATCAATCTACCAGCACCCAGGACAACGCCAGGCACAGCGCACGCCTGATGGAGCGCCATGGGTGGAAGCGGGCGATCCTGGTGACCTCGCCGTATCACACCCGACGGGCCGCGGTGATCTTCCGCGCGGAGTTCCGGCCCAGGGGGTTGGCACTCCAGGTCTATGCGGCGGACGGGAGTTTCTTCGATGTGCGCGGATGGTGGACGCGCGACCAGGATCGGGCTCTGGTGCGGGGCGAGTACATGAAGATGGCGGCGTGGTTGTTGGGAATTCGGTAGCGCGGGTGGAGCCGGTGCGGCGAGAGCGAGGTGCGAAATCGAGAGCGGTTTCCGGCGTGAAGACCCGTACCGTCAGGTGGTGTAGGGGGTGTCTTCCTAGTGAGACCGACAGCAGGAACTGCCAGTAAGAGTCGAGGGCAGGCATTCTTGCCGGTGGTCGCCCAGCTCGTTCCGCGGATACCTGTCTTGAGGAAGGGCACGCTCTGGGCGTTCGTCCGCCTGATGCGTCCAGTGCATTGGGGGAAGAACTTCCTCGTGTTTGCTGCGCCTTTGTTCGCTGGCCGTGTTCTGGATCCCTGGACGTTCCAGGCTGCCGCAAAGGCCTTCGCAGCCTTCACATTGGCAGCCTCTGCGGTGTACGCATGTAATGACGTCCTGGACGTTCGAGCTGACCGGAGGCACCCGGTCAAGCGAAATCGGCCGGTCGCGGCCGGAGTGGTGAGCCCCGCGCAGGCCCTGGCTCTGGCCGGGATTCTTGCGGCAGGCGCCCTGAGCATTGCCTTCGCCGCGCGGACGGGACTGGGCGTCGCCGTGGGTCTTTACCTGGCGTTTTGCTTGGCCTACTCCGTGCGCCTCAAGTATATCCCGCTGGTCGACATCATGGTGATTGCGTTCGGGTTCGTTGCGCGCCCGGTGGGCGGCGCGCTTGCCGCTGGCATCGTCATGTCCCCCTGGTTCCTCGTTTGCGTTCCGTTGCTGTCGTTGCTCTTGGCAGCGGGAAAACGGCGCCATGAGATTCTCATCCTGCCGGAAGAAGAGAGACGGGAGGTCCTGGCCGGATATTCGCAAGCCCTTCTGGACCAGATGGTGGCCATGCTGTCCGCAGCAACGCTGCTGGCCTATCTGCTCTACACGATGGAGGGCTCGTCGGCAAAGGCGCTGTATCTTACAGCACCTCTTGTGGTCTACGGGCTTTTCCGCTACCTGTACTTAGTGTACTTGCAAAGCAATCGTGGTAGTCCGGAAGAGCTGATGCTGAAGGATCCTCCCCTGCTGGCCACCGTTGGTCTCTGGGTTGTGGCGGTTTTCGCCCTCGTGCACAAGTGGTAGTCATGAAACGAGCTACGCTTCCTGTGGTCACAAAGACCACCAACCCAGCCGGCCTCTCTATAGGCTGGTCGCTCATTCTAGCGGCAGCGTTTGCAGCCGCGTATGGCTTTACGCCGCTCTATCATGCAAACCAGAATCAGTACTTCTTTCACGGACTCGCACAAGCTGGCGTTGGGATATTGCGGGCCGACTGGCTGGCTGGCACCATTGAGGTCTGGCCCATCTTTACCCAGCTGGTGCGCTTTACAATTGTTTTTCTCCACCCGGGCGCTTTTCACCTGTACTACGGCGGATTGGTCGCACTCTATGCCTACAGTTTGCTGGGGATCGCCGCACGACTACCTGGCTGGCGAGGAGGAGCCACGGCTAGCCTGCTTTTTCTGGCTAGCGTGACCGTTCTGCATTCACCGGTGGTGGCAGCGTGGTCAATTTGGCTTCTCGGGGCCAATCTCCCTGGCCAGCTTGTCAGGGGTGTTGCCCTCCAGGAACTGCTAGGCGGGGGAATGCTCCAGCCGGCTACCTTCGGCGTTCTCTTGGTCTTCTCGGTGTATCTGTTCCTTCGTAACCAACCCACCGCCGCGGCGGTCGCGGCGGCCGCAGCGGCCGCGGTTCATCCAGCGTATCTTGTGACCTCGGCGGTGCTCATTGCCGCTTATGTCCTGATCCTGATCCGTAGGCCGACAGAACGTCGTGCAGCCGCGGTCGTCTTGGCTGTCGCTGGCGCGTTGCTGGCACCGGTGGCTGCCTTCGCTGCGCTCAACTTTGGTCCCAGCGACCCGGATGCCTGGCGCCTGTCCCGGCAAATCCTGGTGGAGTTCAGGTTTCCCCACCACGCGGTTGTGGGCCGGTGGCTCGGTCCGATGGTCTTTGTGAAGTTGGCGGTCGTGGTCGCTGCAATCGTTCTCGTGCATCGTGCGGATTTGGCCTGGATCATGGGGCTATGGGCAGCCGCCGCTGTAGGGCTCACGGTCATGCAGCTGACCTCCGGAAGCCAGGCCTTGGCGGTACTCTTTCCGTGGCGGATTTCCGTTGTGCTCGTACCACTGGCGACCGCCGTGGTAGTCGCACGCCTGAGCGCTGCTGCCGCCGAGATGCTTACGGCCCGCCCAGGGCTCGCGGTTGGCGCACGGAGCGTAGCGGTGCTTGCGATGATATTCCTGGCGGCAGGCGGGGTGTCAGACACATGGGCCAGGACTTTGGAGCACCGCCGTGACGACCGTGCTGACCTCTTTGCTTTCGTGCGGAAGACCGCCCTGTCTTCACACCTCTACATGATTCCGTCCCGCTGGGACGCCTTCCGACTGAGCACAGGCGCGCCGACGTTTGTGGACTTCGAGTTCATTCCTTATGAAGACAAGGCTGTGCTTGAGTGGTATCGGCGGCTAGGGTTGTCCGAAGCATTCTATCGCCACTCGCAGGCAGATCGGTGTCGCCTGGCTGGTTTCCTGAGCTCCGACTATGGGATTACTCACGTCGTTGCGCCGGTCGAGATGGCTGCTTGCCCCGGCTGGGTGGTGTTGTATGAGGACGAGCGGTATCGTCTGTACGGGCTTCCGTCTTCGGGGCCTGAACGCGAGAAGGAACGGGGCAGGGAAAGGTCGCCCTGATGGGATTCGACGAGCTTTGGAAGCGATGTGAGTACACAGTAGCACGCGTCGCGGTTGTTGGGGGTCCGATGACGCAAGTTGGGGCATCGCGGTCCGGGCGCGATGCGGTGGCCACGGTTCGGAGCGGAGGTCGCTAATGGCTTGGGAGGAGCGGGAGCGGCGCTGGGAGGAAGGGCCGCGGGTGCGCGTACGCCCGCGGCCGGGCCTGCGCGCGGAACCCGTGAGGGTTGTCGTCGGCGAGGCCCGCAGCGTGCTGCGCTCGCTTGAACAGCGATTCCTCGCCGTGCAGGCGAGCGTTGAAACGCGTCCGCCAGCCGACCTGCTCGCCGATTGCCTGGCACTGCTCAATCAGTTGAAGGAGCTCGATCAGCGGCTGGAGGAGGTCTCTGCCCGGCGTGACCTGCCTTATGGTATGCACCTGCGCCTCACCTTCCTGAACGACAACTGTCGGTGGTTGACCCGCCGGATTAGCGCCGAGGTGGTGCTGGCGCTGCAGGTGCACCTCGAACAGCGGTTCAGACGCCTGGTCGATCCCCAGGCGTACCAGATGTTCCTGCGTCTGGACGAGCTGGCCGATGCCGGGCGTGAGATCGAGACCCTGCCCGACCGCGAGCTGATGAGCAGGCTCCGGGACGGCACGCTGGTGAGAGACGTGCTGGAGTCGGTACGGCTGATGGACGTGGTGCCCTGGCCCCCGCACCCCGGTTCGTCGTTTTGAGACATGGGGCCAGAGAGGCACCTGATCGTTCTACACGTCCTCGATACGCTTGGCACCGGTGGAGCGGAGCGGCAGCTCGCGACCTTTCTCAGGCGGTCTGACCCTCAGCGCTTCCGTCACGTAGTATGCACGCTCGGCGCAGGAGGCCCGGTTGAGTCCGAACTCATTGCAACTGGGGTGCGGATTTGCAATCTGGGGGTAGGTTCCAGGATGGGTCTTGTACGGTCCGTAGCAGGGTTGCGGCGAGTGGTGCAAGAGGTGCGCCCCCACGTGATTCACGCCACACTGTTCAGACCGGGCGTGGCTGCCCGAATCGTCGGCCGCTGGTGTCGCATTCCCGTGATCACCTCGCTGGTGAATACCACCTATGAACCCGAGTGGCGTCTGGACAACCCGCGCTTGACGCCGTGGAAGGTGTGGAGCGTCCAGGCCATCGACCGTGTGACGACCAGGCTGGGGGACACGCGGTACGTGGCCATCACTGAGAGTGTCAAGGTATCCGCGGTGAGGCGCCTGGGCATTCCGCCGGAACGGATCGTCATCATCCCGAGGGGCCTGGTACCCGAACGGTGGGTGGGCTGTGAGGATGCGGCGGCGGTGAGGCAGTCACTGGGGTGGCAGGACGCCTATCCTGTGATCGTGAACGTGGGCCGTCTGGTACCCCAAAAGGGACAACAGTACGCGGTCAGGGCCATGACAGCCGTGGTGGCGCGATTCCCCATGGCCCGGCTCGCCATTGCCGGAGAGGGGCGGCTACGCCCCGTGCTCGAGCGTCTGATTCGCGACCTGGGGCTGACCGACCATGTGAGTCTGCTCGGAGAACGCGACGACGTTGCGCGGCTCCTTCACGCTGCCGACATCTTCGTATTTCCGTCCCTGTTCGAGGGCCTCGGGAATGCGGTCTTGGAGGCCATGGCCGCCGGCAAACCGTGTGTGTGCAGCAACATTCCGGCCCTGCGGGAGGTCACAGACAACGGTCGGGTGGCCGCCCTGGCGGAGGCACAGTCACCGGCTAGCTTGGCTTCCGCGCTTGTACGGCTGGCGGTGGATCGCGAAGCCGCCTGGCAGTTGGGCCGGCAGGCACAGGCGTGGGTGCGCCAGCGTTACGACATCCGGGTCGCTGTGAGCAGGCTCGAGGCGTTGTACCAGGAAGTGGTGGACTAGGGCTCGAGCCCGATGGGCATACTATGTCAACACATCCTGGAGCCGCCGATAAGGGCAAACTCGGAGCGATCCGAGGGCGCAAAGCCACGGGTCTCGTTGCGGTTGCACGGCGAGACAGCCGGGTTGCCGAAGAGGGCTGCAGTGCGCGGCATGCGCGCACCGGATGGCTCCGTAGTATCAGGAGGATCCGATGCGTCCCCGCGCAGTGTGCAGTGTTGTTTGCGGGTTGTTGTTCCTCGCGGTTTCCACTCCCCTCAGTCTGCGTTCTTTTGGCGGGTCCTACGACTCCGCGTCAGGCCACAGGCATGTGACCGCGCAGTCGTGGGGGCCGGGGACAGCCAGGCCCAGGCCTCAGCCTACACCCAGTCCCACTCCAACTCCCCGCCCATCGCCCAGCCCCACTCCGAGGCCTTCCCCCACCCCGACTCCGAAGCCCACTCCTAGCTCTACTCCTGCGCCGACACCCACACCCTCGCCCGTGACCTCGGGCGCGCGGTGGAGCGATCCTGCTACCTGGGCATCGGGCCGGATCCCGAACCGGACCACCGACGTCCTCATTCCCGTGGGCAAGGCGGTTGAGGTCGATACGACCCAGGCCGAAGCCCGGGTGCTGGTGGTCGAGGGCACCCTGCTGTTTGGCCGGGGTACGTCAGCTACCCTCACGCTGGCTGGCAACCTGATCGTGCGAGGCACCGGCCGGGTGGAGATGAGGCCCAACGGTCCGGAGATCGTGCATACCCTGCGGTTCGTGGGCATCGACGAGCGGCGCTACGTCGGTGGCCACACCATGGAGCCGCTCGACTCCGACGTGGGCCTGTGGGTGCAGGGTGGGGCCGTGCTCGACGCGCAGGGCAGCGCCAAGCTGGCGTGGACGCGGCTGGCGGGGGGCGTACAGTCGGGGCAGACGCGGATCACGCTGGCGCAGGACCCCGTGGGCTGGCGTGCGGGCGACGAGCTAATCCTTACACCAACGCTACCTCCAACCACGACAGAGTTCCATGACGCCTACGACTACGTGACGATCCAGAGCATCAGCGGGCGGGACATCATCCTCGACCGGCCCCTGCAATTCGCCCATCCTGCGGTACAGGTGCGTCAGGGTGTCGTGATGGCTGCGGAAGTCCTCAACGTCACGCGGAACGTCCGAATCGAGGGAACGCCTACCGGGAGAGCGCACATCATCCTCAATATGGCCACGCGACCGCAGGTGCTGAAGTACCTTGCCATTCGCTACATGGGACCGCAGCGGCCGCCGGACGCCGACGGCAACGTGTCCGGCGTGCTGGGGCGGTATCCCTTGCACTTCCACCGGATGGGTGACGCGTCGCGCGGGAGTCTCGTCGAGGGCGTCGTGGTGCGCGATGTGGGGAATTTGGGCGTCAATACCCATGGAAGCCATGGCGTGACCGTCCGCAGGACGATCGTTCATGACGGCTATGAGATGGCAGGCTTCGGGTGGGACCCTCTCATGGTTGACACCCGCACCAAGGATTTTTCGAACGGCAGCCACGACATCTTGTGGGAAGAATGCGTGGCATCCCGGATCACGTTCAATCTCGACTACCGGGGCTTTCGAACCACCGGCTTCTTCCTGGCCGGTGGTAAGCGCAACAGACTCGTCAACAGCGTGGCGGTAGGTGTGCAGGGGAACAAGGACGCCTCCGGAGTGCACTGGGGTGAGGGTGAGTCCGTGGACCCTGGCAAGAGCCCCGATGGCGAGGCGTGGGGCATCTGGGACGTCCGCGGCGTGGTGTCGCACAACAACAGGCGGCACGGGTGGTTCACGTGGCAAAATACCGGCAACGTGCACCGGGTTGGATTTGGATCAGTGCTGTACCACAATGGAGGGTTTGGCCTCAGTCACGGCGCGTACGGCAATCCGTACGACTATCGCGATATGACCATCTATGGGAACCGCGAAGGTGGTGTTCTCCTCCACGCGGTTTCCACCCCGCCGCCGCAGTTGAGATTCGAGAACGTGTACATCGACCAGGCGGGGCTGACGGACTTTGCGGTTCAGAACGCCCGCCACGCGGGAGGGCCCGGGGCACCCACGCTCTTCCTGCGCGGGACCCTCCGCGGGTATCGCAGGGCGGCCATCGGGGTGCTGACGCAGACGGGCAACCCAGACGTGCTCGACGTGGTGGATACCAGCTTCGGCGGTGTCGAGTTCTGGATTGCGAACGATGCCCATGTGGATACGCAGATCCGATGGCAGAATGGCGGCACAGCCTTGCTGCTCCGGCGCGCCGACGCGGCGGGGGACTACTTCGAGCCACGGTGGAATGCCCGGGTGACGCGGATTGGTCTGTTCTGGTAAGGGGACCGGGCTGGCAGTGGACGTTCAGTGGGCTGCTGGCCGGTGTCCGCGCGGGCGCAGCTCGCCGCGCAGCCGGTAGGCGACGCCGGCCAGCAGCCCGACCAAGTCCCGCCATGCACGGCGGCGGTTGGCACCCGCGACAATGGCGCGGGCCTTGCGGAGCAACTCCCGGGCCAACATCTTGGCCGCCCAACGGTCGCCCCGGATCGTGTGCATGATGTAGAAGGCCCCGCGGCCCCGGGCGTAGGCATCCCACACCCGCTGGGCGTCCTCGGCCGTGTAGCGGCTGAGGTCGTGCCAGACAACGGCCCCGGGGCTGTAGAGGATCCGGTGTCCCCTGCGCAGGATGCGGAATACGTACTCGGTGTCGCTGCCCGACCCCACGCGCGTTCCGGCACCCATTCCTTCGTCGAACGACCCGACTTCATCCACCAGGGCACGCCGCATGGCCATGTTGTTTCCATGCCCGATGACCCACGGTGGTGTCGGATATTCGTACAGCCGCCGCTCGTCGTCGTCCTTGACAGAGAGGGCGGGCTGTGTGCTCACCGCCATGCGGGTCCGGCCGAAGACCATGACGGTGTGGGCATCGGCATCGAGCTCGGCGACGAGCTGCTGGAGCCAGCCGCAGTCGACGAGGCAGTCGTCGTCCGTGAACGCGATGATCTCCCCCGCAGCCTCGTGGAGCCCACGGTTGCGGGCCCGGGCGACGCCCGGTGTGGCTTCATAGGCGTAGCGGACGCGCATGGTGGTCGACCGGGCGAAGCGCTCCACGACGTCGGCCGTGCCATCGGTCGAGCCGTTGTCAACCACGACGAGCTCGGCGGTGCACCCGTCAGGCACCGCCAGGGCGCCGAGGCTCTCGAGGGTGCGCGTCAGGCTGGCGGCCCGGTTCCGGGTGCAGACGACAATTGAGAGCCAGCGAGTAGGCGGCGTAAGCATGAGTCCCAAGCTGGAGGCAGCAAGATATATATATACCACAATGCCGTAGACGTGGGTACTGGGTGGCTACCCGGGGCCAGAGAGCATGCGAGGACATAGATTAGTACGCGCCGCGCTCCACAGGATGATTCGACGACGGCCACCCCGGTCCCGACTGACGGCCCGGGCGCTGGAGCGCCTGCACCAGGCCCACGCGACGACAGCCCGGACACTCATCGTGCACCCTTATCCAGGGATCGACTATGCGCGGTACTTCCCCAATGCACTGGTCGTGACGTGGGAACGACACGTTCCTGCCCATGTCTACGTGGATCGGCACTATCTGGGGCTGGGCCAGATTCCTGCGTCGTCGTTCGCGGTGGTGATCTGCATCGGAGTACTGGAGCATGTACCAGACCCCCAGCGGTTCGTCGACGACTGCTGCCGGATCCTGCAGCCGGATGGGAAACTGGTGCTTTCAGCCAGCGCCGTCTTTCCGTTTTA
>JAVKIJ010000002.1:0-61830 GCA_031459535.1 Candidatus Fervidifonticultor quintus | reverse complement strand
CACTTCACCCCGTACGGCCTGCGGCTCCTCTTTCGCGGCTGGCGGGCTGTATCCATCACGAGGTCGAGTCAACCTTTTGCCACCCTGGGCATCCTCCTGGAGCGCATTGACTTGCAGTGCGATCTGGCCTGGCCGGCCCGTCCAGTCGTCTACGTGCTCGCTCGCACTGTGGGGATCCTCGACCGCTTCGTGAAGCGCCAGTACGACACTCTTCGCAGCTACGGTAAGGCAGAGTGCGTGTCGGATTCTATGATGCCCTCCAATCTCTATGTCGTGGCGCTCAAGTAGCACGGTGGCGAGTGCCGGAGAGCCGAGGCGTACATGATTGCCTCGCTGGCCGACTCACCGGAGATCCAGGACGTGCGTGCGGACCTTTGCATTGTCGGCGCCGGCGCAGTGGGGTTGGATCTCGCACGGGTCTTTGACGGATCGCGCGTGGCCGTGGTGGTTGTGGAGAGTGGCGGTGGGCAACGGCGCCAAGAAATCCAGGAGTTGGCCCGGGTTCGGTGGACGGCGATGCCGGTGCGCCCTGATGGGCCGGTTCTTGCCGTGGGCCTGGATCCGGCCCGGCATGCAGAGGGTAGCATCCGACAGCTCGGCGGCACGACGAACGTGTGGTCTGGAAAGTGGAAGCCCCTCCATGCTGACGACTTTGAGGCCAGATCATGGTCGCCGCAGGCCGAGTGGCCGCTTTCTTACGCAGAGCTGCGGCCGTATTATCTGGAGGTCGCCCGGAGCTACGGAGTGCCGGCGGCGCTGTTTGACCGCCGACTCGATTGGTTCGGCCTCTCGAGAGGCGCAGAGCGCGTGCTGCGACGATCGTATCACTACCAGATGCGTGTGCCGCTGAACTTCGGAGAGGCCTTTCGCATCGTGATGGAACGGTCGCGCAATGTGACGGTGATTCTGGACGCGACGACGATTCGGTTGGTGACGGATTCCATGGGACGGGTCGATCACGTGGTCGCTGGCAGCGTGCGGGGGGACACGCTGCGGGTGCAGGCGCGAGAGTTCGTGCTGGCGGCCGGCGGCCTGGAGAACGCGCGCCTGTTGTTCGCCTCGCGTGAGGGTGAGGCCGCGAGCCGCATCCCGGGTGATGTCCTCGGCCGGTACTACATGGACCACCCAAAGCTCGTGTGGGGTCGACTGACCCCGGCGCGCCCGCACAGGCTGCGCCACATGCTGAGACGGGGGACCTCTGCCGGGATGCTCCACTTCGGCTTCACGCTGTCGCCCGAGACCCGCATGCGCATTGAGGTGCCCCACCACAGCACCTACCTGATGCCATCGTCGACTGATACGACCTGCTATGATCTCGTGCACTACCTGGAGCAGTTGCCCTGCTCCGACAGCCGCGTTTATCCGTCACCGCAGGAGCGGAATGGGCTCGGGCAGGCCGTCATGGTGCTCCACTGGACCGTGACGGATTGGGAGATAGAAGCTCTGCGGCGGTATCTCAACGTGCTGGGGGAAGCCATGGGCGACTGCGGCTTCGGGCGCGTGGACTATCCGGAGCCGCAGCCGAGCCGCGAACACCTCAGCGACGCTGCCCACTACATGGGGACCACTCGAATGGCGACGTCGTCGGAATACGGTGTCGTCGACCGAGACTGCAAGGTGTTTGGGATTGCAAACCTGTACATGGCGGGCAGTTCGGTGTTTCCTTCTGGCGGAAATGCGAATCCAACGCTAACCATCTTGGCGCTGGCGCGGCGCCTGGCGCGACGTCTGAGACAGTCGCTGGCATGCTGATTGCGGGCGGTTGATGATGCGGCTCCCCGCGTCGGTGCCGAGACTCGTTCGGCGCACTGCGAGAGCACTGAGGGCGCAGTACCGCTTGGCGCGTACGCCGTTCGGCGTGGAGCATGTGAGCGGCCCCAGGCACCTGGATTTGGATGCGACGGACGTCGTGGCGGTGACCATCGTGCGCGACGGGGAGTTCCACGTCGAATCGTTTGTCGCCTCGCATCTGGCGCTAGGCGTGAGCCACGTGGTGCTGCTGGACAACGGTTCTGCGGACCGGACTGTGTCAGTAGCGCAACAGTTCGATCATGTGACGGTGTTGCGGACGCTGCTGCCCTATGGCCAGTACAAGCATGTGCTACGGAGGTGGTTGTTCGACCGGTTCAGTGGGCGCGGGTGGTGCCTGATGCTGGATATCGACGAACGGTTCGACTACCCGCTGTCTGACCGCCTCGGGCTACGGGGGTTCGTGGGCTACCTGCGTCGCCGCGGATATACCGGAGTCGTCGGCCAGATGCTCGATCTGTTCCCCGACGGGCCACCGGCAGCCTGGCCGAGGACCGCCCAGGAAATGACGGCAGAATGCCGGTGGTACGACCACTCGGCTCTGGAACGTGTCCCCTACCAACCGTCGTCGGGCGTTCAGCTCCCTGCCACCGCCTTGTACCGCTACCGCGGGGGGATCCGCAAGGCGGTCTTCGGCGCCGGCGTCGACCTGACCAAGCACCCGCTGTTGTGGCGGGCTGGCGGCGCCAGGCCGTCGCTGCACAGCAGCCACGAGTGCGACCGCGCCAGCCTGGCCGACGTGACGTGCCTCATCAAGCACTACAAGTTCGTTGCGGGGTTTCGGCAGCGAGTCGAGGAGGCCGTGCACAGGCGGCAGTACTATCGGGGATCCAGCGAATACCGCACCTATCTTGCGACCCTGGACTCGCGCCCCGACCTGGTGCTCCGGAACGCGACCGCGCGTCGGTTCGACACGGTAGACGAACTCGTCGCCAGCGGGTTCCTGACGATCTCACAGGCCTGCCTGGACCATGTCGGTGCCCTCACCGTCCGACAGGCCGGGGCGTCGCATACGTCACCGCCAGCGGCCGCGCCGCCATCACCTGCCCGCTGGCATGGCGGGACTGCAGACCCAACGCGCTGATGCCGGTCGAGAGCAGCGTTCGTTCCACCGGGACCACCGGCCGTCCGGTCGTGAAGAACTCCACCAGGGCCTGGACCAGGTACCCGAAGTGGTCATAGGGCGCCCCGCCCAGCACTAGGCCTCCCACGTAGTCCCTCCCGCCGTCGTACCGCACGCCCAGCCGGAACTCCGCGTCGTCGAACTGCCGGGGTAGCAGCGCGATCACCCCCCGCGCCCCGTCCAGGTACTCCACCAGCACGACGAAATCGTCGGCGGTCAGACCATCCGGCACCCGTGGCGCTCGTGGCGACCTGGTCCGGGCGGCCGACAGGAGCACCTCCAGCAAATCCACCCCCCATCGGTCCCGGTCGGGCATCGTCCACAATCCCCGGCCGACCTCGCGGACCCAGGCCACGCCCACCTCACGCTGGCCGCGCGTCTCCAGCGCCGCCTGCAGCAGCTCGGCCGCGTGTACGGCGTAGAGGTGGTACGGCGCGGCCGAGACGGCAATCGCCAGTTGCATCCGGCGACCGGCTGGCAGTGGCGGCTCCAGCGGGACCCACGGCACCACCGATCCTCCCATGAGCGGGACGCGCCGGCGGGCCGCCTCGGCCACGAGAGTGAGGCTTTCGTCCAGAGTGGCCGCCAGGTTCTTGTCTACGAAGACCGGCACCACGCTGCCCGTTCGGTCGAAGACGGCCATGGTCTCGCGAAACAGGCGGAACTGGGGCGATCCCTCTGCAGGAGCCCGGAGGTCCACCAGCGTCCGGGCTGCGATCACCGCGCCGTGAACCGCCAGCTTCGGGTGCGTGGCCGCCGGGTCATCCAGCAGGGCCTCGGCCACCGACGAGGTCAGGCGCACCCCGTGGCGCGCGGCAAGCTGCGCCCCCAGGTGATCGGCGCGAGGCGCCATCTGGTAGACGCTCGAGACGGTGACCGGGGAGTCCACCTGCTGTGCACCCAACCGGTATCCAGCCAGCAAGCGGGTACCGATCACGTCCGCGTGCGAGATCGGATGCCAGCTGTCGACCAGGAATGCCACGCCGCGCCGCGGGCGTTGAGCCGTGGCTGATGCGCTGGCCAGCAGGCCCACAGCCAGCAGCACGAGGACGCCCAGAGTCGTCGGCGCGCGGTTCACGGCGCAGCGAGCCGCGGCAGCAGCAGGAGCCGCAGCGGATAGGCAGTCATGATCACCAGGGTACCGTCCGGCGTGGCCGTTGAGCCCTGGATGATGAGGCTGCGAGCCACGGTGCGGGAGTAGCCGGGCGGTGGGGGCGCCAACGGCGCTACGCGGCCCACGACGTGGGGCGCGTAGCGATCCTGGGGCACCCGGAAGACGAAGAGATCGTTGCCCCACGTGCCGGTGTAGTACATGGCCCCGTCGGGGCCCGACGTGATGGTGTAGTGGTGCCCGGGCGGCGCATACCCGCCGGGGATCGCCGCGCCGAGCATGCGCACGAGGACATCGCGCGAGCGAGGTTCGTACAGGTAGACCTGCCCGGTGGCCTTGCCGACCCCCACGAATGTGTGCCCATCGGGCGCCGCCGCCAGCGCGTAGGGAGCCTCGTGGGTACCGGCGCCTGAGAGGACCAGCGGTAGCCGCTCGATGAGGCCTCTGGCCGCCGCATAGCGCGCCACACTCGTATCGGGCCAGGGGTGGAACGCATCGCCGTTGGCGAGGACGACCAGGTATCGGGTCGGGTCCTGTCCAGGTGGCCCGAACTGCCCACGGTCGGTGAACGCGCGGCCGCGCACGTCATAGGTCACCAGGTGGCTGTCGGGATCGGTCACGACGTAGACGACGTTCCGGTTCGGATCGTAGCCGACGGCAATGATGCTCACCCGCGCCTTGACAATGCCCAGGTCAGCGGTGGTGCCGGTGCGCGGGTCGTATGCGAGCAGGTGACCGCCCGGGTAGTGGGCCTGGGCCTGCGCATCACGCGCGGGTCTGCCAGACTTAGTGCCGAAGTAGACGAGGCCGTCGGGCGCGATGACTGGTTTGGTGTGTATCTTGGCCTGAGCGTAGGGCCCAGGTGTCCGCTCGCGGGTGACCGCCGACATCTCGGCTGCGCTCTCGAACCGTCCGGTGGTCGGGGTGAAGATCAACAGGTGCGCGTAGCCGTTGTAGACCGTGGTCCCTAAGTAGATCCGACCGTCGGTGCCGGCCTGGATGGCGGTGTAGGCGCCCCCCGTATGGAACTCTTCAGGCACGTAGTGCACGGCGGGCACGAGCAGAGGCATCGGCGCCGCGGCGGTGGCAGCCGGCATCACAGGCGGGACCATCGCTGCCGCGGCGAGCGCAGCCAGGAAGAGCAGATTGTGCCAGCGTCGCACCACCTCTCCAGTATAGCGCGTATAGCGCGGGGCCACCGGGCCGCGCCGCTGTCTAAAGCTGTCTAAAGAGGATGATGCTTGTCCATAAGGAAGTGATAGGAGAGCCTTTCGTCCCTTCGTATTCGGAATGGCTTGATGGTGCCCAACGACCTGCTGACAGCGGTAGCGCGGGCGGCACGGGTCCGCGTCCGGGATCCGGTGCATGGGCCGCTGGCGATCGCGGTGCGCGAGATTGCTGCCCGCTCACGCGCCGACGTGGTGGCGCTGCAGGTGCCTGGTGCTCCTGACGTGCGCTTTCCGGAGGACTGCCCGTGGCCTCCAGGGGCGCTGCTGGGGCGATGGCATGCCCGCGTGGTCGCACAGCGGCGGAGCGTCCTGATCAGGCACCGCAACGGGCCGGCCGGGTCGGGCGCAGTACGAGGGGTCGCACTGCCGGTCTTCCTGCCGACCGGAGGCGTGGGCTCGCTGTGCCTGTTCTTCTCTGCGGGCCGGCCGATCCCGACCAAGGACGAGATGGCCGGCTTCCTGGTGCTGGCCGGGACAGCTGCGGCCAGTGCGGCGGGGGCTCGCCTGCGGCAGTACACCGAGGTCATCACGACGGCGGAGGTGCACGAACGCATCGCACGCGAGATCCACGACGGCCCGCTGCAGGTGCTCTCAGCGCTCCTGCTGCGCCTGCGGGCAGGTCGGCGGCCCGGCACGCGGCCCTCCCGGGGTGTCCCCCTTGGGGGCGTGGAAACCGAGGTGCGCCGGGCGATTCGCCAGATGCGCTCGCTCATCGGACACCTGCGGTTGGCGCGCTCGAGGACGCCGCTGCCGGAGCGCCTCAAGAGCGCGCTGGCCAGGCTGGAGGACACACGCGGCGTATCGTGGAGGCTGCGCTGGCAGGGAGGCGAGAGTCTGCTGCGGCGCGAGGCGGCCGGCGAACTATACGCCGTGATCAACGAGGCGCTGGTCAACGCGGCGCGCCACGCGGCGGCCACCCGCGTAGAAGTGGTCGGGCGCGCGCGGGGCCGGATGTTCGAAGTGGTGGTGCGCGACAACGGCGTGGGGTTCGACGTCAGGAAGGCGCTATGCGGCCGGGGTTCTGCGCGATCGTTCGGCCTGCTGAGCATGCAGGAGCGCGTGAAGGACCTGGGCGGGGTGCTCACCGTTCGGTCGCAGCGAGGCCGCGGCACCAGCGTCGTCGTGCGGCTGCCGGTTGCCAATGGAAGGGGAGGAGCGACAAGCTCTCGTGGAGAATAAACCTTTGATTTCCAAGAGTCTAGACAACTTTCCTCGCGACCCTGCATCCAACGCCGAGCGCGTCTGCCATCGGATCATCGGCCAGCGGCGCACCAGGGGCTCATGATCAACGTCCTGCTCGTGGAAGACCAGTGCCTGGTCCGGTCGGGGCTGCGGGCGTTGCTGGACATGGAGAGCGACATCCGCATCGTGGGCGAGGCCGAAGATGGCGAAGAAGCGGTCCGCCTGGCCCGCGAGCTGCGGCCAAACCTGGTCCTCATGGATGTTAGGCTCCCCAAGCTGGATGGCATCGAGGCGACCCGACGTATCAAGGAGGCCAACGGGCACGTCGAGGTGCTGATCCTGTCGGCTTACGAAGACGATGAGACCGTGTTTCAGGCGATCCAGGCCGGGGCCAGCGGCTATGTGCTCAAGGACATCACGCCGACCAATCTGGTGCGGGCGATCCGCGCCGTGCGCGCCGGCATGTCCACCGTGCACCCGGGTATCACCCGGCGGCTGCTGGAGCGCATCTCGGTCATGGGCAAGACGCGCGCTCAGGGCATGGCCTCGATCCACAGCGACGGTCTCACCGACCGCGAGGTGGAGATTCTCGTGGGTATCGCTCGGGGCTCGACCAGCCGTGAGCTGGCGGCGCAGCTGTTCGTCTCCGAGAGCACCGTCAAGAGCCACCTCCGCGCCATCTACCGCAAGATCGGCGTCCGCGACCGGTCCCAGGCGGTCGCCTACGCCATCCGCAAGGGCTTCGTGCGCTAGGACATGAGGCTCCTCGCCACCGGAGGCCTCGTGGTTGCCGCCGGTGTGGCGGCAGGGGTGTGTGGGGCTGCTACCGGCGCAGGGGCGGAGTTCTACCTGATGGTACTGGTGGCCGCGGTGATGAGCACGGTCCTGGCCGGCCCCGTGCTGCATCGCACCGACGTCGTGGACACTGGCAGGATCGCGGGACTGCTGGGCCTGCAGGGTTTCCTCGTCGGGGTCTACGGTGCTGTCTTGCGGACCCCGGTGCGGCCCGGGGTGGCCGGCTGGGTCGCGATCCTCGCCGGGGTCGTTGTCGCCATCGCCATGGTGGCGGTAGGCGGGTCCATGCGCGGCCGGGACGAGATCGCTGAGTCGCTGGGTAGAGGCGCGCTGATCGCGGGTGTTCTCTCCTTTGTGTTCTTCTTCCTCGGCGGCGCGTACGTCTGGGTGCGCAGCCTGCCTCCCGGGTGGACTCAGAACCCCGGGCTCTAAGCGCCCTCCCGGCCTGAGTGGCCGGTGGGCCGTTCTGCCTCTTTGCGGCGTGCAACCCGCCTGCACCCCGCCACTGTGAGCTTCCCTGGGTACCCGGTATTGACATTGATAGGATTCCTGACAATACTATTGTCAGAAGACTAGACAGCCTAGCTGCCTGATCGGTTAGGAGCGAGGAATCTGCCGGGTGAGGGCGAGGCGGGTCCGGTAGATGGAGTTCAAGGACTACTACAAGATCCTCGGCGTGGATCGTCACGCCGACCAGAAGGCGGTCAGCGCGGCCTTCCGGCGCCTAGCCCGCGAGTCTCACCCAGACGTCAACAAGAGAAAGGGCGCTGAAGAGCGCTTCAAAGAGATCAACGAGGCCTACCAGGTGCTCGGCGATCCTCAGAAGCGGTCGCGGTACGATCAGATCTACGATGCGTACAAGAGCGGCCGCGTGCCCTGGCAGGACCTGTTCGGCCGCGTCGCCGGCGCGCCGGGTGGCTGGGGCACCGGTCCGGGAGGCGTGACGTTCGAGGTCGGGGATCTCGGGGACCTCGAGGAGATCTTCGGCCGGGGCGGCGCAGGCGGGGCGTTCTCTGACTTCTTCCAGCAGCTCTTCGGTGGGCTGGGAGGGTTCGGCCGCACCGCGACGCGGACGCGGGCACCTGAGGCGTTGCGGCTGGAGTCGAGTGTCGAGATCACGCTCGAAGAGGCGTTCCGCGGCGGTAGGCGCCAGATCAGGGTGCCGGAGCTGGGCCGCAGTTTCGATGTGGAGATCCCCAAGGGGATCCGCTCCGGGCAGACGATCCGACTCGCCGGGGCCGCGGACGGGCAGGATCTCTACCTCCGTGTGCAGGTGGCACCGCACCGGCTCTTCGAGCGGACCGATGACGACCTCGTGGTGGAGGTCCCGATCACGATCAGCGAGGCGGCCCTGGGCGCCGAGATCGAGGTTCCGACGCTCGAGGGCAGGGTCAAGATGGTGGTTCCCGCGGGCACGCAGACCGGTAGCCGGTTCCGCTTGCGGGGGCTGGGGATGCCGCACCCGCGCGGTGAGGGCCGTGGCGACCTGTACGTCAGGGTGAAGGTTGTCACGCCCACAGGGCTTGGGCCACGGGAGCGGGAGCTCTTCGAGGAGCTGCGCCGGGTGCGGCGCGAGAATCCGCGGCAGACGTTGTGGTCGTAGGCCGCAGGCGAGGGAGTGCAGGAGCAATGGCGATGCGATTCGATCGGTTCACTGAGAAGGCGCAGGAGGCGCTACTGGGGGCCCAGCAGGAGGCCACGACGCGCGGTCACCAGGCGCCCGATCCGGAGCACCTGTTGCTGGCGCTGATCGACCAAGGCGACGGGCTGATCCCGCCCCTGCTGACAAAGCTGGGGGTGGATCCCCGCATCTTGCGCACCCGGGTGCTCGCCGGGCTGGAACGGCGCCCGCGGGTCGAGGCTGGATCGCCGCCGGCAGGCGGGCTGGTGATCACGCCGCGGATGGGGCGGGTGCTCGAGGCCGCGCAGCGCGAGGCCGACCGGCTCAAGGACGAGTACATCAGCACCGAGCACCTGCTGCTCGGGCTCCTCCACGCCCGTGACGGCGATGCGGCCCGGGAGCTGTACCAGCTCGGCGTCACGCCCGATCGGGTCTACGCCGCACTGGAGGGCATCCGCGGCCAGCAGCGCGTGACCGATCCCACGCCGGAGTCCAAGTACCAGGTGCTTGAGAAGTACGGACGCGACCTGACCCAGCTCGCCGCTGCCGGCAAGCTCGATCCGGTCATCGGCCGGGACGACGAGGTGCGCCGGGTGATCCAGGTGCTGGCCCGCCGCACGAAAAACAACCCGGTGCTCATCGGTGATCCCGGCGTGGGCAAGACCGCCATTGTCGAGGGCCTGGCCCAGCGCATCGTCAAGGGCGACGTCCCCGAGGGTCTGAAGAACAAGCGCGTGGTCCAGCTCGATATGGGCGCGCTGGTCGCCGGCACCAAGTACCGGGGCGAGTTTGAGGACCGGCTGAAGGCCGTCCTGCGCGAAATCGCGGCATCCGAGGGCCAGATCATCCTCTTCATCGACGAGCTCCACACCGTGGTGGGCGCCGGTGCCGCCGAGGGCGCCATCGACGCGGCGAATCTGCTGAAGCCTATGCTGGCGCGCGGCGAGCTACACGCCATCGGCGCCACCACCCTCGACGAGTACCGCAAGCACATCGAGAAGGACGCGGCGCTGGAGCGCCGCTTCCAGCCCGTCTTCGTCGGCGAGCCGTCGGTGGAAGAGACCATCAGCATCCTGCGCGGTCTCAAGGAGCGCTATGAGGTGCACCACGGCGTCCGCATCACCGACGCCGCGGTCATCGCCGCCGCGACCCTCTCGGATCGCTACATCAGCGGCCGCTTCCTGCCCGACAAGGCCATCGACCTCATTGACGAGGCGGCCAGCCGCCTGCGCATGGAGATCGACAGCAAGCCGGCTGAGCTGGACGAGGTGGACCGCCGCATCATGCAGCTGGAGATCGAACGCGAGGCCCTGCGGCGCGAGACCGACGCGGCCAGCCGCGAGCGGCTGATCAAGTTGGAGGAGGAGCTGGCCACACTACGCGAGCAGTCGGACGGGCTGCGGGCGAGGTGGGAGCAAGAGAAGCAGGCGATCATGGCGATCCGCGAGACGAAGCAGAAGATCGAGGAAGCCCGACGCCAGATCGAGGATGCCGAGCGGCGGGCCGACCTGGAGACGGCCGCCCGTTTGCGCTATGGCACGATTCCGGATCTCGAGAAGCAACTGCGAGCGCAGGAGGACCGCCTGCGCGCTGTCCAGGCCAACGGCCGGTTGCTCAACGAGGAGGTCACCGCCGACGAGATCGCCGAGGTCGTGGCGCGATGGACGGGCATTCCGGTCTCCCGGCTGCTCGAGGGCGAGATGCAGAAGCTGCTCCACCTGGAGGAGCGCCTGCACCAGCGCGTGGTGGGTCAGGATGAAGCGGTCAGCGCCATCGCTGATGCCATTCGCCGCGCCCGTTCGGGGTTGAAGGACCCGCGCCGGCCGATCGGCTCCTTCCTGTTCCTGGGGCCCACCGGCGTCGGCAAGACCGAGCTGGCCCGCGCGCTGGCCGAGCAGCTCTTCGACGACGAGAACGCCATGGTGCGCCTGGACATGTCCGAGTATCAGGAGCGCCACACCGTCAGCCGCCTGGTGGGTGCGCCCCCGGGCTACGTGGGGTTTGAGGAGGGCGGCCAGCTCACCGAGGCCGTGCGCCGCCGGCCGTACCGCGTCATCCTCTTCGACGAGGTCGAGAAGGCGCACATGGACGTCTTCAACCTGCTGTTGCAGATCATGGACGACGGGCGCCTGACCGACGGGCATGGCCGCACCGTGGACTTCAAGAACACGGTCGTCATCATGACCAGCAACCTGGGCAGCCGGCACCTGCAGGGCCTCGACCCGAGGGATCCCGCGGCTTTCGAGATGGCCCGGGTCCTGGTGCTGGGCGAGCTGCGCAAGGCCATGCGGCCGGAATTCCTCAACCGCATTGACGAGATCATCGTGTTCAGGCCGCTCTCGCAGGAACAGCTCGTCGAGATCGTAGGCCTGCAGGTGGCGTACCTGGTCCGGCGACTGGCCGCCCAGGACATCGGCCTGGAGGTTACCGACGCCGCCAGGGCGTGGCTGGCCAAGGAGGGGTACAATCCCGATTTCGGCGCACGGCCGCTGCGGCGGCTGATCCAGCGGGAGGTCGAGAACGTCATCGCGCGGAAGGTGCTGGCCGGCGAGGTGAGGGCCGGCGAGACGGTGGTCGTGGACTACCAGGACGGCCGGCTGGTGTTCGCCACCCGGGTGACGGCGCCGGTGGCGACGTAGCTCGGTTTGGCAGCAGGTCGAGGACGCCGCGCGCCCGGAGGTGAGGGTCATCCTCGAGATCACCGTCTTTGTCAGCGGCGGTGTGTTGCTCGCGCTGGAGATCATCGCCAGCCGCGTGCTCGCCCCGTACTTCGGCAACTCCATCTACGTCTGGGGCAGCCTGATCGGCGTGTTCCTGACGGCGCTGAGCATCGGCTACGCGGTGGGCGGCCGCCTGGCCGACCGGTATCCGTCGCCTGGGCTGTTTGCCGGCATCGTGTTCCTGGCCGGGCTCCTCACCGTGCCGATCCCCCTGGTGGCCTCGCCGGTGCTCGACGCCATCGCCCGGGCCGATTTCGGGCCGCAGCTCAACCCCCTGGCGGGCGCGGTGATCCTGTTCGTGGTGCCCAGCGTGATCATGGGCATGGTCTCCCCGTTCGCCGTCCGTTTGAAGGCGCGGGCGGTGGGCACGGTGGGACAGACGGCGGGGAACCTTTACGCCATCAGTACCGTGGGGTCCATCGTGGGCACGCTGGTGGCATCGTTCATCCTCATCAATGTGGTCGGGGTGCGGGCGATCATCACGCTGTCGGGGTTCGTGCTCATGGTCATGGCCGTGCTGAGCTGGCTGACCTCGCGCCGCCTGTCTGCGGCCGTCGCTGGCGGGATGGTCATCGTGCTGCTCGCAGCAGGTGTCTCGCGGGCTCAGCCACCCCAATCCCCCACGCTGGTGTACGCCCGCGACACGGTCTACCACCGGATCACGGTCTCCGACGAGGGGTCGATCCGCTACCTCAAGTTGGACAACTACTGGCAGAGCGCGCTCGACCGGGACCGGCCACGGCGGACCGTGTTCGCCTATGCGGACTACATGCACCTGCCGCTGGTGTTCATCCCGGACCCGAGGCACGTCCTGCTGATCGGCCTGGGCGGCGGCACGGTGCCCGCCCGCTACGTGGCCGACTATCCCGCGGTGATCATGGATGTGGCTGAGATCGACCCGCGTGTGGTGGAGACGGCCCGGCGGTTCTTCGGTGTCGCAGAGAGCGCGCGGCTGCGCGTGACCGCGCGGGACGGTCGGCTGCACCTGCGCCTGGCCACCGCGCCGCACGACATCATTCTGACCGACGCCTACCTGATTGACACGATCCCGTTCCACCTCGCGACCCGGCAGTTCTTCGAACTGACCAGGGCCCGGCTGGCACCTGGGGGCTTGGTGGCATCCAACATCATCGGCGCCCTGGACGGGCCCAGCAGCCGACTGTTTCGCGCCATCTACAAGACGGTCCGCCAAGTCTACCGGACCGTCTACGTGTTTCCCGTAGACTTCGCGCAGTACGGATCCGTCGGAGCCCTGCGCAACATCATCGTGGTGGCGACCGACGCGCCGCCGCTTTCTGCCTACGAGATCCGGCGCCGCGCGCAGGCCCTGGTGGACCGCAAAGCCGTGACCGTGGACCGCTTTGCTGCGGCTGCGGGAGACCTCTACACCGGGCCCATCCGGACCGACGACGTCCCCGTCCTGACCGACGATTTCGCGCCCATTGACGCCCTGATCCCGACCCGGCGGTGATGAAGTGCCAGTCCTGAAGATCGTCCTCGGCGACGTGGTGCGCATGCGTAAGACTCATCCCTGCGGCAACGACCAGTGGGAGGTCGTGCGCCTGGGCGCGGATATCGGCATCCGCTGTCTCAAGTGCGGTCGGCGTGTGCTGCTGCCGCGCGTGAAGTTCGAGCGGCGGATCCGGCAGTTCATCCGCCGCGGCCCCGACTTCGACGACACGGGCCCATGAGCCTGGCCCTCGGGCTCGTCGGTCTGCCCAACGCCGGGAAGTCGACCCTGTTCAACGCCCTCACCCGTGGCAGCGCCCCGGTAGCCACCTATCCTTTCACGACCATTGACCCCAACCTGGGCCAGGTCGCCGTGCCCGACGGCCGGCTCCAGGCGCTGGCGGCGGTCCTCCACCCCGAGCGCATTGTGCCGGCCACCGTACGCTTCATCGACATCGCCGGGTTGGTGCGGGGCGCGTCCCGCGGCGAAGGTCTGGGCAACCGGTTCCTGGCCCACATTCGGGAAGTGGATGCCATCGTGCACGTGGTGCGCTGCTTCCTCGGCACCGATGTGGCCATCATAGAAGGAAGCCTCAACCCGGTGCGCGACGCCGAGATCGTGGAGACCGAGATGGCGCTGGCCGACCTCGAGGCCGTGGAGCGCACACGGCACGCCGCCGCCGCCCGTGCCAAGAGCGGCGATTCCCACGCGCGCGAGCTGGTCGCCTCGCTCCAGCATCTCGAGGCACGGCTCGCCGAGGGTGTACCCGTGCGCCGGCAGACCCTTGAGGAACCGGCCCGCGAGGTCGTCCGGACCCTCAGGTTGCTGACCGCCAAGCCCGTGATCTACGTGGCCAATGTGGACGAGGCCGCCCTGCCCGACGGCGGAGCCCACGCCGCGGCGGTGCGGGCGCTTGCCGACCGTCAGGGCGCGGCGTTCGTCGCCCTGGCCGCGAAGCTTGAGGCGGAGCTGCAAGACCTGTCGCCTGATGACGCGCAGGCCTATCTCGAAGCCGTGGGTCTGCGGGAACCCGGGTTGCCGCGGCTGATCCGTGCCTGCTTCTCGCTGCTCGGCCTCATTAGCTTCTTCACCGTGCTGTCCAACGAGGTACGCGCCTGGCCGGTACGGCGCGGCACGCACGCGGCCGAGGCGGCCGGGCAGATCCACACCGACATGCAGCGCGGCTTCATCAGGGCCGAGGTGATCCCATGGGATGTACTGGTGGCGCAGGGGAGCCTGCATGCCGCGCGCGAACATGGCCTGGTGCGGACAGAAGGCCGTGACTATGTCGTCGCCGACGGCGACGTGATGACCGTGCGCTTTGCGGTCTAGACCCCGTACTTGTGCCCACCCCCGGCCGATGATACAATTGGCGTCGCTTGCCGAACGCGCGTGGTGTGGACCGCGCGTTCCTCCTGCCCTCCACCGGCGCCTGGTCGAGATGGTGGGCCGCGGGCGAGACGCCCCCCGGGCAGCGTGGCCGGCCCGGGAGTCCACAGGAGGAGGAGAAGTCGTTGCCCAGTTACGACCTTGTCTATATTGTGAAGCCCGACCTTGAGGCGGAGGCCATCAGTGCCGTCATCAACCGGGCGACCCAGCGTCTGGTCGAGCATGGTGCGACCATTGAGCACACTGAGGCCTGGGGGAAGCGGCGCATGGCGTATCCCATTCAGCGCTATCGGGAGGGCTACTACGTGTTCACGCGCTTTGCCGCCTCCGGCGATCGTATCCCGGGCATCCGGCACGACCTGAGAATCATTGAAGACGTGTTGCGCGCCTCTATTACCTCAGCCGTCGGACCCCTGTCGCAGAAACCCGCCGCCCCCGCTGGGGCGGCTGTGGGCGCGGCCGAACACACCCCGGCTGGAGGTCCTCGCGACGCCACGGCGGTCGAGTCACCAAAGGCTGAGGCATCACAGGCGTAGCCCTGCGAGAGGGAGGGAGCACCGTGCTCAACCGAATCGTGTTGATCGGCCGGCTCACCCGTGACCCCGAGCTCCGCTATGTCCCGAGCGGGCACCCGGTGGCGTCGTTCACCCTCGCCGTCGACCGACCGTTTGCCAACCAGCAGGGTGAGCGCGAGACCGATTTCATCGATATCGTCGCGTGGCGCAAGTTGGCCGAGCAGGTGAGCCAGCATCTCAGCAAGGGCCGGCTGGTGGCCGTCGAAGGCCGGTTGCAGATCCGCTCGTACGAGACGCAGGATGGGCAGAAGCGCAAGGTTGCCGAAGTGGTTGCAGACGGGGTGCGCTTCCTCGACCGCAAGGCGACCGGCGCGCCGGCCGGTGTGGCCCAGAACGAAGAGTTTGCCGAAGAGTCTGAACAGGAGGTTCCCTTCTAGTCCCGATCGAGGTGGAGGCATCGCATGGTTGAGGCAGCCCCGAAGAAACAGTGGCGCGGCCGGCGGCCCAAGCGCAAGAGCTGCGCATTCTGCGCCGAAAAGGTGAAGGAGATCGACTTCAAAGACGCACTGCGGGTGCGGCGGTACGTGACCGATCGGGGGAAGATCTTGCCCCGGCGCGTCTCCGGCAACTGCGCCAAGCACCAGCGGATGCTGGCGGTGGCCATCAAGCGCGCCCGGGAGCTGGCCATGCTGCCGTATACGGGTGAGTAGGCGGGTCGCCACCCCGCAGCCCGGACGCCGAGGCCGGAGCGCAGAATGGTAGCTGCGCGCGGCATGCGAACCCACGGCCTGACAGAGGGCGCGATCCTGGCCGCCCTGGTGGCGCTCTTTGCGGTCGCCACTCGATATCTCCCCGTGGTCGGCATCGCGACGGCGCTGCTGTGTCCCCTACCGCTGGCCGTGCTGGTCGTCCGTCACGGCCTGAGGACCGCCGCCATCGCCGCCGTGGCGGCCACGCTCGTAGGCGCCATGCTGGCCGGTCCGCTGGTGGGGCTGGCCATCCTCATCTCGTTCGCACCCATGGGCCTCGTGCTGGGCATCGGGGCGCAGCGCAGTTGGCCGGCGACGCGCACCGTGCTGCTCGGCGCCCTGGTGTCCTTCGCAGCCACGCTCTTGAACTTCGTCGGGCTGTTGGGCGGCCAGCGCCTCAGCGTGGAAGAGATGACCAAGACCATGGAGCGCAGCGCGGACATGGCCGCCGGCGTCTACGCGCGCCTGGGCATGTCGCCCGCCCAGATTGACGCGACCACGGCGCAGGTCCGCCAGGTGGCGCAGTTGTTCCCCTACCTGCTCCCGGCGATCCTCGTGTTCGGCGCGCTGATCGCTGCCTGGCTCAACTATGAGGTCGGGCGGCGCGTCCTGCAGCGGTTCGGGTATCGGTGGCCGTCCCTGCCGCCGCTGCGCACCTGGCGGGTGCCGGCGCCGGCGGTCTGGCTGATCCCCCTCAGCTACCTGCTCCTGGTGTCCGGGAGCCAGCAAGGGGCCCCCCCGGTGATCCGCAGCGCGGGGATGAGCCTGGTGCTGACCATGCAGATGGTCTTCATGCTGCAGGGCCTGGTCGCGGGGTGGGTCATCCTCGGGAACTACGGGTTTGGGCGGTTTGCGCAGATAACGGCGGTCGCCATGGTGTTCGTGATTCCCGTGATGGGCATCGTGGTGTTTGCGCTGGGGCTGCTCGATTCGGTCCTGAAGGTCCGAGAACGGTGGGGGCAGCCCCGACCAGCGGCCCCGGGAGCCTGACGCCATGAAGGTGATCCTGCTGAAGGATGTCCCCGGAACCGGCGCGGCCGGCGAGGTCCGGGAGGTCAAGGAAGGGCACGCCCGCAACTATCTGATCCCGCGGGGACTGGCGATGCCCGCCAGCGAAGGCGCCGTTCGTGCACTGGCCAACCAGAAGCTCGCCGAGCAGCGCCGTGCCCAGCGCAGACAGCACCAGGTTGACCAGCAGGTGCAGCGCCTGCGCAGCATCGTCCTCGAAATCCGCAGCCGGGCCGGCGAAGGGGGCCGGCTGTTCGGGGCAGTGACATCGCAGCAGATCGCCCAGGCGCTGGCGCAGAAGGGCTTTGCCGTCTCGCGCAAACAGATTGAACTGGAAGAACCCATTCGCCTCGAAGGGTTCTATCAGGTGCCGGTCCGCGTGGCCCCGGGTGTCGTGGTCCATGTGGACCTCAACGTCACCGGGATCCGGTAGCGCGCCGTCCCGACGCCGCGCACGTGCGTCCCCAGCGTGTCCGGAACTGGTCCAGGACCTCTCCTCAGACAGTCCGCAGGGAATTAGCTGCAAATTCACACGCTGTCCCCAAGGAGTCGTGCACCGGCACGCCCAAAGCCTCTCCGGTGCGCCCGATGAGGGCTTGACATACCGTACGTTTGTTCGATAATCTAGGGTTCCAAAGTACGAACAGGAGTTCGCCATGAGCATCGGGCCACCCGTAGATCGCGTTCCGCCCCAGAACCTCGAGGCCGAACAGAGCGTACTGGGATCCATGCTACTGGAGCGCGATGCCATCGCACGGGTGGTCGAGCTCGTCCGGCAGGAAGACTTCTACCGCGAGGCCCATCGCAGGATCTACCAGGTCATCACCGAGCTGTTCGAGCGCGGCGAACCTGCCGACCTGATCAGCGTCACCGACCGATTGCGCGCAAAAGGGATGCTCGAGGACGTGGGCGGCGCAGCCTACGTGACCTCGCTACTCCACGCGGTCCCCACCGCAGCCAACGTCGAGTACCATGCGCGGCTCGTCGTGCAGAAGTCCATGCTACGCCAGATGATCGCAGCGGGCACCAAGATCGTCAGCATGGGTTTCAACGAAGACCAGGACGTCGAAGAGCTGGTGGATCAGGCCGAGAAACTGGTCTTCTCCATCGCCAGCCGGCGCATGGGCCAGGACTTCGTGCCCCTGCCCGAGATCCTCCGCGAGAGCTTCGAGCGCATTGACAGGCGCTACCGCGACAAGGGCACGATCACCGGCGTACCGACCGGGTTCGCCGAGCTGGACAGGATCACCTCGGGGCTGCAGCCCGCCGACCTGGTCATCGTGGCCGCGCGGCCGTCCATGGGTAAGTGTCTGAAGTTCGACGCCGAGGTGCTGGACGCCGCGACAGGCGAGGTGCGCACCATCCAGGAGATGGTGGCCGAGGGCCGGGCACACCTGCTGTCGCTGGGCGCGGACCATTGCTTCCACCGGGCGGCCCCCAGTCACTTCGTGGACGACGGCATCAAGCCGGTCTACCGGGTGCGCACCAGCGGTGGCCGCCAGGTCGAAACCACGCTCACGCATCCGTTCCTGACGCCATCGGGATGGGAGCCGCTGGCCGCACTCGAGCCCGGGACGCTGGTGGCCGTGCCGCGCCGCCTGCCGGTCTTCGGCCGCGCCGAACTCCCCGATCACGAGGTGAAACTGATGGCCTACCTCTGCGCCGGCCAGCTCCCCGCCAGCCCCCAGGTCGCCGAGGACTTCGCCGATGCGGCCGCCGCCGCGGAGGCGATCCTGGCCGGTGCACGCGCGCGCGGAGCCCGGTCGGCGGCGGCCGGCATCAGCGGGGGCGCGGAAGGCGGGGCGGCCGTTGCCGATCTACTCTGGCGGTACCAGGAGCTTGCGCAACCGCCGGTGACCAGGCCGGTGCCTCGGGTGGTCTACACGCTCCGCCGGGAGAAACTGGCGCTGTTCCTCAACCGGCTGCTCGGCGCGCTCGCGCAGATCGTCGAGCATCCCAACGGATATCAGGGTGTCGCGACCCTGCCGTCGCAGCGCATGGCGGGGGACGTACAACATCTCCTGTTGCGTTTCGGCGTCCCGGCCACGCGGGAGGGCTGCACCCTCACCCTGGGTGTCGCCGCCACCCTCACCCTGGTCCGCGAGGTCGGCATCTTCGGCTGGGAGCGGCTGCGGCGCTGGGCTCGCAACGCGCAGCGCTCGCTGCTGGACGACATCGACGTCATGTGGGAGGAAGTGGTCGCCATCGAGGAGATCGGGGCCTTCCAGGTCTACGACCTCACGGTACCCGAGACACACAACTTCGTTGCCAACGATGTCTGCGTGCACAACACGACCTTTGCCCTCAACATCGCACAACACGCGGCCATCGAACACAGGATCCCCGTGGCGATCTTCAGCCTGGAGACCAACAAAGAACAGCTCGTGCAGCGCATGTTGTGCAGCGAGGCTGGCGTGGACTCCTCGCGGCTACGGAGCGGGTACCTCACCGACTCGGACTGGCCGCGGCTGGCCACCGCCATGGGCCGCCTCTCCGAGGCGCCGATCTTCATCGACGATTCGGCTAACGTGACGGCCATCGAGATGCGCGCCAAGGCGCGCAAGCTCAAGGCAGAGCACGGGCTGGGGCTGATCATCATCGACTACCTGCAGATGATGCAGTCGTACAAGCGATCCGAGAACCGCACACAAGAGGTCTCGGAGATCGCCCGGGCCATCAAGTCGCTGGCCAAGGAGCTCGACATCCCCGTGGTGGCCATCTCGCAGCTCTCGCGCGTGGTGGAGGTGACAGGGAGCCGGCGGCCGCAGCTGTCCCACCTGCGGGAGTGCGTCACCGCCGACACGGTGGTCTGGGACGCGGACGGCGGCCGCCTGACTGTCGGTGAGTTGATGCGGCGCGCGTCCTGGCCCAGACTGCTCTCACTCGACGCCGCCCTGCGGCTGGGTCCGGTCCGGCCTGCCGCGGTCTTCGGCAAGGGCGAGAATGACATCTTCGAAGTACGCACCAGCGCCGGTCGCCGCCTGAAGGCCACGGCCAGACATCCCGTGCTGACGCCAGAGGGTTGGAAGTCCGTGGGGGCGCTACGCGCGGAGACGATGGTGGCCGCAGCCCGGTGGCTCCCGGTCCCCGAACCGGCGTCGGCGACGCCGCACAGATTGGGGCCGCGAGCCGAAGCCGCCTGCCACCTGGCGACAGATGACGTGGTGTGGGACCGCGTCGTGGGCGTCGTACCCGTGGGTCGGGCGCCCGTGTACGATCTCGTGATGCCCGGGACGCACAACTTCGTGGCGAACGGCCTGATCGTACACAACAGCGGAGAGCTCGAGCAGGTGGCCGACCTGGTCCTCTTCATCTACCGCGAGGAGTACTACGATACGGCCAAGGCGCGGTCAGAGGGCAAGGAGAATGTGGCCGAGATCCGGATCGCCAAGCATCGCAACGGTCCCGTGGCGGATCTGGAGATGTTCTTCCACAAGGAGCACGGCCGCTTTCGCGACCTGGACCGCCGGCACGCCGGCACCGCGGGGTCGTAGCGCCCCAGCCAGGGAAGCGGCGGTCCTCTCTGGGGTCCGGCAGCCGGGGTGCCTACAGCGACGAGAGAAACTCGCGCGCTGCGCGATTGAACGCCTCTGGCGCTTCCAGGTTGGCCAGATGCCCGGCTGAGGGGATCTTCACCAGCCGCGCCCGGGGCATCGCCTGCGCCATGGCTTCGGAGGAGGCCGGAGGGGTGAGCGCATCCTCCTCGCCCACGACGACCAGCGCCGGAATGGCCAGCGAGGGCAGCATCGGCCGGCTGTCGGGCCTCTCGGCCATCGCCGCCAGCGCCGTGGTGAGGCTCCGGGGATGGGGCATGCCAATGATTTGCCGCACCGCGGCCATCACCCCGGGGCGTTGAGCCTTTGTGGTGGGGCCGACCAGATTGACAGCGAACTCCTCGATGAAGCCCGAGGGCCCCTCGCGCTCGATCCGCTCGATGGCAGCCCAGCGGCGCTGCCGGCCTTCCTCGGTGTCAGGTTCGGCGCGGGAGTCGGCGATCAGCAGGGCGTGCACGCGCTCTGGGGCGCGCGCGACGATCCGAAACGCCACGTAGCCCCCCATGGAGCATCCGGCCAGCGCGACCCGGCGGTGGCCGAGGGCGTCGAGCAGCCGCACGATGTCCAGCGCATAGTCGTCGATGGTCAGGGGCTCAGAGGGGACGTCCGATTCGCCGAACCCTCGGAGGTCTGGTGTGATCACCGTGAACAGATCTCGTAGCGCCGCCACCTGCGGGCCCCACATGGCCCGGTTCAGCGGAAAGGCATGAATCAGGACCAGCGGCGGTCCGGAGCCGTCCTGTTCATACCCCAGCCTCACCCCGGCGATCTGCAGGCGCATCCCCATCCCCCCTTGGTCCTATCTCCATCATAGCGCCAGGCCCTCCTGCATCCATCCGCAGCACGCCTCATCCCGGGATCTTCCCCTCTTGTGGCAGGCACAGCCCCCTGCGGAATGCGGCCCGGCATGCTGTGGTCAGTGGAGATCAGCCTGCTCGGGGGTGCCTCATGGACATGGGAGCGATGGTGACGAGCTACCTGCCGCTGGTGAGCGCGATCGCGCGGACGATGAGCCGCGGGCTGCCGTCGTGTGTCGAGATCGACGACCTCGTCAACGACGGGGTAATCGGGCTGATCGCCGCCGCGCGGCGCTACGATCCTGGCCGGGGCGTAGAGTTCTCCGCTTACGCCGGACACCGGATCCGGGGGGCGATCCTCGACGGTCTGCGCGCCCGCGATCCGCTGCCACGCGCGCTGCGGAAGGCCAGGAAGGCGCAGGCGACCGGTGCGGCCTCGACGCCGGAAGGGCCGGGCCTGCAACTGGTCGAGCTGGACTGCGCCGCCACAATCCCCGCCGACGAAGACGCGAGCCCCGAGGCCGTGGCGCTCGAGGCCGACCTGCGTCGGCGCCTGCGCCAGGGGCTCGCCATCCTGCCGCCACGGGATCGCCAGGTGCTCCTGCTGCGCATGGTGCACGGCCTGCCTCTTCGAGCCGTGGCCCAGCACCTGTCGCTCTCCGTCACCCGGGCCACGGAGATCCAGGCTCGGGGCATCGCGCGGCTGCGACGGCACCTTGAGGGCGAACCGATGATGCGCGCCCGGCAGGAGGGCGCCGGGCGGCTCACGAACCGAACGCCAACCGCCGACCACGCCCGCCCGGCCTGCTTGCCAGTCGCTGCAGCCAGGTGAGATGCGGGTCGGTGGTCCCCCCTCCGGATCGCTGGTGACGCCGCGGCACAGTGCGAGCCTCGACGATGCAGGCTCGTGGCAGGGGGCCAGCGATGTTGAATCAGCGGCGCGCCGCCCACCCGGTCCGGCGCAGCCTCAGGCTTCTGCCGATTTTGAACAGTCAAGCCCAGGCGCACCTGCTCGCCAACACGCTGAGCGTGGCGGCCCTCTTGCTCCGCCGTCGCCCCCGCGCAGCCGAGGACCTGCTGTCCTTTGTTGCCGTTTGCCTGCGGGCGCAGCTCCAGCCGACACGCCCGCTGACCCGCCTCGCCGACGAGCTGCAGGCGGTGTTGATGCTCGTGGGGGTAGAGCGCGCGCGCCTGGGCAGTCGGCTGCGGCTGGAGATCGCATGCCCGCCCGAGGCGATGGCGGCGATGGTCCCGCCGCTGGTGGTGCACGCGCTGGTGGAGAACGCCATCAGGCACGGCATCGCCCGCCGCGCCACCGGGGGCTGCGTGCGCATTGCGGCGCGCCTGCGCGACGGCCGCCTGATCCTGGCAGTCGGGGACAACGGGCCCGGCGTGCACAGCCCGGGCGGCCGGCCGGGATGGGGACTAACCGCCGCGCGTGTGCGCCTGGATGCGCTGTGGGGCCCCGCGGCCCGCCTGCGCCTGCTCAGCCGGGCGGGCGGGACGCTGGCGGTGATCAGCCTGCCGGCCACGGTCGCCGACGTCCGGCCATGAGCCAGCCGCAGCCCCTGCGGGCGCTGATCGCCGATGACGAGGACGGCGCGCGGGCGCACCTGCGCGTGCTGCTGGAGCGCGCGCACGTGGAGACCGTGGCCGAGTGCGCCGCCGGCCTGGACGTGCTGGCCGCGGTCGCTCGCGTCCGCCCCGGCATCATCTGCCTGGATGTCCGCATGCCGGACCTCGAGGGGCTCGAGGTCGCCAGGCGTCTGGGCAGCCCGCCCAATGTCGTCTTCACCACCGGATACACCGAGTATGCGAGCGCGGCCTTCGAGGTGGGCGCGGCGGACTACCTGGTCAAGCCGCTGTCGGCCGAGCGGGTCGCCCAGGCGGTACGCCGGGTGCGGGCACGGCTGGGGAGGAGGGTCCGCCCCCGGCCGGCCGCCCACGCCATGGGTCTGCGCGCGACACCCGACGGGCCCCCAGTGCCCTCAGCCCCGCCGCTGGCCGCCCCGCCTGTGCCCCGTGTCTACGTTCCTGCCGGCGATCATCGCGCCGCACTGGCCCCCGGGGCCATTCGGTTCGTGGAGGCTCGCGGCGGCGAGGCCCACGTCCACACCGACCGTGGAGTTTTCCGATTCCGTCTCTCCCTGGGACGACTGGAAGCGATGCTGGCGCCCTGGGGTTTCCTGCGCACGCACCGAGCCTTCCTGGTGAACATGTCGCGGGTGGCGGCACTGGTGCCATGGTCACGGCATGTACACACGGCGCTGCTCGATGACGGGCAGGAGACACATGTTCCGGTCGCCAAGTCACGACTCGCCGCCTTTCGTGGCAGCGTGATCTGGATTCCACAGTTGGGAGGAGCGCGCAGTGGATCTGGGACTGCAGGGGAAGATTGCGATCGTCTCGGGCGCGAGCCGGGGGTTGGGCCGCGCGATCGCCGAGGGGCTGGCGGCTGAGGGCGCGACCGTGGTCATGTGCGCGCGCACCGACGCCGCGGTGACGGCCGCTGCCGCCGCCGTCAACGACAGCCGTGCCACCAGGGCGGCAGGCGGACAGGCCGTCCCCGTGGCCGCCGATGTCTGTCGCGCCGACGATACCGACAGGCTGGTTGGCGGAGCCCTCGATCGGTGGGGCCGCGTGGACATCCTGGTGACCAATGCCGGCGGCCCGCCCGCTGGCTCGGTGGCCTCGCTCACCGAGGCCCAGTGGGACGGAGCGGTGCAGACGCTGCTGATGGGCGTCGTCCGCCTCTGCCGCGGCGTGATCCCGTCCATGCAGCGCCAGCGGTGGGGTCGCATCCTCCACGTCACGTCGTTTGCGGTCAAGCAGCCGCAGCCGAATCTGGGGCTCTCGAACGCGGTCCGGCTGGCGGTCGTAGGCCTGGCCAAGACCCAGGCGCTCGAGCTCGCGCCGTACAACATCCTGGTGAACAGCATCTGCCCCGGGCCGATTGCCACCGATCGTTTGAAAGAGCTGACCCAGGGGTACGCCGACCGCGAGCACATCCCGTTCGATGAGGCCGAGCGCCGGCTATGGGTGTCGCAGATTCCGTTGGGACGGCTGGGACAGCCGGTCGAGTTCGCCAGTCTGGCGGTGTTCCTGGTCTCGGAGCGAGCCAGTTTCATCACTGGCGGGACGTTCCAGGTGGACGGCGGCGCCGTCCGGGGGCCGTTCTAGCCTAGCGGCGGCGTCCGGAAGCCGCTCCATCCCAGCGGTGAGGGGGACAGCCGTGTCGGAAGCCGACGTTCTCGCGTACGTGGACGCCCATCAGGCCGAGCACCTCGAGCAGGTCCGCCGCTTCGTCCGCCAGCCCAGCATCAGTGCCGACGGCACCGGGATCGCGGCGATGGCCGACCTGGTGGCGCGACGCATCCACGAAATTGGGGGGACGGCTGAACGCATTCCCACCGAGGGGCATCCGGTAGTCTGGGGACGCCTGGACGCCGGCGCGGCCAGGACCCTGTTGTTCTATGGCATGTACGACGTCCAGCCGGCCGACGGCGAGGCGTGGACCGTCCCGCCCTTTGCCGGCGAGATCGTCGAGCTGCCGGTGCACGGCCGCTCGCTGGTGGCCCGCGGCGTCTTCAATTCCAAGGGCCCGATGGCGGGGTTTCTCAACGTGCTCGGGGCCTACCGCGCCCTGGGCCGGACCCCGCCGGTCAACGTGATCTTCATGATCGAGGGAGAGGAAGAACTCGGCAGCCGGCACCTGCCGCGGTTCGTCGAGGCGCACCGGGACCGGCTGCGCGCGGACGCGGCCTATTTCGCATTCTACGGACAGGATCCCCGCGGCATCGCCAACCTCTATCTCGGCGTGAAAGGCATCATGTTCATGGAGTTCGTCTGTCGGGGTGGCGCGTGGGGCGGTCCTGAGCAGCGCAGCATCCACGGCAGCCACGCGGTGTGGATCGCCAGCCCGGCCTGGCGGCTGCTGCAGGCGCTGACCTCGATGATGGGCCGGGACGAGCAGGTGCTGATTGAGGGGTTCTACGACGAGGTGGCCGACCTCGACGCGGACGAGGAACGCCTGCTCGAGCGGCTGGCCGACGTGTGGGACGAGCGCGAAGTGCTGGCCGCGCACGACGCACGCCGGTTCAAATTCGAAGGGCAGCACGGCGCATCGCTGCTGCGCAATTACCTGACCCTGCCCACCCTGAACATCGACGGATTGACCACTGGGTGGGTCGGGCCCGGATCCAAGACGGTCCTGCCGCGCGAGGCCCGCGCGCGGGTGGACGTGCGGTTGGTCCCGCGCATGGGCGTCGACCGAACGCTGGCGTGTCTGCGCCGTCACATCGACGCGGGCGGCTTCGACGACGTCCAGATCGACCTCTGGCAGGCCTATCCGTGGGCGCGCACGCCGTGGACGAGCCCGGTGGTGCAGGCGCTGGTGGCCGCGATCCGCAGCCAAGGGGTCGAACCCTACGCCTGGCCGGGAGCGCGCCCATGTACCTGTTCTCGCAGGTGCTGGGGATGCCGTTCGTGATGGGTGGGTTGGGCCACGGCGGCCGCCCCCACAGCCCCGACGAGTACGCGACGCTGGAGGGGATGCGGCTGTTCGAGCGCTCGGTGGCGGCGTTCCTGGAGCGGTTCGGAGCGGGGCAGACGGGATGAACGACACGAGATCGCCTGCAGTGGGTTGATCGGTTGAATGGGGCCGCCGCCGCGCGCCCTGCAAGGCGCAGCGCAGCGTCCTTACAGGTGATATACTGCTAACGGTCGAGTCGCCCCCATCGTCTAGGCAGGCCCAGGACGCCGGTCTTTCAAGCCGGTAACGCGGGTTCGAATCCCGCTGGGGGCACCAAAGCCAGGCGCAATTTGCACCTACGCCTGCGCAGGGCGGAACTACTCGCCACCCTCGTCGTTGCCCCGGATGGAATCACCAACCGCGATTTCCCCTCCCTGGAGAATGTCGGCCCGCAGTCCCGCCCTGTGCACGAAGGCGTTGAGCACACCAGGCTGCGTTTTCTCTTCGAGATAGCTGCACGGTTCGCACAGGCGAACGCCCCGACAGAGGACCTCGCCCACCCAGAACGTCTTGCCGACCAGCGTCCTCAGGTCAATGCCGGCTGTCAGAATGTTGCGGCGCGATGCCGCCGGATGGAGTCGAATGCCCGCGTCACGGGCGACGGCATCCAGATCTTCCCGCGCGATCAGGGTCACCTGCCGCCCGCCGCCGGGCCGGTCCGACCACGTCCCGATCCCTGCGGCGTAGCGGTCCCCCTCGAGCCCGCGGCCGGCGACGGCGGTGACCTTCGGCACGCTGCGGGGCAGCGCCCCTGCCTGTGGGGCGATGTAGATGTCGACGACTTTCCCTGTGTCCTGACCAGCCATGCGCTGCCAGTCCTCCTCCATGGCTCGACTGCCCCGTTCGTTCCCTGACGGACGAAGCGCCGGGGGTCGTGCCCGGCTCCGTCGCAAGTCTGACGCCTGCCTAGCGCGGCTGGACATCCATGGCGCGGACCCAGTCGTCCGGCCGCGCCTTCCAGTCGAGCGTCCGTCGGACGCCATATGTGGCAGGTTGCGGGAACAGGAAGATCACCGGGGCCTGCTCGCACATCCGCTCAGTGGCCTGCTTGTACAGGGACAGGCGTCTGGACCGGTCATGGGTTGAGCGGGCGCTCGCGAGCAGGTTCTTGAACGTCGTATCGTTCCAGTAGGCGTACTGGTTGCCTTCCTCGAACAGCGACAGCAGGCCGTCGGCGTCGATCGTGGGCCATGCCTGGGTCAGGTATGACATCGGCGCCAGATTCCGCTGCGGGAGATACTTGTTCATGTACACCGAGAATGGCATCTCGGTGATCCTGGGCCGCACCCCTACGCGCTCCAGTTGCCCCGCGATCGCCTGAGAGAGCACCTCACCGAGCAGATAGACGCCTGTTGGTACGTCGTAGTCGACCTCGAATCCGCCCGCGAGACCCGCGGCCTGCAGCAACTCCCTGGCTTTAGCGGGGTCGTAGGGATAGGGCCTGAGGTCCGGATTATAGCCGAAGTATGCCGGGGTCAGGACCTGGCAGTTGCTCTTGGAGGTCAGGTTGCCCAGCAGGTTCCGCACCAGGGCGTCCTTGTCCACGGCGTAGTTCAGGGCCTGTCGGACGCGGACGTCGTCCAGCGGTTTCCGCAGCGTATTGAACTTGACGAACGCGCTCCGGATGCTCACCGTGGCCCCCACCGCCGTGGCCGGATTCGCACTGATCCTCCCGAAGTCCGTGGGCGCGACGCCGGTAATGACGTCCACATCTCCGGCCAGCAGGGCGGCCACCCGACTTGAGGCTTCGGGAATCGCCCGGAAGATCACGGTCTGGAACGCCGGCTTGGGTCCCCAGTACGCGGGGTTCGCCTCCAAGACAATGCGGTCGTCCCGCACCCACTCCCGCAATCGGTACGGCCCGCTCCCCATCGCTTGCGCGGCCGGGCTGGTTTTCAACGCCCACTCGGGCGGAAGGAGGAAGAACATCGAGAGCTGATCTGGCAGCGCAGGATAGGGTGTTCTGGTGACGATGTCCACCGTACGGGTGTCGATCACGCGAACTTCGTCGACGAGGTCGAACCACGGCCGGATGCGCGCCCGGGTCTCCGGGGCTCGCACCCGGTCGATGTTCCACTTGACGGCCTGGGCGGTGAGTCGCTCGCCGTTCTCGAACGTGATGCCATCGCGCAGAGTGAAGCGCCAGACGTGGTCGGAGACGACGCGCCAGGATGTAGCTGCGGCCGGGCGCAACGAGAGGTCAGGCGCGCGAATCACCAGGCTGGTGTAGATGTGACTGATGACACTCAGGTCGGTGCCCACCGTGGCCGTCATGTGGGGATCCAGGGTGTTAACGTCCGACGCCAGAGCGATGCGCAGCGTCTGGGCCGGCCTCGGCTGCGCACCGAGCCAGAGAGGCTCGAGCGTCAGGGTAATCAGGACCATGCTCAGAGCTGCAAGGACCACTTCCCATCCGCGCGAGCACCAGGATACCATCCTCCCCCTCCTCACTGAGGCGACACGCCAGACGCACTCGCGACCTAGAGTAGCAGATTCGCGGGCTGTCAGGAGGGGGCCGAGTCCAGGAGCTCGCCCGTGGGCGCGGGGTTGCCCCCTTGACAGCGGGGGCCGGCGCGGGCATGGTGTGAGGTGAAAGACATCTAGACGTCTAGGAGATATGACGATCCCCCCGGTCGACCCCCGCTCGCGCCTGCCCAAGTACTTGCAGGTGAAGGCGGGCCTGATGCGGTGGATCCAGCGCGACGGATTCACCGAGGGCTACCGGCTGCCGTCGGAGCAGGAGCTCGTGGCGCAGTTCGGCGTCAGCAAGATGACAGTGCGGCAGGCGGTGGCGGAACTGGTGAAGGAAGGTTTCCTGCGCCGCGACCACGGGCGCGGCACCTTCGTGACGCGCCCCCGGGCGCTGCGCCGGTTCTGGACCGTGCTCTCATTCACCGAGGAGATGCGCTCGCGGGGGTTGGAGGTGGATAACCGGCTGCTGGGCGCACGGCGCATGGTGCCCCGCGAACCGATCCGCCGCGCCCTCCACTTGCGCCCGGGCGAACAGGTCCTGCAGGTCCGCCGCCTGCGGCTGGTGCACGGGCAACCCATCGCCTACAACGTCTCGCACGTGCCGCTCCGCCGCTGCCCCGGTCTGGAGCGCCTGGACCTGGAGGCGGACTCCCTCTATCTGGTCATGCAGCGGAAGTACGGGTTCCGCTTCACGCGGTGCGATCGGTCGTACCGCGCGGGTACGCCGACGCCGTCGGAGGCTAGGCTGTTGGGCATCGCGCCCCGTGCGCCGGTGCTGATCGTGGAAGGGACGGCCTTTGCGGACGGCGATGTGCCCGTGGACTACTGCTACGAGGTATACCGTGAGTAGCCTGGTGCGCATCGGGGTGATCGGCGAGCGGCGCGCCTCAGCGGCGATGCTGCAAGCCGCCGAGGAGGTCGGGCGGGAGATCGCCCGGCGGGGCGGCATCCTGATCTGCGGCGGCATGGAGGGGGTCATGGAGGCCGCGTCCAGGGGCGCTGCGGCGGCGGGCGGGATCGTCGTGGGCATCCTTCCGGGTTCCAGCGCCGCGAGCGGCAACGAGTTCGTGACGATCCCCATTGTCACGGGGATGGGGGAGGCGCGCAACGTCATCATCGCCCGCACTGCGGAGGCACTGGTGGCCGTGGGCGGCGCCTACGGGACGCTGTCGGAGATCGCGTACGCGCTCCAGTTCGGCGTGCCGGTCATCGGCCTGCAGACCTGGGAACTGCGCCGCCCAGGTGTCGAGGGTGATCCCGTCCTGCGCGCGCCCACGCCAGAGGCGGCGGTGGACTGGGCCTGGGACGCCGCAGCACGGCGACGGACCGGCGCCGGGGGCGCAAGGCTCGAAGAGCAATCCTAGACCGGGGAGGAGGAATGAACGGTGCGAAGCGCTGGCACGAGGGTGACGAAGTGGACGGTGGGTCTGATGGCGGCGCTGGTGGTGCTTGCCGCGACCATCCAGCCCGGATTCGGGCAGGCACGCGTGACGCTCCAGGTGGCCATCGCGGCCGACGTCAACGTGGTCGAGGTGCACCGCAACTTCCTGGGCGTCGCCTTCAGCAAGAACAACCCGCACGTAACGGTCCACGCGGTGGGCACGGGGACCGGTGAGGCGGCCAGCCGCGCGATCTACACCAAGCTGAAGGCCCAGGCAGATGCCGGCCGCCGCAACTGGGACATTGACGTGGCTCTGGTGTCCATGCGGTACGCATCACAGATGGTGCGGGAGCACCTCCTGCATCGCTATGTGCCGGAGATGCAGTTCGCCCCGTATGTGGTGGGCCCCGACACCGTACGCGCGTTTGGCGTTGACGTCAAAGGCTACGTGGTCCCCATGTTCAAGAACCAGATCGCCATCGCCTACAACCCGCAGTTCGTGTCCAAGCCGCCCCGGACGTTTGCAGAGTTGGAAGCATGGGTGCGGGCCAACCCAAGACGCTTCGGCTACAACGGGATCAAGGGCGGTGTATCCGGCATCGGCTTCGTCATGGCCTGGGTCTTCTACAAGACGGGCCGGTACGATCTGTTCACCCAGGGGCCGTTCGACAAGGCGAACGACGGGATCATCCGGGGCGCCATCGAGCAGCTCCGCGAGTTCAACAGGAACGTGGTCATCACCTCGGGGAACGCCGGCACGCTGGACGCGCTGAACCGGGCCGAGATCTGGATGGGGGCCGTGTGGGTGGACCAGCTCGTGGCCTGGAAGAACGAGGGCCGCATGAACCCCGAGATCACCCCGGTCCTCATTGCCCCGGGGCTGCCCATCTATCCGCTGTACCTGACGGTACCCCGGGAGGCGGCCAACCGCGACTGGGCGGCCAAGTACATCGACCTGGTGGCCAACCCGCAGATCCAGGCCAAGGTCATCGTGGAGCAGTTCGGGTGGTATCCCGGGATCGATCCCAACCGGGTGATGCCGCTGGTGTCGCCCGCGGCCAGGGCTCTGCTGTTCAGGGGCGTGACGCCCGAAGACCTGGCACGCTACTCCCAGCAGATGCCCATCGGCGAGTACTACGACGCCATCCTCCTGGCCTACGAGGAGATCGTCCGATAACGGCGGCGATCACGGGCGGCAGGGCGAGACCGATGACGGGGCTCGACCGGACGGGATAGGGGCGAACGGTGCCACGCGCTCGGCCGGTCGAGCAGTTCCTCTGGTGGATGGCGGCGGTCCCCGCCACCGCGGTGATCGTCGTGGGGTTCGGCGTGCCCCTCCTCCAGTCCCTGGCGGCCTCGTTTGTACGCGACGGCCGCGTGACCCTGGCCAACTACGGGCTGGTGTACCGGCTGTACGGACAGGACGTGATCTACACGGTGCTGGTGGCCGCCGCAGGTCTGGTCGTGACCTTCGGCGTGGGCATTCCGCTGGCGGGCTATCTGCGGCTGTACGCCGCCGCGACCGTGGAGTTCCTGCTCAAGGTGCCGCTGTTCGTGCCCTTCGTGGTCGTGGGGCACGCTATGCGGATCTTCCTGGCTCCGCGTGGTACGCTGCTCTCCGTGCTGCACGCGCTGGGGCTGGTCTCCGCCGACGCCAGCCTGGGGTTCGGTCAGGATTGGCTCGGCCTGGCCATCGCCCTGGCATGGAAGCACCTGGCCCTGATCGTGCTCCTGCTGATGGGGGCCTTCCGCGCCGTCGACGAGTCGTATCTGGAGGCTGCGCGAGGGTTCGGCGCGGGAACCGTCAGGCAGATCTGGGCGGTGCTGGTGCCGATGTCGGCATCGTCCATTGCCCTGGCGGCCGTCCTCGCCCTGACCTCCATGCTGGCGTCGTTCTCGATTCCGCTGATGATGAGCCGGGGCTCGGGGCCCCAGATGCTCATGATCGATCTCTACTACCGATTCGGCCAGCACGGCGACTTCGGCGTGGCCAGCGCGCTCGGAGTGGTCTCGTACCTGCTGGCCTCGGGGGCCGCTTACTACTACCTGCGGGCGGTGTCGCGGTGAGTACCCACGCGGCCGAGGCCTTCACTCCCGCAGCCGCGCGCCATCCGGGGCTCCTGGTCATGGCCGCGCGCGCGGCCCTGGTGGCGCTGTTGTGCGCGGTCATCGTGGGTCCTCTGGCAGGTCTCGTGGTGTGGTCGGTCGCTGAGCGCTGGCACTGGCCCGCCCTGGTCCCCCAGGCGGTCGGGCTGAAGTACTGGGCCCGCATCACCCGGGGTGACCTGTTCGGCGCGCTCGTGCGAGGTGTGACCATCGCCATTATCACGACGACCCTGGCTCTCGTGACCGCCATTCCGGTCAGCTATGCGGCGGCCCGGAAGCGGCTGCCGCTGGGGCCGGTGGTGCTCATGCTCTTCCTGCTCCCCCAGGCGTTCCCGCAGCTACCGGTGTTCGCCAGCGCCGCCGTGCTCTTCTACCGGTGGAACCTGGCCGGCACAGTGCCCGGCGTGGTGCTGATCCACCTAGTAGGGGGGCTGGTCTATGCCGTGTGGACCATGACCGCGGTCTTCCGCTCGATCGGGGAGGACCTGGAAGAGGCTGCCATCAACCTGGGCGCCTCGATGACGCACACCTTCTTCCGCATCGCCCTGCCGCTGGCAACCCCGGGCATCGTGGCCAGCGCCATTCTGGTGTTCATCTACTCCCTGGATGAGTTCACCGGCACGCTGCTGGTGGGCGCGCCCTACGTGACCACGTTGCCGGTCTACATGTACACGGCCAGCCTGGGCTACGAGATGCAGATTGCGTCGGTGACGGCGCTGGTGCTGATGGCGCCCGGGGTGGTCTTGCTGGTGCTCATGGAGCGTTTTCTGCGTGCCGAGTATCTGGCGTTCTTCGGGCGACTGTGAGGACGGATGCGGAGTGAGACGATGGACGTCCGCGTCGAGAGCCTGACCAAGCGCTACGGCTCCGTGACCGCCCTGGCCGGGGTGACGCAAGAGTTCCCCTCTGGCGCACTCACGGTGATCGTGGGGCCCTCGGGATGCGGGAAGACCACGCTGCTGCGCAGTCTGGCCGGGTTCGTGGCGCCTGATGGCGGCCGCGTCTGGATGGGCGACCGCGATGTCACCACCCTGCCTCCTCAGGCGCGTGACTGCGCCATGGTGTTCCAGAACTATGCGCTGTGGCCGCACATGGACGTGTATGAGAACCTGGCCTTCGGGCTGCGGTTGCGCCGGGTGCCCGCGGCGGAGATCCCCCGGCGCGTGCGTGAAGCCCTGGAGTTGGTGGAACTGGACCGCGTTCCCGGCATCGAGCGCCGCCGACCCCGGGAGCTCTCGGGCGGGCAGCAGCAGCGCGTGGCCCTGGCCCGCGCCGTGGCGGTGCGCCCCAAGGTCTTGCTGCTGGACGAGCCGCTCTCCAATCTGGACGCCAAGGTGCGCCACCGTGTGCGGGTGGAGATCAGGGCGCTGCAACGACGCACAGGCATTACCGCCATCTACGTCACCCACGATCAGGAAGAGGCCATGAGCATTGCGGACGTGGTGGTCGTGATGGACAGCGGCCGGGTGGCCCAGGCGGGACGGCCCGAGGAGGTGTACGCCCGCCCGGCCGATCCTTTCGTGGCCGAGTTCCTGGGCGCGACCAATGTGCTGGCCGCCGCGGTGGATGGTGACGGCCGAATCCGGCCGTCCGGCCACAGCACACTCATTGCGAGGGCTGAGGACATCGAGCTGGCCGCTCCGGGTGCCCTTCCGCCGCCGGGCGCGGCCTGGGCCGACGGGGATGTGGTGGACGTGCTGTTCCTGGGCGCCGGCTACCGGGCCTACGTGCGCGTCGGTGACGAGGTGCTCATGGCGGACCACCGGGCGCCGCTGGACCATGGGCCGGTGCGCCTCGTCATCCGTCGTGCGAAGCTGTTCGTCTTCGAGAGGCCGCGTGTCGCGAGATGAACTGATCCAGCCGGCGGCCCACCCCGGTGCGGCCCCCGGACAAGTGTGCTAGCATCGACGATAGATTAGAGGGGACGGACGTGCTGGAAGCGCGCGTGGATAGGCTTGAGGTGGCTCTCCAGCGGCTGGCCGCGGCCCAGGCTGAGACGCAGGCAGAGCTGCGCACGCTGACCGCGCGGGTGGACACGCTGACCGCGCGGGTGGACACGCTGACCGCGCGGGTGGACACCCTGGCCACGCGGGTGGATGACCTGACCGTGCGGCTGGAGGCGCTGACCGCGCGGGTGGATACCCTGGCCGCGCACATGAGCGAACTCGTGGTCCAGGTGTCCCGTCTCGCTGGCATCGTAGGAGACGTCCGCGGCAGGGTGCTCGAGCTCGACTACCGCGAGAAAGCGCACGCCTACTTCCTGAGGATCCTGCGGGCCATCCACCCGGTGTCCCGGGCGGAGCTCGCCGTGATGGCCGAGGCCGCCGAGGGGCGCGGCCTTCTCTCGCTGGACGAGCATGCGGATCTCTTGCAGGCTGATGTGGTCATCGGCGGGCGGCCCCGCGATCGCGACGAAGAGTGCTACCTCGTCGCCGAGGTCTCCGCGGTGATGGACGCGCGCGACGTGGAACGGGCGGCACGCCGGGCGCGGCTGCTCGAGCGCATCGTCGCCGTGCCGGTGCTGGCGGCGGTGGCCGGGGAGCGCGCCACGGCCGACGCCGGCCGGGAGGCCGCCACCGCAGGAGTCTGGTTGGTCGTTGACGGGCGGGCGTTCCCGCCGGGCAATCCGCCCGAGAGCTGACCGCCCAAGAGCGGTCTGCGCGCTACTTCCCGTCTGTGCCCTCCGCCACGCCCTCCGCTGGCCCTTCCGCCAGGGCCGGCGCCTCCCGACGGTTGCGGACCCAGCGCACCGCCTGATCCAGCACCATGTACATCGCCGGGATCAGCAAGAGGCTCCCGATCGTCGAAGTGACCAGCCCGCCCACGATCGACCGCGCCAGCGGCCGCTGCAGCTCGGAGCCTTCGCCGATGCCGATCGCCAGCGGGAGGAGGCCGAAGACGGTGGTGAGCGTGGTCATCAGGATCGGTCGGAGTCGCCGCTGGCCGGCCCGGGCCAGCGCCTCGCGCAGGGGCACCCCGTCATCCTGGAGCTGCAGGGCGTAGGTGATCAGGACGATGCCGTTGTTGACGGCGACGCCGATCAAGACGATGGCGCCCAGGCCAGACTGGACGTTCAGCGTGGTCCCGGTCAGCACCAGGGCAGCGATGACGCCCACCAGCGCGAACGGCACAGCCGCCATGATCAGGAAGGGCTCGAGCAGCCGCTCGAACTGCGATGCCATCACCATGTAGACCAGCACCAGGGACATCAGGAATCCCCAGAGGAGCTGACCGAACGACTCTTGCTGGTCTTCGAACTCGCCGCCGAAAGCCACGGAGAATCCGGGCGGCAGCCGCTGGGCCAGCACGGCCTGCCGGACGTCCCGGATCGCCGCCCCGACGTCGCGGCCTGCGATGTTGCCGGTGAGCGTGATAATCCGCTCGCGATTGCGCCGCTGGATCTGCAACGGTCCCGGTGTCCCGGTGATCTGCGCCAGCTGGCGGAGCGGGACGATGCCCCGGGGCGTGCTGATCGGCAGGTTGGCCAGGGTGTCAGGTGTGGCACGGTCTGCCTCCCGTAGCCGCACAACCACGTTGACATCTTCTCCGCCGACGCGGAAGAGCGCGGCGGTGGTGCCCCCGACGTAGGTCCTGACCGCCGCCGCCACCTGGCTGGCCGTGGTGCCGAAGGTTGACGCCTTGATGGGATCCACCTGGAGCGAGAACTCCTCGGCACTCTCCTCGCGGCTGACCTGGACATCGACGACGCCGGGTACGGTCTCGAGAACGCCCCGCAGCCGCCGCGCCACGGCGTTGCCGGTCTCAAGATCGAACCCACGGACGTCGATGCTGATCGGGTCGGGCGTGCGGAAGAAGAACAGAGACGTGAACGGTCGATAGACGACGGTAGCGCCGGTGATTCGGAGCGTGCGGCGGAGCCGGTTGATCATCTCCTGCGTGGACGGGGCATCCGGGGCCAGGGTGGCGCGGAAGTTGACGACGTGCGAGCCGCCCGGGCCGAACCCACCGCCCACGAAGGTGGTCAATCGGGTAATCCCGGGCGTCTCCTCCAGCAGCGTGCGCTCAATCCGCCGTGCCACGCCATCTGTGACCTCCAACGCCGTGCCCCGCGGCATCTGTACGATCGTGAAGAACTCCCGCTCGTCCGCGGGCGGGAAGGTCTCGCGCCCGATCAGGGGCAGGGCCGACCAGGCCACGATCATGAGGGCCAGCGAGGGCACGATGACCAGGGCTGGCCGCCGTACCACGATTTCCACCAGCCGTCGATAGGCGTCCTCGATCCTAACCAGGGCACGCTCGAGCACGGTGGCGACGCGGCCGGCGGCACCGCGGCCGTGGCCCATGATGAGGGCGCGAGAGGAGAGCGACGGGATCAGGGTCAACGCCACGACCAGCGAGCACAGCAGCGCCACGGTGACCACGTAGGCCAGCGGCCGGAACATGACGCTGGCGATGCCGGTGGTGAAGAACATGGGGAGGAAGACGACGACGGTGGTCAGCGTGCTGGCCATGATGGCCGTGCCGACCTCTCGCGTGGCGTCCTCGGCGGCAATGCGGGCCGGCTGGCCCTCCTCGCGGTGGCGGAAGATGTTCTCCAGCACCACGATGGCGCTGTCCACCAGCATGCCGATGGCCAGGGCCAGTCCGCCAAAGGTGATCAGGTTGAGCGTGAGCCCGCCCCAGAACATGAGCAATACCGTGGCCAGGATGGACAGCGGGATGGCCGTGGAGATGATCAGCGTGCTGCTGACATTGCGCAGGAAGAACAGCAGCACGCCCATGGTCAGAACGCTGCCCAGCATGGCCGCGAACCGGACGTTGTCAATCGAGCGACGGATGAACCTGGAGCCGTCGTTGATGGTGGTCATCCGGGCCTGCGGGAATTGCTCGTTGAGTTCCTCAACCACGCGGAAGACGCGCTGGGCGACGGCCACCGTGTTGGTGCCAGACCGCTTGCTGACCGCAATGACAATAGACGGGCGACCGTTGAGGCGGGTGATCGAGGTGGCGTCCTCGAAAGTGTCGCGTACGGTGGCAATGTTCATCACGCGGACGGGCACACCCTGGCGGGTAGCGACCACGGTCTGCGCGATGTGCTCCAGGGAGGTGAACCGGCCCACGGTCCGGACGATGCGTCGCTGGCTGCCTACCCGCACGTCGCCACCCGGGTCGACGGTGCTCTCTGCCTCCAGCGCCTTGGTGACTTCGCCGGCGGAGACCCCCAGGGCCTCGAGCCGCGCCCGGTCCAGTTCCACCCGGATCTCTCTCGCGCGCGCGCCGCGCACGTCCACGTTGGCCACGCCCTCGACCTGCTCGAGCCTGGGCTTGATCTCGTTCTCGGCCAGGTCACGCAGGGTGGCCAGGTCACCGCGCGCCTCGATGCCCAGCAGGACGATGGGGAACGCGTTGGGGTCGAACTTGAAGATGCGCGGTATGTCGGCGCCCTCGGGTAGACGGCTCCGTACCCGGTCGATGGCGGGGCGCACGTCATTGGCCGCGGCGTCCAGATCGGTGCCCCAGGGGAAACGCAGGGAGATGCTGCTGCGGCCCTCCTGGGAGGTAGAGAAGATCTCGGTGACGCCCGGCACCGTAGCCAGGGCGTTCTCCAGCGGAATCGTGACCTCGCGTTCCACTTCCTGGGGTCCGGCCCCCTGGTACGGCGTCGAGACCGACAGCGTGGGGAAGGAGATGTCCGGCAACAGGTCGATCGGCAGGCGGGAGAAGGAGACAAGACCCAGGAACGCGATGGCCAGGAAGACCATCGCCGTCGTGATCGGTCTGTTGATCGCGAAGCGCGAGATGTTCATGGCCGCGGTGCCCCCTGCACCGGCGAGGGAGCCGATCCCGGTGGCCCGCCGGTGCGGACCTTCATGCCGTCTCGCAGGCCCTGCTGCCCCACCACGACGATAGATTCCCCGACACGCAGGCCCTCGACAACCTCGGAGCGGTTGCCCTCGATATAGCCGATCTTGACCGCCCGCTCTTCAACTGTATCACCCTTGACCACGAAGACCACCGATGTCTGCCTGCGGAGGACGATCACATCGGAAGGGATCATGATCCCCCGCCGCTCGTCGAACACCACGGTGGCCCGGGCGAACATGCCGGGCCGCAGGGCCAGGTCGGCGTTGGGCACCACCACCACGAGGCGGGCGCTGCGGGAGGCCGGATCCAGGGCCGGCGCCACCCGGGCGATCCTGCCCTCGAACCAGCGTCCGGGCAGGGCGTCGACGGTGATGCGCACCAGGCTGGTCTTGCGCAGACGGGGCAGATCGGTCTCGGGCAGCGGTACGTGCACCTCGATGGGCCGGATGGTGGCCACGGTGGCGATCACGGTCTGGCTAGAGATCACCGCGCCCGACTCCACGTTGACCTTGGTTACGACGCCGGCGATGGGCGAGAGAATGCGCAGCTCTCGCAACCGGGCCCGCGCCTGGGCCAGGGCCACTTCCGCCTGACGCACCTGGGCCATCTGCGCCTCGACGTCCTCGGGCCGCGGTCCCTGTTTCACGATGGCGAGCTGTTCCTGGGAGGCCCTCACGCGCGCTCTCGCCAGATCGACCTCCGTCTGGGCCCGGTCCACGGCCGCTCTGGCGACGAGCCCGTCGGCGAAGAGCTGCTGGGTCCTGGCCAGTTCCCGCTCGGCCTGGGCCAGGGCGGCTTCCTGCTGCGCGATCTGGGCCTCGACCTGTGCCACCTCCGGAGCCCGGGGGCCTGCCGTCAATTGCGCGAGCCGGGCACGCTGGAACTGGAGCGCCGCCTCAGCCTGTCTGACCGCCAGTTCCAGCTCTGGATCGTCGATGCGGGCGACCAGGCTGCCCGCGCTGACAAACGAGCCTTCCTTCACGAGCACCGCGCCGAGCCTCCCGGCGAGCCGGGAGACCACGTCGGCCGTCGCCGAGGCACGCACCTCGCCCGGGAAGCTGCCCTGTTCGACGAGCAGAGTAGACTCCACGACGGCAGTCCGCACCGCGGGGGCCGGACGCTGCGGGGGCGGGGCCGCCTCCTGGGCCGCGGGCCGGCGGGCGAGCCACCTCGTCGCCCCCACGACGGTGACGGCTAGGACCACCAGCAGGACCAACGATCGGACGATTCGCGCCATCATAGGATCACCCAAGAGGTCTTGCGGCTACCGGGCACTCGCGTGCCCGAGCGTCTGTAGGTGGCGCATCGGGCCGTACCGCGCCACGAGTTCCTCGTACTCTTTATCGTCATAGAACTCGCACGCCCCGTCTCCAAACGCTTTGGCGACCTCCAGGCAGAAGCGCACCGCGGTCTCGCAGTCGGTCGCCTGGCTGGCGCCCGTGGCCGAGCCTGGCACCGCCACCACTGCGGTCAGCGCCACGCCGATCACCGGAGCGGCGGTGGCCACCGACGGCTGCACGATGCTGTTGATGTGTCTCAGGCCGGTGCCGTAGGGGGTGATGTCCTGCGTGGCCAGCGGCACGATCACCGGGGGAAGCCCCGTGACCCACTGGAGAATGTCGAGCACCGAGTCGTGCGCCCGCAGGATGTAGCCCTCTTTGACCGGCAGCGTGATGGCTACCCCTTTGTGGTTGATCACGCGATTGCCGCGGGTCGTGTCGATGGAGAGCACGGCGTCCATGGCGGGATCGACCTCGTGGGCGTTCATCGTCGCGATGTCCACCGGCGACATCATCATGGGGACGGTCGGCGTCTGCTGGATGAAGGCCTGGGGGCAGATGTGCGTGGCGATGATCAGGTCGCCCGGGAGTGGATCGCCCTCCCTGCGCATATCCGCGACCTTGAGCGCGCAGGCGACCGCGGTCACGGCACCGTCAGCATCCGAGACCAGACCGATCCGGTCGGGTCGCGCACCGATCCCGCCCAGCCGCCCGATGATCCCGAGCGTGCGCGCCCGGCCCCCGCTGCTCGCGCCGCGGCTGCCCGGGAAGAAGGCGCGCACGAAATCGGTGGCCCCCCGCTCGCCGCTGATGGTCGTCACCTGACACTGCGCGCCTCGATCCCGCAGCCGGGCCGCCACCCGCTCACCCGTGGCATGCGCCGAGTCCAACAGTTCCCACGCCTCCAGCGTCTGCCTCCAGGCCATCTTGCCCTCCTGGCCGGTCCCGTTGCTGCCGGCCGCACTGGGATGCTACGATACCTCAGGTTTCGACAATGAGCCCCCATTCCCCTGATGCGAGGGCGGCTGCCGCAGCCGCCCAGGCCCGGAGGCTCCGGGAGGCCGCGGTGGTCATCCGCAGGCACGCGCGCGGACTGCGGTACCACCCGGTCACCGGTCAGCGGCCGCAGCCGTCACCCGGCCTGTCATCGGCCCTGGAAGAGATCGAGCAGACCGTCATCGCCATCCAGCGCGCCGCGGGTGAGCGGGCCGCAGACGAACACGCGCTGGCCGCAGCGGCTGGGAGCGCGATCGAGGCCGTCCGGGCCGGGCACGCGGCCGTGGACCAGGGCGCACAGCTCACCCTGGCGGCCCTCACTGTGCTCCGGGAATGGCTGCAGCATCTGGAGAGGGCCTCGCTGGACGCGCCGTACGGCCGCGGGGCGCCAACGCGGCACCATCCAGGCGCGCTGGCCACTATGGTTGCTGAGCGCGCGGAGGACCTGGCGCTGGCGCTCGAGGTGGTGACCATCACGACGGCCAACCTCTACCGCGGCCCGCAGGCCCAGGCCGCCGCGGCGGGCCACTAGCGACGGCAGGCCACGAGGGGCTGCCGGCCTCACCATCGCCCGGTTACGGACGAGACGACCCGAGGCCGCGGAACCCGATGCCCAGATAGAGGCGGACTGCGACGCCCGGGCCCACCGGCACCACGTGGGGGCCTTCGACCCGCGCGAACGCCGCCATCAGGGCGCTGGAGATCTCACCGCCAAGGTGGTCGATCAGCACTCCGTTGCGTCCGATCCAGCGCGAGGGTGGTTCCCACAGGTCGAAGCCGCGAAACGGCACGACGACCGGGATCCGGTTGCCGGTCGCAAACGCGATCTGGCTACCGCCCTGGTAGGTTTCCGCCAGCAGGAACACCTCGCCTGGCCGCCCCAGCAGTGGCACGAGACGCTCGACCTCCCGCGCGACACGGGGCCAGGCGCGCGTTTCCTGAAGGAGTGCCCCGAGCAGCGGATTGGGCACCGTGGAGATGACGAGCGCCAGCACCGTGAGCGCCGCACTAGTGGCGACGCCCACGCGGAGCAGCCGCTGCAGACGCCAGCGGGGCCACAGGGCCGCAGCGGTGATGATGCCGGATACCAATGCCGGGCCGGTGTAGTGCGGCTTCGAGAGGGCGCGGACGCTTCCGAGCAGGACGATCAGCAGCGTCGGCGCCGCACACCACCACAGGAAGCGGAATCGTTCGTCCCGTCGTGCGCGGGCCGCCGCGATCAGGCCAGCCAGGGCGATGGGGAATCCCAGCGGTGCGTAGTAGAGGAACTGGGAGCCCACGAGAGCGGCTACATTGCCCAGGGCGCCAACCGGATGCACCCAGGGGTCGATGACGAGGGCACGCCTGACCGTCGCCCAGTCGTGTGTCAGATTCCACCCGACCAGCGGGGCTATGACCACGCCGCCCACCAGCACCGCGAGATAGGGACCCGGCCGCAGCAGCCAACGGCGATAGGCGCGCGAGGTCAGCACGATTCCGGCCAGTGACAACACCAGCGCGCCCCCTGCGAGCTTGGACTGCACCACCAGGCCCGCCACGGCGCCGACCGCGGGCCAAGCCCACCCGGCGCCTTCGACGATGGCCATCCAGCCCCACAGCATGGCCAGCAGCCAGTACAGGCCCAGCGCGGCGTCGGGCGCGGCCATGACGCCGCCCGCCGCAAACGCCGGCAGCGCCTGGAACAGCAGCGCAGCCCGCAGCCCCGCGCGAGCGGAGAAGAGCCGCGCGGTCAGCGCGTAGATCGCCAGGGTGCTGGCCGTACCATAGATGACTGACATCAGACGCACGCCGAGGACACTGTCGCCGGCCAATCGAGTGCCGAGCGCCACGAGACCCGCGATCATGGGGGGGTGATCGGGATAGCCCCACATGAGGTGGCGGGACCAGACCCAGTAGTGTGCTTCGTCGTCGAGCAACGGGATGGAACGAGCGGCCAGCAGCCGTACCAGGGTGGAGACCGCCAGAATGGCCAGCAGTGCACGCCCGTGACCGCTGGCACCGCGCAGGTCGCGCTGCATCAGGGCCGCCGCGTCGCCAGGGCCGCCGCGGTGCGCATGATCCGGTCCAGCATCGGAGCGGTCAGCCGGCCCGTCTGGGTATTCTGGCGGCTAGGATGGTAGGAGTCGAGGAGTACAACCACGCGGCCGTTGGGCCGGGCGAGCGGGGCGCGCGCGCCGTGGGCAAAGCGAGGCAGCGGCCTCGGTACCCGCCACCCCAGAGCCTCGGCGGCCCGCAGGACCGCGGTGTGGGCCACGCCGCCCAGGGCAACGACCACGCGCACATGTCGCAGTAGCGCCAACTCGCGCTGCAGGTACTGCCGGCAGTTCTCCAGTTCGGACGGGAGCGGCATGTTATCGGGCGGGGCGCAACGGGCGGCGGCAGCGAGATAGACGCCCCGATAGCGGAGCCCGTCGTTCCGGCTGGTCGAGGTGGGCTGCGAGACGAGTCCCGCCCGGTACAGCGCCGGGGTCAGGAAGTCGCCCGATCCGTCACCGGTGAACATCCGGCCGGTGCGGTTGGCGCCGTGCGCGGCCGGGGCGAGGCCCACCAACAGCACCCGCGCCCTGGGGTCGCCGATCCCGGGTACTGGCCGACCCCAGTACTCCCACGAGGCGAACTGCGGCTTGCGGCGGCGCGCGACGGCCTCGCGGTGAGCGACCAGGCGCGGGCACCGGCGGCAGGCGATGACGGCGGCGTTGAGCGACGCGAGCGCGCGTGAAGCGGACACGGGTTCCTTGACGCTGGTTTTTCCCGGCTTCTATAATAACCTTTGCGTCAACGAGGGCGCTTAGCTCAGCGGAAGAGCGCATCCTTCACACGGATGAGGCCGCAGGTTCGAGCCCTGCAGCGCCCACCACTTCAGTCCTGATGCAACGCGCTGGATGCGGCTTCTTTCGGGGGAGCGCCGCGGCCAGGAGTCGGTCGGCCCTCGGGGCCATCGTGGCTGCGGGCCTGGCCGGACGCCTGATCTGGGCGGTCCGCGTGCCCCTGTTGGACGGCGAGACGTACTATTGGGTGTGGTCCAAGCACCTGGCCCTCTCCTATCTCGACCATCCACCGTTCGTGGCCTACATGATTCGTCTGACCACGCTGTTGGGTGACCATCAGGTTCTCCTGCGACTGGGCCCGCTCATCGGAGGGGTGGTCACCACACTGGCGCTCTTTGCGCTGGGGCGGGACATGTTCAGCGCCCGCGCCGGACTGATCGCGGCGGGTGTCTATCAGCTCGTGCCACTGCTCGCCGGCGGCGGCCTGTTCGCCACCCCGGAGGCCATGCTGTTCCTGTGGTGGAGCCTGGCGCTGCTCTGGGCGCGGCGGGCCCTGTGGGAGAACGATCGCTGGTGGGTACCGGCGGGGGGCGCGATCGGGCTGGGCATGCTGAGCAAGATGACCATGGCGGCCTTGCCTCTCGGGCTCATCGGCTACGTCCTGACCAGGCGGCCCGACGTGCTGCGCCGGCCCTGGTGCTACGTGGGCGCCGCCGTGGCCGTGACGCTCTTTCTGCCTGTGCCGGTCTGGAATATGGCCAACGGATGGGCCAACTTCAGATACGCCTTCCGCGAGCGCTCCCAGCAGGTTGCCACCGGCCTGGCCGGGTTGGGGACCATCACGTTCGAGCAACTGGCGTTCACCGGCGTGATGTTCCTCGTCCTGCTCTGGATGCTCGTCCCCGCCGTCCGGCGCAGGACGGACGAGCGCGTTGCCTTCCTCCTGTGGATGACCGTACCGGTCCTGGTCATGGTGGCTGCGGTCGTGTTCTTCTGGGGCGGCGCGCACGGCTACTGGCTGGGCCCGGCGTACCTGGGGCTGGCCGTGCTGTTGGGCGGCCTGTGGCCCGGGCGGGCTGCCGCGCTGGCGGTGGGCGTGAATGCGGTCTTGATGGCCTACGCGGTGCTGGCGCCGCTCATGCCCTGGCTGCCCACGCCGGCCCCGGCGGTCGAGTCGGTCGCGGGATGGTCGCAGGTCGCGGAGCGGGTGGACGCCCTCACCTCGCAGCTGGCTGCGCCCGTGGTGCTGGCCGTTCCCGCCGCGCACTTCGAGGGCGCCGCACAGATTACCTACTACACGCGTGGGCGCTATCCCGTGACCGTGGTGCCCGAGCCACTGAAGAACTCGGTGTGGCCGTCGCCGGCTCAGTTCTCGGACGCTTCGGTGGTGTGGATCGTCGCCTCCGGGTGGACTGTTCCGCCGCCGGAGACGTACTTCGAGGCTCCCGTCTACCGTGGGGCCGTGCCGATCGTCGTGCGGGGGCGCGAGGTCAGGCGCTTCTCCCTCTGGACGGCGTCGGGATTCCGGCGGACGGATGGTCGCTGACCTCCGGGGGATCCACCGGTCGTGGACAGTCGCCGCGGCCCGGGATAGTGTGGGAAGGCAGAACGTCTGGGGAGGTTGCAGCGTGGCGGATCCTCGGTTGACGCAGCTGGCGCAGGTGCTGGTGCACTACTCCCTGGCGGTGAGGCCCGGGCAGTTGGTGCGGATCGATGGGCCAGCCCTGGCGGCGCCGCTCATTGTCGAAGCGTACCGCGAGGCCCTGGCCGCGGGCGCGCACGTCTACACCAACGTGAGCGTGGATGGGACGCAGGAGATCTTCTTCAAGCACGCGAGCGATGAGCAACTGCGCTTTGTCTCCCCGGTCGCGGCGTTCGAGATCGAGCGGCTCGACGCGCGGCTCGGGATCTGGGCCCATTACAACACCCGGGCGCTGACCAGCGTGGACCCCAGGCGACAGGCCACGCGCCGGGAGGCCCTGCGGCCCATCACCCAGCGCTTCCTGGAGCGCGCGGGCGCGGGCGAGCTGCGGTGGGTAGAGACCCAGTATCCCACCCAGGCCGACGCGCAGGAAGCCGAGATGTCGCTGGCCGAGTACGAGGACTTCGTGTTTCGGGCCGGGCTGCTCGACCACCCCGACCCCGTGGCGGCCTGGCAGCAGATGCGCGAGGATCAGGACCGCATCATCCGCTTCCTGGAGACGAAGGACGAACTGCGGCTGCGGGGCGCTCACGTGGATCTGGTGGTCCGGGTCGGCGGCCGGCGGTGGCAGAACGCCGCCGGCGAGCACAACTTCCCCGACGGCGAGGTGTTCACGGCGCCCCTGGAGACGGCCACGCGGGGTCGGGTGACCTTCTCGTTCCCGGCCATCTACGGCGGTCGCGAAGTGCAGGGGATTACACTCACGTTCGCCGAGGGACGGGTCGTCGAGGCGACGGCCGCCAAGGGGGCCGACCTGCTGGGCGCCATGCTGGACCTCGATGCCGGCGCGCGGGTCCTGGGCGAGTTCGCGTTCGGGACCAACTACGGCATTGCCCGGTTCACGCGCAACATCCTGTTCGACGAGAAGATCGGCGGCACCGTGCACATGGCCCTGGGCGCCGCGTACCCCGAGACCGGCGGGACCAACCGCTCAGGCCTCCACTGGGACATGATCTGTGACCTGCGGACAGACAGCGAGGTGTGGGCCGACGGTGAGGTGATCTACCGGAACGGGAAGTTCCTGATCTAGCGGGTGAGCGCCCGGGGTCCGATACGCGGCCGGCGGGGAGGATGTGCCGGCTCAGGCGCGCTCAAATTCTTCGATCAGGCCGTCGATCCACTGGTGGGTTTCTTCGCTCACCTCATCGGCCATTTCCGCGTATCGGTGGTGTTCCATGGCTTTGGTCTGGATGCTGGTGAGCATATTCGCCTCGATCTCGCGAAGGAAGGCTACGACGTCCTCGCGCGGAAACTCGCCAAACTCGCCCGACTTGATCCGGCGGACGAACTCGTCGAGTGTCCGCATCTCGATCTGACAGAGCTGCTCATAGATGTCCCATAGCCGCTCGGTCATGGCGAAACACCTCGCCGCTGTTCTCGGGGGCGTTGTTCGCGCGTGGTCGGGAGAATCCTCCCCGGTTCGGACGGAGGCTAGGTTTCTCGGGCAGACCCATCTGGTACAATGGAAGTGTTGCGAGCCGGCGTAGCTCAGCGGTAGAGCAGCGCACTCGTAATGCGCAGGTCACGAGTTCGAATCTCGTCGCCGGCTCCAGGATTCGGTTTCGGCTATTGCCTCACTGTTTGTCGCCCCGCCGGTGCGCTCGACGCCCTGGTCGCACGTTATCCCACAGCCCCGGTGCCGTGGGCCGCATGCGCAGCGGTCGCAATAGGGTGGAGAACGTCATGCCATCCTTGGTACAAGTGTGCTTGAGGGGCCGATGGCTGACATCCTGCTGATCACCGGCCGGCCTGGCGTGGGGAAGACCACCCTCATCCGGAGGCTTGCCGAGACGCTCGGCGATCGCGCCGGCGGGTTCTACACCGAGGAGATCCGGGAGGCGGGCGAACGCCGATGCTCTTCGTCGGGGGAGCGCCCGATTCCTGGCCGCTCGGATCGAGTCGCCAGGAGGTCACGACGCAGAATCTGTGTCTCCCGGCTGCAAGCCGGCCGTGGCTGCTGACAGCAGCAGCTCGGCTGCCGAGGAGAGTGAAGTGGCAAGATGGACGTGGGGGGCTTCAGGGGAAGATTGCCAGCAACTCACGGAACTCACCGATCACGTGGGTTGGGGCGGCCTGGTACGTCAGCTCGCTGTCCTTTTCTACGGTGAGCGCCGATGGGATTAGCACCGTAATCCCAAACCCGGCGGCCACCGCGCCATTAATGTCGCGGTTGACGGTATCGCCAACGTAGGCACATCGGTGTGGAGGTATCCCCAGCATCTGGGCGGCAATGTGGAAGATCTGTGGGCCCGGCTTGCGGTGCGTTGAGACCGACGAAAGGATCACGGCTTCGAACCGGTCTGCGATACCGTACCTCGCGAGGTTGCGGGGAACGATCGTGCGGCTGCAGACGTTGCTGATAATGCCCAGCCGGTAATCGCGCCGCTGAAGGGCCTGGAGCACCCTGCGCACTCCGGGTCGTAACCGCCGTCGGTAATAGGACTCGTCGTAGGCTACCATGAGGGTCTCGGCCGCTGCGGCGACTGTCTGCCGGCTCTGGTCGTCCAGCAGATCGCGGAGGAAGTACTCCAGCCAGATCCGCTCCGGCGGCAACTCCCGCAGCGACTCGTCGCGCCATCGGTAGTACGCCTCACGACCGGCGATGAACGCGGCCTCGAAGACGCGGCGGGGTAGCCGCACCCCGATCTGGGTCAGGAGGCGGTGAAGCCGCCGCCGTGCCCGCGCGCGGTCCTCGGGCGTCGACCGCACGTCCTCGAGGCAGCCCACCATGTCGAAGAAGATGGCGTCCGGGCGATCCGCCGCCACCGGAAGTGGAACTGCGTCCGGGAAGACCGTCATCCCGCACCCGTCGGATGGAACGGCACGGCCCGCTCCGTCGACGGGTCGAAGACGTTGACGCGGTGAGGGGCCACGGCGAGCCGGATTGCCTGGCCCGGGGTGATCCGGAGATCCTTGGGCGCCCGTACCAGCACAGTGTCCCCACCCAGGCGTGCCAGCAGGAGAAGGTCGGACCCGGTCGGTTGGACCTGCTCGACGGCGGCCGGCGCCCCATCGCCGGCCAGACGCCAGTCTTCGGGCCGAACGGCAACGGTGACTTCCGCCCCGTCGGCCATCTCTGCCTGCCCGGGAACAAACAACGGGCCGATGGCAATGCCCCGGTCCGAGCCATTGCGCCGCACGACGCCGCGCAGAAGGTTGATCATTGGGTTGCCTACGAAGTCGGCAACGAACAGCGTGGCCGGGTGCTCGTAGAGTTCCTGCGGCGGGCCGCACTGGAGGACTTGGCCGGCCCGCATGACTGCGACCCGATCCGACATCGTGAGAGCCTCGACCTGGTCGTGGGTCACATAGATGGTCGTGGCCCCCGAGGCGACGTGCACCCGCTTCACCTCGGCTCGCATTGCAGTGCGGAGTTTGGCGTCCAGGTTCGACAGCGGCTCATCCATCAACAACAGGGAGGGACGAGTCACCAGCATTCTCGCCAGTGCCACACGCTGCTGCTGGCCGCCGCTCAGCTCATGCGGATAACGCGGACCCAGTCCCTGGAGGTGCAGGTAACTCAGCGCCTCCTCCACGCGGCCAGAGATCTCTCCGGGCGGACAGCGTCTCACGTGAAGGCCAAAGGCCACGTTTTCAAAGACCGTCATGTGCGGCCACAGTGCAAAGTTTTGGAAGACCATTCCCAGATTGCGCAACCCGGGTGGCGCAAAGACGCCGCGCTCCCATGAGAAGACCGGCTGACCATTGATCCAGATCTCCCCCTCGTCAGGGTGCTCCAACCCGGCGATCATGCGAAGAACCGTGGTCTTACCGCACCCCGACGGGCCCAATAGGGTGAGGAATTCGCCGACCTGCACCGTCAGGGAGAGATCCCGGACCGCCACGACCTGTCCGAACCGCTTGGTCACGTGCTGGAGCTCCACATGCGGGAGGACCTCACGGCCAACCCTCGCCGCGGCACCTGAGGCGGTGTGCTTGCGCTCGGCTTCGTTACTCACAGCCGGACCCCGCGTTCCCGTGGCTCCATCATCGCTCGCGCTTCCAGACGACGCTCCAGCATCTCGCCCAGCAAGATGAGGGCGATCAACAGGACGATGATCGCGTTGGCGAACTGCGGGAGACCCTGCTCGGTATAGCGGAAGGTCATGGTGGTGAGCGTACGGGTGGCTGGCGTGATCAGCAGGATGATGAGCGACAGCTCCCGCATCGTCGAGATGAACGCCAGCAGGATTCCGGACAGCAGCCCGCTGGCCACCAGCGGAACCACGATCCGGCGCAGTCGCAGCCACAGGCCCGCGCCCAACACCACCGAGGCCTCCTCCAGTTCCCCGCTAACCTGCATCAGCGCTGCGATGCCGGTTCGCGAAGCGAACGGCAGGTTCTTCGCGGTGCAGGTCAGGACCAGCAGCGTGAAGGTGCCGTACAACGCGGGCAAGGGACCCCAGGGCCGCAGGAACACCGCCAGGTAGATGGCCCCAAACGCGATGCTCGGCACCAGGTAGGGGAGGAACGATACCTGTTCGACGATCTTGGCGAGCAGCGTACCGCGGCCACGAACTACCGTGAGCCCCACCGCCAGCCCCGCGGCTCCGGTGAGGACCGCCGTGGCCAGGCTCAGGCGTAGGCTGTTGAATGCGGCGCCGAGGATCGACCGGTTGCGCAGGATCCCGGCTTCGCCGTCTGCGATGGTCAGGTCGGAGCCGCCAATCCAGAAGTGGCCGGTCAGGTTGCGCACGGAGTAATCATCAGGGTAGCGCATCAGGCTGTTCCAGATCAGCAGCACTAGCGGCACCACGACCGCGACCAGGATCACGCACCAGGCGAAGATCGCCGCCGGGGTCCGCCAGCGGCCCAGCGGTTGGATCCGCGTACGCATCCCTCGACCGGTGATGGTGACGAAGCTACGCCGGATGCCGATGGCACGCTGGTTGGCGTAGACGGTCAGTGCCGAGATGACGATGAGTACCAGGGCCAGAATGTAGCCCACTGCGGTCGCACGGCTGACGATGTGGGAGTAGATCATTGTGGACAGGGTGAAGTAGCGTACCGGCAGTCCAAGCAGGTAGGGCGTCCCAAAAGTCCCCAGCGCTTTCGAGAAGGTCAGCACGAACGCCGACAGCAGCGCCGGCAACATCAACGGAAAGGTGATCCGCCGCAAGATGGTCGCGCTACGGGCACCCAGGACCTCACCGCTCTCCTCGAGGCTGGCGTCCTGCGCGCGCATTGCCGCCGCCAGCACCAGGAACGTGAAAGGGAAGTAGTGCAGTCCCAGAACGACCACGATCGGCAGTGGACCGTACGCGAGCCAGTCCGGCGGCGGCGCACCAGTTGCGTACTCGAACAGCCCGACCCCGGCCCCGGCCCGGGCGCTACGGAAAAGGATGAGCCATACTAGCGCAATCGTCCACGACGGCAGGACGTACGGCACAACTCCCAGTGTCTGCAGCCAGATGCGCCCCGACACATCGGTCCGCGCCACGAGCCAGGCCAGCAGACCCCCAACGACCAGGGCGATGGCCGAGGCGCCAATAGCGGTTACCAGCGAGTTCACCAGCGGGACGTAGAAGACATTCCAGCTGATCTCGCTGCCAAGTGTCCGCAGCCAGTGGAAGGCGGTCAGAGCGCCCGGTTCTGCCTCCGGGTGCGCCCGCAGGTCCTCGTCGCTCCAGGTTAGGGTCGTGTGGACGAGCTGAAGCATGGGCGCCACGACAAGCAGAGCCAGCACCACGCCCAGGGCCAGACCGATGAAAACGTGGGGGCGCTCGAGCGAGAACCGCAAGCGGTGCAGGCGCACCATGACCGCAGGGCTGAGAGTTGCCATCATCCCGCCGCCAGTTGGATGCCGGGCGCAGGGCCAGAGGCTACCGGAGGTACCGCAACCAGAAGTCCCTCACCCTGGTGGACTGCTTCCAGATCACGTCGTAGTCCTGGTGCCAGACCTTCAGGTGGTGCAAGAGCGGCATGCCCGGAGGTGGCGGGACATCGGTCCTCGTGGGCAGGTGTCCTTCGATGTAGAATGGCTCGAACCCCAAGCCGCCCTTCTCGTCGCCCATCATCCAGCGAATGAGCAGCTTCGCCGCGGCCGGATGCGGGGCATGGGCGGGAATGGCCAGGATCGTGAGGTCGCTGACGGCCGCCACGGGTTCCATTGCCAGCGCCGGCTCGAACCGCAGGGTCGGCCGCCGGACCTTGTCGCGCATGCGCGACCAGGCGGAGATCCCGATGGGCGGCGCGGTCTGGCCGGGCCGGCCGATGGAGTTGGTTACCTCGTCCGTGGACGGAGCGATGATCAGGTCGTTGGCCAGCAGGCGCCGGATCCACTCGTAGCCGGCATTCTCGACCCCGGGGCTGAGCCGTAGCTCACCGTACTTCCGCTGGTGCGCCGAGGCCATCTCATCGGCCCGCTGCACGACCGTGACCAGGAGGGAGAGATACTCGGGAATCTTGAGCGGATCCGGGAGCATCACCTTGCCCTTCCATTCGGGCCGGGTCAGATCCCAGAGGTTGTTGACCGGCGAACTCGCGTAACGTTCACTGTTGTAGAAGACGACTCGGAAGCTGAAGTGGCGCGCCAAGAGGGGCTCCCGGTACTGCCGCGGGATCTTGGTGATCAGGTCCGGGGGCACGTAGTTGAAGACCATCCACCGGGGCATCAACTGGTGCTTCACGGTGGCTACCTCGGGGAGGAAGATCAGGTCGGCCTGGTAATTGCGAGCCCGCTGCTCAGCCAACACCTTGGTGATGATCTCGGCGCCGTCCAGGTCGAAGGCGTTGACCTTGATCCCCGGGTACTGCTTCTCGAATGTGCTGGCAATGGCGTGGATCCGTGATGAGTACGAGTAGACAGTGACTGCGCCTTCCCGCCGGGCCTGCTCGTGCAGGGCCGCGGCATCGAACCGGGGTTCGACGTACGGCCCCAGCCTGGCCGCCTTCAACCATTCTTGAGTGGCTGGAGGTGGTGCTGGCTGGGCCACTGCTGCGCTCGATACGGCTACAATCACCGTCGTCAGCGCCGCAACGACCAACCAAAATCTGCCACGGAGGTTTCGCATTCTGCATCCCTCCCAATGTGCCATTTCTCCGGCACGGAAAGACCGTCCTCCGGGACTGTGACGCCCGGCGAAGGGTGGCCTACCGTGTGGGCTCACACCTCAGGAGAGGTCCACGGTCTCGTGCGGTGGGACGGAGCACTCCGCCCTCAAGATGTCCTCGAGTGCCTGGAGTAGCACCTCCACCAGTGCCTGTCCCCGTTCCGCCGAGGCCCCGGCCGCTGAATACAGGATCCCACTTGCGGGCACCAGCCCCGACGGCTCCGGAAACACCTTGTGCCGGGGCGCCTGGCGTCGCGGGCCCATCTCCGGGGGCAGGCGCTCGGCGTGGACGAGCTCGGGCACCAGGGCCTGCATCAGCGACGTCTCCGTGAGGCTGGCGTGTTCGGCTTCCCATCCCGGGAAGCCCTCCGGGAACAGGCGCTGCAGGACGTCGTCGGGCACGTGCTCCCACCAGTTGACGAGGACGATCCTCCTGCCCGAGGCGTCCTCCGGGGGCAACACGCGCCGGGCGGCCTCGGCCAGAAAGGCCGCGTTCTCGAAGTGGCCATTCAACAACACAATGTGACGGGCTCCCTGCCGGAAGAACTCGGTGATCACGTCGGTGGTCAGGTCGATCAACGTCGTCCCGCGTATCGCCAGCGTGCCGGGAAACCGCTGGCCGCCGCCGCTTGCGGGATCCGAGGGTCCGGCGTACCACAGCGGCGGCGCCACGAGGAGGGGTAGCCGCTGTGCGAGCCGGATGGCCAGGTGGAACGGGATGAACGTGTCCACTCCTAGCGGCAGATGCGGCCCGTGCTGCTCGACGGACCCCACCGGGATGACGACAGGCTCGCGGGCGATGCGCTCGGCGAACTCGGGCCAAGTCAGGTGGGCCACGAACGCGTCCTGTGCCGTCATGGTGTTGCTCCTCCGGGCTACGAGGCCGTCCCCCGCCGCTGCAGGGCCTGCCCCAGCACGCTGAGCGAGATGGACAGGCCAAACACGATGGTACCGATGGCGCTGATGGTGGGGTTGATGCCGGACCGCATCAGCCCCCAGATCTTGACCGGGAGCGTCACATCGAATCCGCAAACGAACCAGGCCAGGATGAACTCGTCGAACGACAGGGTGAAGGTGAGCAAGAACGCCCCCACCAGGCCCGGCGTGGTCAGCGGAAGCACGACCTCCCAGATGGTCCGCAGGCGGCTGGCCCCCAGGTCCCAGGCGGCCTCCTCGTAGCTGCGCCGCATGGTCAGCAGGCGACCGCGGATGATCAACATGGCCAGGGGCGCGGCGAAGATGGTGTGGGTGATCCAGACGGTCAGCAGCGACTTAGGGAGCCCGATCCGGGTGAAGAAGACCAGCAGCCCCAGGCCTAGCAGGATCCACGGCACGGCCAGCGGCGAGATCAGGGCCAGCATGTAGAGGTCCTGCCACCGCCCCTGCGTCCGGGTCAGACCGTACGCGCCCAGGAACCCCAGCACGACCGAGGTCAGCCCCACGGCTGTGGCCACCAGGACGCTGTTGCGCAGCGGCACCAGCAGATCCGGATTGCCGACCACCAGCTCGTACCAGTGCCAGGTGAAGCCGCGCCAGGGCAACGTCACGAACCGGTCGGCGTTGAATGACGTGATGATGGTGACCGCGATGGGGGCGAACAGGAAGGCGTACGCCAGCATTAGGTATGCGCGGAGCAGCGTCGTGCCCAGCCGGTCCCAGGGGATGCCGCGGGAGGGGGACGGGATGGCGCGCGCGCTCACCGGTCCACCGCCCTGCCGAACCCGGCGAAGCGCATCCACCGGGCGAAGATCCCCACGATGGTGAGGATGGTCGCGACCATGATTACCGCGAACGCCGACGCCTGCGGCCAGTTGACGGTCCACTGGACCGCGTCCACCACCAGTTGCGGGAACACGCGCTGGGCCTGACCGCCCAGTACGGCCGGCGAGACGAAGTCGGCGAACGCCAGCACGAAGATGAACATGCTGCCGGCGACCAGGCCTCCGGAGCTGAGCGGCAGGATCACCTCGGTGAAGGTGCGCAGCCGGCCCGCGCCCAGGTCGTCGGCGGCCTCCAGGAGGTTCTTGTCGATGCCGTCCAGCGTCGTGTACAGGATCAGGGTCATGATGGCCAGCAGGAAGTGCACCAGCCCGATCCGCGCCGCCACCAACGTATAGAGGATGTCGAAGGGCTGGGTGATGATCCGTAGCTGCAGGAGCACGTAGTTCAGGATGCCGTTGCCCGCCAGGATGACCTGCCAGGCATAGGCGCGGACCAGGTAGTTGGTCCAGAACGGCGCGATAACGGCCACGAGGGCGACAGCCAGCAGACGCCTGGGCACCACGAAGACCAGCGCATAGGCGAACGGATAGGCCACGAGGATCGTCACCAGGACCGTGGTGGTGGCGAAGACCAGCGAGGTGAGGTACGCCTTGAGGTAGATGAACTCGGTAAAGAAGATCTTGTAGTTCTGCAGGGTCCAGGTGGGCGTCAGGCGGTATTCTTTCATGGTCCAGAAACTGACCACCACCAGGAACGCCGCCGAGGCAAAGTAGAACACCAGTTGCCACAGGCTGATCGGCAGCAGGAACCACCAGGCCCACGGCTCCTGCCGTCGCCGGTCGGGAAGCCGGGCGGGACGCCTCATGGCCGCACGGCTTCAGTGCGCCGCGGGCCGGTCAGGGGCTCCTGGGGGATGACCATGGTTTCCGCGATGTCCCACCACACACGGATCGCATCGCCGACCGCGTGCGCTCTGGGGCCCAGGGCGGTGACGAGGATGTCGGCCTCTCCCGCCGCCACTGTGTAGCGCGTGACGGTGCCCGCGTAGACCGCCTGGCGCACGCGCCCCGCGAGGGCATTCGCCCGGCCCGCGGGCGGGTCACCCAGGTGCATGCGCTCGGGGCGCACCCCGACCGAGACCTGCTGGCCGGGCTTCACCGCAGAGGCCAGATGCGGGGCCGAGGCCCACAGTGTGCCCAGGTCCGGGCACCTGATGGCCAGATCGGCGCCTCGGACCTCGGCCACGGTGCCGTCGAGCAGGTTGCACTCCCCGAGGAAACTGGCCACGAACCGCGTGGCCGGGCGCTCGTAGACTTCTTCGGGGGGACCGGTCTGCTCCAGGACGCCGTCCCGCAGGATGGCGATGCGATCGCTGATGACCATGGCTTCTTCCTGGTCGTGGGTGACATAGAGGAACGTGAGCCCCAGACGCTGCTGCAGCGCCTTGAGCTCGATCTGCATGTACTTGCGGATCTGCGCGTCGAGGGCGCCCAGCGGCTCGTCCAGCAGGAGGACTGACGGCTGGATGACCAGGGAGCGGGCCAGCGCCACGCGCTGGCGCTGGCCTCCGCTCAACTGGCTGGGCATCCGGTCGGCCACGCCCGGCAGGTTGACCAGTTCCAGGGCTTCCTGCACACGGCGGCGCCGGACCTCTGGGGGTATCCCACGCATCTTCAGGCCGAAGGCGATGTTCTCACCCACGGTCTTGTGCGGGAACAGGGCGTAGTCCTGGAACACCATGCTGGTGTCCCGGCGGTGCGGCGGGTCGTCGGTCATCACGCGACCCTTGATGATGACGGTGCCGCTGGTGACCGTCTCGAACCCGCCCACCATCCGGAGGATGGTGGTCTTCCCCGATCCGCTGGGCCCGAGCAGGGTGAGGAACTCGCCCGGGCGGACCTGTAGGGAGACGTCGCGGACCGCCACGACGTCGCCGTAGCGCTTGGTCACGCCAATGAGTTCGACGTCAAACGCAGTGGCCACAGGACAAGAGGTTAGCCTACCGGCTCTTGAACCGCTCCCAACTCAGCTTCCACTGATCCTCGTTCGCCGGGATCTCGCGGGTCGCGATGCGGCTGAGGATCTTTTCCAGGCGGGCCGCGTCGTCCATGAAGACCATCCTGGCGTGCTCGGGCTTGAGATACCGCGCCGCCAGCTTGTTGGGTACCATGGCATGGAACGCGTTGGCCCAGGCCAGCTTCGCCTGCACTTCGGGGCTCAGGACGTACTGAACGTACGCCTTGGCCGCCGGGAGGTTCTGGCTGTTCTTCATGATGACCAGCGCCTCGGTCCAGCTCACGCCGCCCTCGTCGGGGATGGTCAGCTCTAGCGGCCGGCCCTGCTCCTTGAGCAGTACCTGCAGCCACTCGCCACCAAAGCTGAGCCAGGCGCTCTCGTTGGCCAGGGCCTGAATGGTGTCGGAGTTGGTGGCCGCGATGATGCCCACCTGCGGCCGCAGCGAGAACAGGGTCTCCTCCAGCTTCTTGTAGTCGGCGCCCGTGATACGGTACGGCTGCTTGAACCCCAGGTAGCGGCCCAGCATCCCCATGTTGGGGAGATACCAGTCGAAGAGCACGATCTTCTTCTTGTACTTCTCGTTCCACATGATCTTGATGGACCGGGTCTCTTCGGCCTTGACGTGCTTGGAGTTCCAGACGATGCCGTAGAACCCGAACCGGCTCACGAGCCCGTACAGTGTCCCGTTCACGTAGGTCTGGTCGAACTTCTGCCAGCGGGAGAAGAAGTTCTTGACATCCGGGTAGTCAGCCGCATTGAGCGGCATGAGCAGATTGGCCTTGACGAGCTTGGCGATCCACGGCGTATCGGGGGTGGTCACGTCCCACTCGCCCGGCTTGGCTGCGCTGAGGATCGCAAACATCTGGTCGGAGCTCGGATAGATCTTGGCGTTGACCTTGACGCCGTAGCGCTGCTCGAAGGGCTTGATGATCTGGTCCTCTTCGTACCCCGGCATGACCAGGATGTTGAGGGTGCCCCCGATCTTCTGTTGCGCCGGGGCCGGAGGCACCCCCGCGGCGAGCACGATGAGGGCCCAGACAACCAATACGGCCAGCAGACGAGACGTCCAGACTGTACCTCGCATGATCCTGCTATCCTCCTTGTCTCAGGTGTCGGCAGCCATGGCATCCTGTGGTCTGTGCGCGGCGGACGCCTCCAGGGCTTCTGAAAGCCGACTCGCGCTCAGCGCTGCACCACCCCCTTTCGTCCGGGCTGGCGTTGACCCTCGCTGGCCCGGAAGGCTTCGCCGCCCAGGGCTCGCGAGGCCTCGGCCGCGGCGGCCCGCACACGCTCGCTCAGCGCGCCGACCGCTGTCAGCACCCGTCCGCCGGGGCCCGAGACGCCCATGGCGGCCACCAGGTGGCCCGAGGCGCCCCAGACGGGAGCCGCAACGCAGGCCACGCCCAGCTCGTGCTCTTCGCGGTCCACGGCACACCCAGCAGACCGTACCGCCACCAGTTCCCGCCGCAGCGCGCTGCGAGAGGTAATGGTGTTGGGCGTCAGGCGCCGCAGATCCAGGTGCGCCAACAGGTCGTCGCGCTCGGCGGGCGGCGCATAGGCCAGCAGGACCTTGCCCACAGCCGTGCAGTGCAGCGGGACGCGCTGGCCGATCTCCGTGAACAGCTTGCTGACCTTGTTCCCGATGACGTGGTCGATGTAGACGGCCTCCAGGGAGTCCCTGACCACGAGGTTGGCCGTTTCCCCGGTGCGCGCCGCCAGATCCGCCAGCATGGGACGCAGCCGGCGGCCGAGGCCGATCTCCTCGAGGAAACTGCTGCCGACCCGAAAGGCCCTGACCCCGATCCGGTACTGACCCGTTTCGGTATCCTGCTCCACGAACCCTCGCCGGTGGAGCGTCCTGAGCAGACGGTACGCGGTGCTCACGTGCAACCCCGCGCGGGCGCTGATGGCGGAGAGCGTCAGTGGTGTCCCGGCCTCGGCCAGCGCTTCGAGGATCTGCAGTGCCCGGTCAACGGCTTGAATGTGACCAACTGTCATCGGGGCCTCTCCAGCCGGCGTTCGAGCGCGCCCCGGACGGCATCCACAACAGGGCCGATCAAGGCGTCGGGCGGGCGCTCGCGGAGTTCGTAGCCGACGCGCACCACCGGCTGGCGGATGGTGATGAGGCGGCGCAAGTCCACCGGCGTGGCGCATACCACCACGTCGCAGGGCGTCTGCGCAATCGTGGCTGCCAGGTCCGCGAGCTGCGTGTCTCCATACCCCATCGCCGGCAGGACCGCCCCCAGGTGCGGGTACTGCCGGTAGACTGCCCGGATGGACTCGGCCGCCCACGGCCGCGGATCCACCGGCACGGCCCCGGCGCTGCGGGCGGCCAGCACACCGGCCCCATACGGCATCTCTCCGTGGGTGAGGGTGGGGCCGTCCTCGATGACAAGCGCGCGCTGCCCGGCGGCGAGCTGCCCGTCTTCTGCCACGATGTACAGGGCCGCCTCCACAATGACCGCGCGGGGGTTGAGCGCTGCGACCGAGGCGCGCACAGCCCTGGTGGCCTCCGGCGGCGCCGTGTCCACTTTGCTCACCACCACCAGGTCGGCCATCCGGAGGTTCGCTTCGCCAGGGTGATACGACCGCTCGTGGCCTGCGCGGTGGGGATCGGCGACAACGATGTGGAAGTCCGGCCGCAAGAAGGGCAGGTCGTTGTTGCCGCCGTCCCAGAGGATGACGTCGGCCTCGGCCTCGGCGGCCCGCAGGATGCGCTCGTAGTCCACGCCGGAGTAGACCACCGTCCCGCGTCGCAGGTGGGGCTCGTACTCCTCCCGCTCTTCGAGGGTGCACTGGTGGCGATCGAGGTCGTCCAGCGACGCGAAACGCTGACACGCCTGCGCAGCGATGTCGCCGTAGGGCATGGGATGCCGGATGACCACCAGGCGCCATCCCGCAGACCGGACGATCTCGGCAATGCGGCGCGTGGTGGGACTCTTGCCCGCTCCAGTGCGGACGGCGCCCACGGACACCACCGGCTTCGCGGAATGCAGCATCGTCCGCCGGGGACCGAGCAGCACGAAGTCGGTGCCCTCGGCCAGGGCCGCCGACGCCAGATGCATGACGTGTTCGTGGGAGACGTCGCTGTAGGCGAAGACGACCTGGTCGACCCCTAGCGTCTTGATGAGTTCGACCAGGCGCTCCTCCGGGTAGATAGGAATGCCTTCCGGATAGAGCGCCCCTGCCAGCTCTGGTGGGTACCGTCGGCCGGCGATGTTCGGAATCTGCGTGGCGGTGAACGCCACGACCTCCCACTCGGGGCGATCCCGATAGCAGACGTTGAAGTTGTGGAAATCACGCCCCGCAGCGCCGAGGATGAGGACGCGCGTCGCCATGGCCGCAGGCCCGGTTCGTCACCTCCGTGAGTGCTAGGCCGCCACCTCAGCAAGCCGCTCCCTGAGCACCGCCACCAGGCCGTCAACGATGTGGCGCGCCAGGCGCTCCCCGATGGGCGCTGAAGCCGCCGCGGCGCTGGCATACACGCCGCTGGGCGGGCGGACCTCGGGCGGCTGCGGGAAGACCCGGTACGGCAGCGTGCGAGGAGCGCGGTCGTCGGTGATCCGCTCGGTCCGAACCAGCTCGGGGTAGAACGCCAGCATCAGCGACGTTTCAGTCAGCGCGGCATGCTCCGCCTCCCAGCCGGGCCAGGCCTCGGCAAACAGATCCCGGATGACCGCGTCGGCCACCAGCTCCCACCAGTTGACCAGCACGGTGCGCGTCGACGGATATCGCTCCAGCGCCAACTCGATACCTTCCATCAGAAACTGCACGCTCTCCATGTGGCCGTTGAGCACCAGCAGCCGGGAGATGCCCTGCCGGAACAGGTCCTCCAGGACGGCGCGGGTGTAGGTGACCAACGTGGCACCATCGAGGTTGAGCGTGCCCGGCCACCAGTTGCTGTGCTTGGCGTACGTGTAGTAGAACGGCGGCAGCATCACCAGCCGGGCGCCCAGGTCGTCTGCACCCAGGGCCCCGGCCAGACGGTCGGCCAGCCCGATGGGGATCAGGGCGTCGGTGGCCACCGGCAGATGGGGCCCGTGCTGTTCAATGGATCCCACGGGCAGCACGGCGATGGCGCCGCGTGCCCGGCGTTCGCCGATCTCCTGCCAGGTCAGGTGGTCCCAGCGGGCCATCCCGGTGTTCATGCCTCCTCCTTTCTCTCCTCCGCGCCGGCGGTCTGCAGAGCCCGGAGGGCGGTCAGCGCGTCCGGAGGCGCCACCCCGTACTCGCCAGTTACGGTGTCGAGGGCCAGCAGGGCTCTCGACCCGTTGTGGAAGTCAACGGCGAACAGCCGGAGTTGCTTGTACACGGGCCGCGCGTCTCCGATGTCCAGGCTCACGTTCGCCCACGAGCGCAGGCGGCGCGAAGCGTACGACCACAACGCCCGCCGCAGGCGCTCGCGATCCACCTGCTCCGCAGCCAGGGCGAATGGAGTGACGGCCAGGATTTCAGTGGACGGGCCGGCCCCCTGCCCCTGGTGGGTCCCGTCCTGCCGATCATCGCTCGCAACCGGGAGGTCTGGATGGAGCACGGCCGGTTGCCCGGTAATGCCGTCCACCGCGGCGCGCCATCGCCGGCTGACGCGGGGCAGCAACGGTGCCTTGACATGGACGTGCACGTCCACTTCCCAGTAGGGATAGAGCATCATCCCCAGGGGCTCGATCTTCCGCGCTTCCTGCTGCACGGCGGGCGGCAGCTCCGTAACCCGGGCAACCCAGCGTCGCATCGCCACGTGATCTCTCCCTGCCGGAGAGCGCGGGCTGCCGCCCGCACGAACTCCGAACTACCCGGATGCCTCGGGCAGCGGGGCCGGCGCCAAGATCCGGACCCCGGTCCCGATGGCTTCCGGCGGAACCCGGCGCCTCAGCGAGCCGATCCCCGCGCCGATCTCCTCGCCGACCGCGGCGGAGGCATGGGTCCTGACCGCCGCCGGCAGGTCGCCGTAGCCCCCGACCGCATCGAAGACCGCCTTCGGCTCACCCGCAGGAGGCCTGGAGAGCAGCGATCCCACCACGATGGCCACCACGGCCACGATCAGGCCCACCATGAAGGGATGCAGGCCCAGAATGTTCCACTTCCAGGCGGTGGCGCCCACGTAGACGATCAGGGAGAGGATCATGCACGCCAGCACGCCGGCCTCGGTCGTGCGCTTCCAGTACACCGAGAACAGGTTGGGCACGCCGAAGGCCAGGGCCATGGCGCCGAATGCGAAGATGACAATGGTGAACACCAGGGCCGGAGGCCTGATGGCCACCAGGAAGGCCAGGAAGGCCAGGACCGCCACTAGGTAGCGCCCCACCTTGATCCGCTGCTCGTCCGTCGCCTTCGGCATGAAGAACCGGTCTAGGAAGTCGTGAGACACCGTGGACACCAGCAGGATCAGGAACGAGTCGGCGGTGGACATGATGGAGGCCACCGCGGCCGAGCTCATGAGCCCGGCGAACACCGGGTGCAGGACCGCGAACCAGAGCCGGATGCCCGCTTCCTCCACGTCCTTGGGCGGTTCGAGCAGGAGCACGCGGGCCAGGGCACCCGTCATGTAGTAGATGAACGAGAACGTCACCACGAAGATGGCGGTAATGAGCATCGCGTGCCGGGCATTGCGTGGGTCCTTCAGCGACAGGTGCCGGATGGTCACGTGCGGAAGGCCGAACGACCCCATGATGATGAGTACGATGGGCGTGAGCGCCGCCATGAACGTGCCGTACGCGGCGTCAGGCCCTGCGGGGACGACCAGCGCCGGGCTGATGGCCGCCAGCTTGTCGTTGAACGCCGCGAAGCCGCCGGCCAGGGCCAGCGACGTCCAGAACAGGACGTGGGTGAACAACCACATGAGGGAGAACTGGATGACGTCGGTGTAGACGACTGCCAGGTAGCCGCCCATGAACGTATAGACGATGACGACCACGCTGCCGATGATCATGCCGGTCACGTAGCTGGTGTTGAACATGACGCTGACGAGTTTACCGAAGGCGACGAACTGAGCGACCAGGTACATGGACACCGTGATGAGCACGATCAAGCCCGAGAGCACGCGCAGTGGCGGGCTGTTGAAGCGGTGCTCGTAGTATTCGGGCAGGGTGATCGCCCGTAGAGCTTCGGCGTACCGTCGCAGCCGGCGTCCCAGCACGCCGAAACTCAGGGAGTTGCCGGGCGCGTCGCCGGTCGCCCACCAGAGCGTGGAATAGCCGGTTCGGTAACTGAGACCGGGGGCGGCCGTGTAGGTGTACCCGCTCATGTACGAGGCCACCAGTGAGAAGGACGACGCAAACGGGCCGACCCTACGGCCCCCGATCATGAAGTCCTCATACGTCTTGACGCGATTCATGTAGTACCAGCCGATGCCCAGCAGCACCACGAGGTACAGCACGAAGACGACGTAGGCCGTAATCACCTGCCTTCCCTCCTCTCTGGCCTGCCAAGCCGAAGCGACACCATGCCGTCGGTCGTTGGTCGCCGTGGCATCGGTCTATCTGGAACCTTGCCGCGCTTCCTGTTCTTTCCGGGCCTGATAGGCGTAGATGATCGCGACGATGACGAGGACCAGGATCTGTCCCACGAAGAACAGCCAGGTCCCGGACTTCCAGAACAGCTCAGACCCGCTCACGGCATCACCTCCTTTCGTTGAGGGTGACCCGCCGCCGACCTCACGGGGAGAGTCCCAGGACGACCTCCTCGAGGATGGCCAGACCCTCGTCGAGCTGGTTGGGGGTCACGGTGAGCGGCGGGATGAACCGGAGCACGTGGCCGGCGTAGCCCGCCGGGTAGAGGATCAGCCCGCGGCGAAGACACTCCTCGAGGACGCGGCGGACGATCGCACCGCTCGGCGCCCCGTTCAAAGCGGGGTCGACGAACTCCACGCCGATCATCAACCCCTTCCCCCGCACGTCTCCGATGAACGGCGTCCGCCCGGCCAGGGCCAC
>JAVKIJ010000019.1:0-41816 GCA_031459535.1 Candidatus Fervidifonticultor quintus | reverse complement strand
GGAGACCAATGGCCTGGAATGGCAGGGGATGTGGTTGATGGTAGCGGGGCCACCGTTCAACAACCGCGCGCTGCGCCAGGCCCTCAACGCGACCATTGACCGGCGGACACTGGTACGCGTCGTCTTCGGCGACACCGCGCTCCCGGCCAACGGCCCATTCCCGCCCGGCATGCTGGCCTCGGACGCGGGGCCCAACGCCCGCATCCCAGAGCGCAACCTGGACCTGGCGCGGGCCAAGCTGCGCGAGGGCGGGCAGCCCAACGGGTTTGCCTTCACCCTGAAGGTGACACCCCTGCGGGTCGCCCAGCAGGTCGGCCAGATCATCCAGTCCATGGCGGCTGAGGCTGGCATCCAGGTCAACCTGGAGATCGTCGAGTTCGGCACGCTGCTGTCGCAGATCACGCCGCCGACACACCGGTTCCAGGCGGCGCTGCTCGGCTGGAGCGGCCGGCCCGATCCCGATGGCAACATCTACGCGTTCTTCGTGACCGGCGGGGGCCTGAACAACAGCGCGTATAGCAACCCGCGGGTCGACTCGCTGCTGGACGCCGCGCGCATCCTCACCACGCCCGATCACCGCCGTCGGGCCTACGCCGAGGTGCTCACCATCCTCAACGAAGACCTTCCCTACTTCTTCCTCTGGTGGCCCAAGCAGTACAAGACCATGAGCCCGAAGCTCCAAGGATTCGTGCTCGTCCCCGATGGCATGATGCGCTTGCGTAGCGTCTGGCTGAACCCGTAGGGAGTCCCGGGAGGGGTGGCTGACCACCCCTCCCTGCCGTCCCCGAACCGAGCGGCCGCGCATGACCCGCTATCTCACCCAGCGCCTCCTGCTCACGATCCCCGTGCTCTTCCTGGTAAGCGTCATCGTGTTTGTGCTCATCAACCTGATCCCAGGCGACCCGGCGCTGCTCATGGCCGGGGGAGAGGCGGGGCGGGAGGCCGTAGAGGCCATGCGCCGGCAGATGGGGTTGGACAAGCCCGTGCTCATCCGCTACCTGATCTGGCTGGGCCGCCTGCTGCGCGGCGATCTGGGCCGATCGGTGCGCGACGGCCGGCCGGTGCTCGACGTGCTGCTCCTCAAGCTGCCGGTCACCGTGGAGCTGGCCCTGATCTCCCTGCTGGTCTCATGGTCCATTGCCATCCCCGCCGGCATCCTGGCCGCGTGGAGACGTCAGTCGGTCCTCGACTACACCGCTACTACGGTGGCGCTGGCCGGCATCTCCATCCCCAACTTCTGGCTGGGCATCATGCTCATCTACCTGTTCGCAGTCAACCTACGCTGGCTGCCACCCTCAGGCTACGTGGAGCCATGGGTCGATGCTGGCCGCAACCTCAAACTCATGGTCATGCCTGCCACCGTCCTGGGGACGGCGCTGGCCGCGCTGGTCATGCGGTTGCTGCGGTCCAGCATGCTGGAGGTGCTGGGGACCGAGTACGTGCGTACCGCGCACGCCAAAGGGCTCGCCGAACGCGTGGTCGTCCTTCGTCACGCGCTGAAGAACGCCATGATCCCGGTGGCCACGGTCATGGGTATCCAGCTTGCCGGTCTGCTGGGCGGCGCGGTGATCACCGAGACGATCTTCGCGGTTCCGGGGCTGGGGCAACTGGCGGTCCAGTCGATTCTGACCCGCGACTACCCCATGGTCCAGGGCGTGGTGCTCTTTAGTGCCGTGTCCATCGTCTTCGTCAACTTCGGCGTGGACGTCCTCTACTCGGTGCTGGACCCGCGGATCCGCCTGGTAGAGGGGAAGAGCTGAGGTGGCCATTCGCGAGAGCGCGCTGGCGGTGCCGCGGCCGTCCCCGCTGATGCGGACCGCGGGGTTTCGATACTTGCTGCATCGCTATGCGCGCAACCGCATGGCCCTGCTCGGCCTGTGGGTCGTGTTGGTGGTCACGGTGGCAGCGACGCTGGCTCCATGGGTCGCGCCCGCTGATCCGGCGAAGCCCGACTTCGGCAATCTGCTCCAGGGGCCGTCGCGGGCCCACCCGCTGGGGACCGACGACCTGGGCCGCGACGAGCTCAGCCGGGTGATCTATGGCGCGCGGACCTCGCTGCTGGCCGGCGTGGTCTCCGTGGGGCTCGCCGTCAGTGTCGGGCTCCCGCTGGGGTTGGCCTCCGGCTACTACCGCGGCCGGTTCGACACGTTCCTGATGCGCCTCACTGACGCGTTGCAGTCGTTTCCCCTCCTGGTGCTGGCGCTGGCCATTGCAGCGGTGCTGGGCGCCGGGCTGACGAAGGCCATGATCGCCATCGGCATCGTGTTCACGCCGGGCTTCGTGCGCCTGAGCCGGGCGCAGGTGCTCAGCGAACGCGAGCGCACCTACGTCGAGGCGGCCCGGGCGCAGGGCGCCTCCGATGCCCGCATCGTCTGGCGTCACATCCTGCCCAACAGCCTCTCGCCAGTGCTGGTCCAGGCATCGCTGGCCATGGCCGCGGCGATCACCGCCGAGGCCGCGCTGAGCTTCCTCGGCCTCGGGACGCAGCCCCCAACGCCGTCGTGGGGCTCGATGCTGAACCTGGCGCAGGCCTACCTATCGCGGGCGCCCCACCTGGCCCTGTGGCCCGGGTTGGCCATCTTCGTCACCGTGCTGGCCCTGAATCTGGTCGGCGACGGGCTGCGCGAGGTACTGGATCCGCGCCTGCGCTGACGCGCCCGCAGCGTACCGGCCCCCGGCAGGGCTACTGATGCGCGCCGCCGAAATTGCGCACGCCGAGGCATTCTGCGGTTGGCGGGAGGACCGGCTGCCCGCAGACGCGTGAGGAGGGATTCCGGTGAGCGCACGCACATTGCGGATGATGACAACCGTCCTGGCCCTGGCGTTGACGGCGTGGGTCCTGGTCCCGGCCGCCGCCGGACCTACGGTGCGCCTGTCAATTGCCACCGGGACGACCGGCGGGGTGTACTTTCCCCTGGGCGGGGGCCTGGCCTCGCTGATCTCTAAGAATATTCCGGGCGTGGTCGCCACCGCCGAGGTGACGCCCGCATCGGTGGACAACATCCGGTTGCTCGCGGCCAAGCGGGCCGACCTGGCGTTCGTCCTGGCTGACACGGCCGTGGACGCTCTGCGAGGCGAGGAAGCCTTCCGCGGGAATCCGGTGCCGATCGTGACGCTGACGCCCCTGTACAACAACTTCAACCACCTAGTGACCGTAGACGGCACCGGCATCACCACCATCTCCGATATCCGCGGCAAGCGGGTCTCTGTGGGCCCGCCTGGCAGCGGCACCGAGGTGACGGCGCTGCGCATCCTGGAAGCGGCGGGCCTGCACCCCGACCGGGACATCCGCAGGGAACGCCTCTCGCCCGCGGCCTCGGCGGACGCCATCAAAGACCGCAAGCTGGACGCCTTCTTCTGGAGCGGCGGGCTGCCCACCGCCGCCGTCCTGGACCTGGCGGCCTCCCCGGGCATGCGCATCCGCCTGGTGCCCCTGGACGCGTTGCTGCCAGCCATGCAGAAGAAGTGGGGCAACCTCTACTTCCGGTCGGTGATCCAGAAGGAGTTCTACCCGGGCATGCCGGCCGATGCGCCGACCATCGGCGTGGCCAACCTGTTGATCTCCCACAAGGACTTCAACGCCGAACTGGCTTACCAGATCACGAAGCTGGTCTATGAGCGGCGTGCCGACCTGGCGCAGGTGCACAAGGAGGCCACCAACATCACCCTCATCGGCGTGGCAGGCCGCTCGCCGCTGCCCTTCCACCCGGGCGCGGTTCGCTATTTCAAGGAGCGCGGCGTCGAAGGGTTCTAGACGGCGTCGGATCCTGGCGGCTGCGGGCACCGCCGCTGTGGCGGCCGCGGCCGTTGTTTTCTTGTTCCCCATCGGGGTCCTGGACGTCTGCCACGACCCGTCGGGCCGGCTGCTGTGGCGGGTGCCCGTGGATGAGGGATCCACCGTAGATCTGGCATACACCAACTCCATCTTCAACGCCCCGACGGTCGAGCGGTTCGTGGTGGCCGGGGGCTGGCTGCACCTCGTCGAGGTCCTCTCCACCAGCGAAGCGGTCTTCGAGTATCTAAGGCTGGATCCCCCGTACGAACGGCGCGGTGCGCTGCTGGCCGCCAGGACCACCGGTCCCACCCTCGAAGGATTTACCACCCGGATCGGTCAGGCGGGCCAGCAGCGCCTGGTCGTTGATGGCGAGGAGCTGCTCCTCTACCGGATCGGTGTCGGCGAGGCGGTGCGGATCGTGGTCCGGCGGATCCCGCTGGCGGCCCGGTGGCTGCGGCGTTCACGTCCGCCATAAGGGAGAGAACCATGCAAGCGCCCGATGAGGTCGCGCCGGCGAAAACCGAGGAAGAACTCAAGGAGATCGTCGAGGAGTACGAGGGCAAGACCCGCCGGCTCGCCGGCGTCTGGGGAGTGCTGGCGACAGCCCTGGCCGTGGCCATGTCCCTCTACCACCTCTATGCGGCCACGGCCACCTTCGTGCTGCAGATTCACCTGGCACGGCACCTGATGTTCGTCCTGGTCCTGGCGTTCCTGCTCTATCCCGCCACGCGGCGGACGTTGCAGCGTCGAACACCAACCCCGTGGGACGTGGCGCTGGCCGCCGCAGCCGTCGTGGCCATGGGATACATCCTGGTGGACTTCGAAGCGTTCATCTACCGGTCGTACACGCCCACGACGCTGGACATGGCGCTGGGCATCGTCACCATCCTGCTGGTGCTGGAGGCGACGCGCCGCACGGTGGGAAACGCCCTGCTGCTGCTGGTCATCGCCTTCCTCGTCTACGCCTTCGTCGGGCCGCATCTCCCAGAGCCGTGGACACACCGGGGCTACGACCTGGTCCGTGTGGTCGGCCAGCTCTTCATTACGCTGGAAGGCATCTTCGGCGTGCCGCTCCAGGTCTCGGCGACCTTCATCATTCTGTTCACCATCTACGGCGCCGTGCTGGACGCCTCGGGTGCCGGCCGGTTCTTCGTGGACCTGGCCCTGGCCCTGACGCGCGGTCGCCGCACCGGGCCGGGCCAGGCGGTCACCATCGCGTCGTTCCTGCTAGGCGGGCCCTCGGGCAGCGGCGTCGCCACCACGGTCTCGGTGGGCGCCATTACCTACCCGTTGCTGAAGCGGGCAGGCTACGATCGCGAGGCGGCCGGCGGGCTGCTCTCAGCCGGTGGGATCGGCGCGGTGATCTCCCCACCGATACTGGGTGCTGCCGCGTTCATCATCGCCGAGATGCTCAAGATCTCCTATCTGAAGGTCCTGGTCATGACCATCATCCCCACGGTGCTCTACTACTTCTCCATCATGCTCATGATCGAGTTCGACGCGCGGCGGATGGCGCTGCGGGTCGTGGAGATTGCGGCAGGCAGTGCCTGGAAGCTGGCCCTCCGGTACTGGTACCTGCTGTCGTCGCTGGTCCTGATCCCCATCTTCATGATCATAGGCTTCACCGCCATCAAGGCGGTGTTCTGGGCGACGATTGTCGCCGCGGCGACCAGCGTGCTGAGACCAGAGACGACGCTGATCGCCGCCCGGCGCGCCGGACCCAGTGATAGGGGTGTGCTGACCCAGGACGGCGTGCGGCTGGGAGGCTACCTGGTCAACCCCCGGGGTCTCGTGGCCGCGCTGGACAACGGCAGCCGGCAGGTCCTCAACGTCGCCGTCACCACCGCGGCGGCCGGCATCGTGGTGGGGGTGGTCAACCTCACGGGGCTGGGGTTGAAGATTTCCGACGTGATCATCACCTACGCCGGCAACCAGCTGCTCCCCACGCTGGTCTTCGCGGCCGTGGCCCTGTGGATCCTGGGGCTGGCGCTGCCGATTACCGCCACGTACATCGTCGCGGCCGTCATCGTGGCGCCCGCGCTCACCAAGCTGGGCGTCTCGGAGCTGGCCGCGCACATGTTCATCTTCTACTACTCCATCCTGTCGGAGGTGTCGCCGCCGGTGGGTCTGTCCCCGCTGGCAGCGGCGGCCCTGACCGGCGGCCGGCCGTTCCGCACCATGATGATGGCCTGGAAATACACGCTGCCGGCGTTCGTCGTCCCGTTCATGTTCACCATTCACAGGAACGGGCTCGGCCTGCTGCTGCAGGCCGACTGGCAGACCGCCGTCGCGGTGACGATCACCGCCATGACGGGTCTCGTCGCCCTAGCGGCGGCCCTGACCGGGTGGCTGCTACGGGCTGCGACCATCCCGGAGCGTGTGGTGCTGGCTGCAGCGGGCGTGGCGCTCATCTATCCGGCGGGCTTGCAGGACGCGGTCGCCCTCGTCGCCGTCCTGGCGGTGGCGGCGCTGCAGTGGGTTACCCGGCAGCGGCCGCAGCAGCTCCCGACGTAGCGCCCGGGCGCGCAGACGTGATGACAGCGACCTCCCGACAATACTAGAATGCTGGACGCGAGATGATGACTCCGTCCACACGAGGTGAAGCCCGTGGATGCCGAGACTAACGCTCCTCGACCGCCGCAGTCTCCCTCGGAGGCCGAGGCGGGCACCGAACCGGAGGTCCCGGTCAACGCCGGGGCGCTGATCACCACCTGCCTCAGCCTGCTGGCGGCCAGGGCCTGGGAGGCCATGGGTCTGGTGCCCAATCCTCGAACCAAGCAGATCGAGCGCAACCTCGACGACGCCCAACTGGCCATTGATGCGGCTGCGGCGCTCGCCGAGGTGGTCCGACCCCGGGTCGCGGATGCCGAGCGCCGCGAGATCGAGACCCTGGTGGCAAATTTGCGAATCAACTTCGTCGAGCAGAAGAGCAAGGTCACCTAACCAAGGTCACCTAACCGATGTACGTGCGCCTCAAGCACGCCCTCAGCGCGCTGGCGCTCGAGGCGATCAGGCGGCCCAGGCGCGGCGTGCACCGCGATGCCGCCATGTGGCTGGCGGCGTTCTGCGATCTGGCAGGCGCGCGGGCCGGCGGGCCGGCAGCGGACCGGCCGCTCGCTGGGGTCGCCAGTCGCGCCCGCCACCTGGGGGCGCGCAGCCGGGCTGCCCTTCCCTGGATTGTCAGGGAGGGCTTACTGGAGCTGCGTGACGGCACCGTCCGCCTGCCCGACGGATTCCAGCCGCACTTCGCCTACATGGACCGCCAGACGCACCGCCTACAAGCCGCCCTGCGTCAGCTGGCGGCCCGACCGCCTGAGCGCGGTCGGGCCGGTGCGATCCGCCGGGGGCTCGTGCTGCTCGACGCCGGCCTGTTCTTCGAATGCCACGAGTACTTCGAGGACCTCTGGCGCCGGGCGCCGGCCGAGGAACGGGACTTCTATCGAGGCATCATCCACATCGCCGCCGGTCTCTACCACTATGAAAAGGGCAATGCGCACGGCGCCCGGACCAAGCTGGCCTCCGGGATGAGGCTGCTGGCGGGATTCCAGGCCCCCCGGTCGCCCGGCGGCGAGTCTGTCGGGGGAAGGCGATGAAGAGCGAACGCGACCTCTTCCGCTACATTGACGCGCACGCTGGCGCGTTCATCAGCGACTTGCAACGCCTCTGCCGCCAGCCGTCGGTCTCCGCGCAGGGTGCCGGGGTCGAGGCGTGCGCCCAGCTCCTCGCATCGCAGATGCGGGCCAAGGGCATCCCCGCGCGCACTGAGCCGGCCCCGGGCGGTCCCCCGCTCGTCGTCGCGGAGATCCCTGGCGACAGCCCCCGGACCCTGCTCATCTACGATCACTACGACGTCCAACCGCCCGACCCGCTAGATGAGTGGGACTCCGACCCCTTCGGCGCCCAGATCCGCGATGGCCGGCTCTTCGCCCGCGGCGCCCAGGACACCAAGGGGAACATCATGGCCCGCGTTGCGGCGGTAGAGTCCTGGCTGCGGGTTCGCGGCCGCCTGCCCGTCACTGTGCGGTTCCTCATCGAAGGCGAGGAGGAGATCGGCAGCCCGCACCTGGGCGATGCCCTGCGCGCCCATCCGGAGCTGGCCCGCGCCGACGCCTGTCTGTGGGAGTCCGGCGCCAAGGACCACAACGACGTCCTCAACATCTACCTGGGCGTCAAGGGCATCCTCTACGTGGAGCTGGAAGCCGCAGGCGCCCGCCGCGACCTGCACTCTGCCTCTGGCGGCATCGTGCCCAATCCCGCCTGGCGGCTGGTCTGGGCGCTAGAGACCTTGAAAGGGCCGGACGAGCAGGTCCGCATCCAGGGCTTCTACGATGACGTCCTCCAGCCCACCGCCGCCGAGCTGGCGCAGGTCGAGCGCATTGCCGCCGGGCGAGACGATGCGGCGGCACTGCAGGACCTGGGCATTGCGGCGTTCGTGAAGCACCTGACCGGTACGGACCTGGTGCGGCGCAACCTCTTCGAGCCCACCTGCACCATCTGCGGCCTGACCGCTGGCTACCAGGGTCCGGGGTCCAAGACCGTGCTGCCGCGCCGCGCCAGCGCCAAGGTGGACTTCCGCCTGGTACCAGCCCAGCGCCCCGAGGACATCCTGGCCAAGCTGCGGGACCACCTGCAGCGCGAGGGCTTCGGCGACATCGCCGTCCGCGTCTGTGGCATGGAAGAGCCCTGGAAGACGCCAGCCGACGCGCCGATCGTGAAGGTCGTCGCCGAGACCGCCGAGGAGGTCTACGGGGTGCCACCCGTCATCCTGCCTACGCAGGCAGGGACCGGCCCCATGCACGTCGTCTGCGCACCATCCAACCTGCCCGCGGTCGGTACCGGCATCGGTCACGCGCGAGCCAACGTGCACGGCCCCAACGAGAACATCCGCCTGGACGACTACATCCAAGGCATCAAGCACGTCGCCCTGATCCTGGAGCGCTTCGCGGGCTGAGGCCGCCCAGCCGGCCCCGTGGGCCCCTCTCAGGTCTCCGGGAGAGGAGCGGTCAGCTCAAGTTCGTCGGCCACGCGCTCGACGGCCGCACGCGCCTCAGAGGGGAGCGGGATGCCGGACCGCCGGTACTCAAGCATCCGCGCATGCTCGATTTCTCCCGGCAGGTAGACGCGGTCGCACCCTTCGGCCGGGGGCAGTGCTCGAACACGGCGGATCAAGGCATCCACCCGCGCCGTGAAGGCACCGGCCGGCCCAAAGGCCTCCGGGTGGAGGGCCATCACCAGGTGCCCCAGCCCCTGCGGCCGCTCAAGATCCTCATAGAGCGGCGCGATGTCCGGCCCCGAGAGAGCGCCCGTAAGCAGGCCGGCCAGGACGTCGATCATCAGCGAGATAGCCGACCCCTTGGCGCCGCCGAAGGGCAAGAGCGCTCCGTGGAGCGCTTCATGGGGGTCGATGGTGACCCGGCCTTCGCGGTCGATGGCCCATCCCGCGGGGATGGCCTGGCCGAGCGCCGCGGCTGCCTGAACGCGACTATGCGGGACGACGCTGGTGGCCATGTCAAGGACAATGGGCGGCTCCTGGCCTGCGGGGACGGCGATGGCCATCGGGTTCGTGCCCAGGAACTTGGCCCTGGCGCCCCACGGGGCCACCTGAGCGTCGGCGTTGCTGATTGCGACGCCGATCATCCCGGCTGCCACCGCACGCAGCGCCAGGCCGGCCAGCATGCCGCAGTGGCTGCTGTTGCGCACCCCCACGAGGCCTACACCGTGCTCCGCCGCCAGGCCGATGGCCATGTCCATCGCGCGGCTGGCCATAGCGATGCCCAGGCCCGCGCCGGCGTCCACGAGCGCCACCGGGCCGCGGACCGTCACCGTTGTCAGCGTGGCGCTCGCGTTGAAAGACCCGCGCCGCAGGCGTGCCACGTAGATGGGGACGCGCACGACTCCGTGGGTGTGGATGCCCCTCAGGTCGGCGTGCACGAGGCCCTCGGCGGTGAGCAGCGCGTCTTCGTCGGTGGCGCCCGCGCGCCTCAGCGCTTCGATTGCGAAGACCTTCAGGCGTTCTGGGGCATAGCGGGGTTCAACGTCCGGCATCAGGCGATCCACGCTCCTCTGCTCTTAGGTTCGGCAGCAACTCGACGGCTTGCGGCGCCGCCAGAAGGTCCAGGTCGCCACGCCGGCGCCGCGTGCGCGGCGGTGATCATCGGCTCACGGAGTGCGGCTTCTGCCAGAGTCAGGCCGCTCCCTTCCGTTCGGACGGGGGCCGTGAGCGCGGCAGCGCGGGCAAGTTCCGAGTTCAAAGAACATCACAAGCGCGCCGAGCGGACTTTCCGCGCAAACGGGCCGATAGCTATATTGGGCAAGACACCTGTGGGAGACACCGTGGTTGTTCAGCGGTGTTACAATCAGGTCACACGGAACAGGGAGGCAGGCTTTGGCGATCAGCCTCAGACTGGCGCGGCGTCCAACCGACGAGGAGATCTTCGAGCTGGCGAGGCGTAATCCCGGCCTGCAGATCGAACGAAACGCCGCCGGGGAACTGATTGTGACGCCTACCGGCGGTAGGGCAGGGAGATCGGAGGCCGCACTCGTCAGGCAGTTGCACAACTGGGCCACGACCGAAGGCCGCGGCATCGTGTTTGGGCCGTCGACTGGCTTTCATCTGCCCGACGGTTCGCTCCTGTCGCCTGACGCGTCGTGGCTGCGCCTCGAGCGCTGGGAGGCTCTGAGCCCCGGGCAACAGGAAGGTTCTGCCGCTCTGCCCTGACGTGGTCTTTGAGATTCTCTCCAGCAGCGATTCGCTGCGGACCCTGCGGGAGAAAATGCGGGTGTACATAGCGAATGGTGCCCGGCTGGCCGTGCTGATCGACTGGCAGCGACGCGCGGTAGAGGTCTATGCGCCTGACCGGGATCCACAGATCCTGGAGCCGCCCAGATCCATATCGCTGGATCCCGTGCTGGCCAGCTTCACCCTCGATCTGGACCTGATCTTCAACAACAGGTGAGATCCCCGCCCCTTCGAGGCTTCCGAAGACCTCACCTTGTGACGCCTGGGGGGGTGTGTTACGCTAAGCTGTGCGGTTGGGCGCCCACGTGGCGCGTGCAAACCGCAGTCGCGCACGTCCGGGAGGAGTACGGTAGCCCGGTAACCGGCCCGCCTGCTAAGCGGGTGGACGGGTGATGAGCCCGTCTCGCGGGTTCAAATCCCGCCTCCTCCGCCAGTACCTCGCTAGAGGAGGCTCCCATGCCGAATCCGGTCGCGCACTTCGAGATCTACAGCGATGTCCCGCAGAAACTTGCGGGCTTCTACCGGGCCCTCTTCGGGTGGACGATTGACAAGGTCTCGGGGATGGACTACTGGATGATCGCCACTGTCCCCACCGACGAGAAAGGGATGCCCACCCAGCCCGGCGGGATCAACGGTGGACTGATGAAGCGGCCCACCCCCGACGCCCGCAACTGGCTCAACTACGTCACGGTCGCGTCCATCGACGAGGCGCTGGGGAAGGCCCGGAGCCTGGGGGCGACGGTGCTCCGACCCAAGTCCCCGGTGCCGCGGATGGGTTGGTTTGCGGTGCTCTCCGATCCAGACATGAATGTGTTTGGCATGTGGCAGGACGATCCCAACGCCGGGTAGTCTGGAGAGACAGCACGTCGGTCGCTGAGCGCACCGCCGATCTTTGAAACCCAACCGGTCCACACTGTTCGCCTCGTTCCTGGCGGCGTACTTCCTTTCGCAGTTCTTCCGCTCGACAAACGCCGTCATCGCGCCTGCCCTGGCCCGTGAGTTCGCCCTGAGCGCGTCACAGTTGGGCTTCATGACCGGCCTGTTCTACGCGGCCTTTGCCGCCACGCAGCTGCCGCTGGGCGCCGCGCTGGACCGGTACGGGCCGCGCCGCGTAACGCCGGCACTGATGACGGCAGCCGCTGCCGGCAGCCTGGCGTTTGGCGCGGCGCGCGACTTCGCGACCCTGGCCCTTGGACGGACCCTCCTCGGCATCGGTATGGCCGGGGTCCTGATGGGCGCGCTCAAGGCCTTCAGGGCGTGGTACCCGGGTCGCGCGTACCCGGCCGTCTCTGGGTTGTTCGTCGGCATCGGGGCCCTGGGTGCCCTGGCCGCGGCCACGCCACTGGCAGCGCTGGCCGCGGCGGCCGGTTGGCGGCCGGTGTTCGTCGCTGCCGCCGCGCTGACGGGGCTGGCGGCGCTGAGTATCACCCTCGGCACGCGTGACAGCCCGGGCCGCGATACCCCGGAACACAACGTCCCGGACCGCGACGCCCCGGACCGCGAGAGGCCAGATCGCGGCGTCCCGGACCGCCACGCCTCGGACCGGACAGCGCCTCGGGGCGTCTCGCCTCCACGACCTGCCGTAGACACGCCCGGTCCCCTGACCTCACTGTTGACCAACAACGCCCTGTGGCGGATGGGAGTCATGCACTTCTTCGTGGCCGGCATGCAGTTCGCTGTTCAGGGGTTGTGGGGCGGGCCTTATCTCTACGACGTCGCGCGACTGTCCCCCATCGCGGTAGGCAACACCCTGCTGCTGCTGAGCGGCGGCGTGGTCGCCGGCTACGGGTCCTCGGGCTGGGTGGCGCAGCGGTTCGGGCTCGTCCGCACCGTCACCTGGGCCATGCTGGCCTTCGCGGCTAGCCACCTAGTACTGAGCCTGCGGCCCCCGCTGCCGGTCATCCGCACCGCCTACCTAGCCTTCGGCTTCTCGGCCGGTTTTGGCATCATGTTACTCGCCCACGCCGGCCTCGCCTTCCCCAGCCACGTCGGCGGGCAGGCGATGACCTTCGTCAACCTGCTCGGCATCGGCGGGTCGTTCCTGTTCCAGTGGGCTATCGGCGTCATCCTGACCGCTCACGGTGCCGACAGTGGGGGCCACTACGCGCCTGCGGCGTACAGCACGGCGTTTCTCCTGACCGGCGCCGGTACCGCGGTGGCGGCCATCTGGTATTCGAGGCTGCGGGGCGGCCCCTACCGCGCGTGAGTGGGTAGGTCGCGGCGAGGGTGAGGGGGCCGGGCGAAGGCAGCGGCCTTGCAGGTGAGGGCGAGACCGCTCTGCGAGATCGAGCTCGTCCTGGCGAGGCTGGCGACAACCTGCTACAATACGCCTGCCGACCATCGGCAGGGGCCGGTGGTCGCTTCACCGCGCGCCCGTAGCTCAGTGGATAGAGCGTTGGCCTGCGGAGCCAAAGGTCGTGGGTTCAAGTCCCGCCGGGCGCGCCAATTCAGTCAGGGCGCGGGTTTCAGCCACTGAGGCCCTTCCAAAATCCGGCGAAAAGGCCAACGCTCACCCTTTGCGCGAGGCGGTCGAAAGCGTTCCCGCTGACCAAGCAGGTCGCCGGGTGCACCCAGGCGACCCTGGCTACCTACCGCTGGTGATTGGTAGGTCCGTGAGTGCGACTGCCGAGACGACCCCCTAGTCAGTTCGCCAGTTCCTTCGGACCTCTTGATACGGCCTTCAACGGACTCGATGAGCGCCAACTGTACTGCCGGAGGAAATCGCGCCCTCAGCGGCGAAGTGACAGGTGCGATATTTGATCAAATATCACAAAGTGCTCTCATGAGTCACTCTCTGGCCAAGATGACGTGGGAGGACGTCAGGGAGGCTGCCCTGGCCCGCCGTGTGGTGCTCGTCCCCGTGGGGGCCATCGAGCAGCACGGCCCCCACCTACCCGTGGACACCGACAACCTCTCGGTCACTGAGGTCTGCGAGCGGGCCGCTGCCGCCGCGCCTGATCTGCTGCTCTGCGCGCCTCCCATCCACTACGGGTTCAACGAGCACAACATGGACTTCCCCGGCACCGTCACCGTGGACCCCGACCACTTCGTCCATTACTGCACCGACGTGGCCAAGAGCTTCGGCCGCATGGGGTTCCGCCGGGTGCTCCTGGTCAATGGGCACGGGAGCAACGCCCACCTCCTGGAGCAGGCCGCTCGCCTGGCCACACTCCAGAGCCCTGCCAAGGTCGCATCGGTCTCCTACTGGGCGCTCGTCGTCGAGGAGTTCAGCGCGATCCGCGAGTCGCCGTTCCCCGGGGGGACCAGTCATGCGTGTGAGTTCGAAACCTCTGTCTACCTAGCGCTGGACCCAGAGCATGTGAGACGCGACCGGATTGTCCCAGGCATCCGGGCGCAGACGAGGTACTTCTGGGAGGATCTGATGGGGGCCTCACCGGTCAGGTTCACGGACTGGCGGAGTACCCAGACTGAGACCGGAATCGGCGGCGACCCCACGCTGGCGACGGCCCAGAAGGGCATGAAGATTGTTGAAGCGGCCGCAGCCAGGCTCGTGGAAGTGGCACGCGAGTTCCGGGATCTCCACATCGGCGAACGGAAGAGTTTCCTCCCAGACGTGCCTCAGTACTAGGATGTCCCGATTCCTGACGATCCAGGAATCCATCGCCCGGGACCTGCGGGAACGAATCGTCACGGGCCAACTGGCGCCGGGGTCTCGGCTGATCATTGAGGACCTGGCGGCGCAGTTCGGGGTCAGCCCCATGCCCGTGCGCGAAGCGTTGCGGCAACTCAGCGCCGAGGGGCTCGTGGTCGCCCACTCGTACCGCGGTGCGACGGTCTCCGAACTGTCGGTCCAGGAGATCCAGGAAATCTTCCTGATGCGTCAGCTCTTGGAGGGCGAAGCGGCCTCGCTGGGCGTCCGGCGCCTAACGGGTGATGACGACCGGCGGCTGCGGACGCTGATGGACGAGATGCGCGAGAGCACCCGCGATCCGTCGCGCTGGATCCCAGCGGATCGACGCTTCCACATGACGATCTACCGCGCATCAGGCTACGACCGGCTCGTGCAGTTGATTGAACATCTGCGTCAGCACATTGAGCGCTACGTCCGGCTGTACATCACCCTGGAGCGCAACATCCCCCTCTCCATGGAGTGCCACCAGGAGATCCTGGAGGCGTGCCTGCGGCGCGACGCCCGCCGGGCCAGGAGCGTGACCGTCGCGCACCTACGCGAGACCGCTGGGATGTTCATCGAACAACTGGAGCGCCGAGAAGCGGATCTGGCAACGATGCGGGCATCTGCCGCGTCAAAAACCCCTGTGACGGGAGGGACACGATGAGGCAGGCAGTGAGGGTGCTCACCCTACTGGTGGCTGTGATCGCGGTGGCCATTCTGACGCGCCCAAGCTGGCCGGCTCCAAGCCAGCCAGGGGGCACACTGGTGTTCGTGCGGTCCGCCGACGCGAACTTCCTCGACCCCGGTTTCACGACCATCACCGAAGATCTGGACGTGGGCGTCAACGTATTCGACTCGCTGCTGCAGATGGATAGCACCGGGGCCGTGCGGCCGGGCCTGGCGATCTCCTGGGACAACCTCCAGGGCCGCGTGTGGACCTTCAAGCTCCGTAGCGGCGTGCGATTCCACGACGGCACACCGGTGGATGCGGAGGCCGTGGCCTTTAGCATTAACCGGCTTGATCCAGAGTCGCCCCATTACTACAGGGGACGGACTTCTTCCATTCGCATCTGGCTCGGGGAGCTCATCGTCCGGGCCGAGGCCGTCGACCCCACCACGGTCCGAGTCGCGCTCCGCGAACCCTACGCGCTCTTCGCCCACATGATGGCGGCGTGGCCGGTGCCCATTGTGAGCCCCACCGCGGTCCGACGGCTGGGAGACGGCTTTGCACGACAGCCGGTCGGCTCGGGGCCCTTCAGATTCGCCGAGTGGGTGAAGGACGACCACATCACCCTGGTTGCCAACAAAGAGTACTGGGCTGGCGCGCCGGGTCTCGACCAGGTGGTCTTCCGCGTCGTCCCCGACCCAAGCAGCCGTCTACTGGAACTCAAGCGAGGATCCGGCCACTTTCTCAAGGGAATCCTGCCAGACCAGCGGCCGGCCATAGAAGGCGATCGGGCGCTCGCCCTGTTGACCAAACCCTGCTCGTGCATCGGTTACGTGGCGATCAACGATCAGAAGAAGCCCCTCGACAACGTCATGGTTCGTCGGGCCCTCAACCACGCCATCGACCGCGGCACGATCATGCGGGTGATCCAGGGGGGGTTGGGCATCGTCGCCGAGAGTATGCTTCCGCCGTGGATGCCCGGCTACAATCCCGGCGTGCCCAAGTATCCCTATGACCTGGCCAAGGCGAAGGCGCTGCTGGGCGAAGCCGGACTCACCGCAGGTTTCAGCACACAGTTGTGGACGTTCAACGTGGAACGGCCGTTCATTCCTAATGTCCTTCAGGTGGCGGAGAAGGTCCATTCCGACCTGGCGAAGGTAGGCATCGACGCCAAGCTCTCGGTCCTGGACACGGCGATCTACTGGCGAAGCATCAATACGCTGCAGGGGGAGCTGGCGATGAAAGGCTGGTACACGCCCCCGCAGCCCGACTTCCTGATCCGCGTGGCTCTCTTGGGCCTGGAGTCGGCCACATATTACCCGAACACGCCGCCGGGTCAGAGGCTCCGCCAGATGGCGACGCAGGCCGCGCGCACGTTCGATCTCGACGAGCGCAACCGAATCTACCGGGAGATCCAGAGACTGTACATGGAGGATGCGCCCATCGTGCCGCTAATGCATCCAGCGTACGCCTGGGCCCACAGCGCAGCGTTTGCGGGTGTGGAGATCTCGGCTGACGGTCTCACGCGATTCTACAGTGTCCGCCGCCGCTGAGGCCGGCCACATCATCCTGCCGGGGGCGTCCCGGGTGGCGCGGCTCAAGGCGGCGATGCGGGACCTCGGTGTTGAGGCCCTGCTAGCGGCGTCGCCCGCGAACGTCCGCTACATGACCGGCTTCGCGCTGGATATGCAGTCGCTCGGCCTGTTTGCGGGGGGGCACCCGTTGCTCGGCGTGCTCTTGCAGGACGCAGATTCACCGGTCCTGATCGCGCCGATCACGGATGCCTCCCCTCTCGTGTTTCGCGGGGCACTCACACGCTTCCGACCGTACGGCCGCAACTTCATGATGGTCTCGCAGGCGGACGGCGAGCTTGACGCCGAGGCCGCAGAGGTGGCCGAACTGCTCCGCACGACCGTTCCGGCACGGGATGCAGTGCAGGCGGCTGCGGACATCTTGAAGGACAGTGGAGTGCGTCGCGCGGGGGTTGACGACATGGGCCTCCCTGCCGCGCTCTACGCCCAGCTGGCGGCTGCCCTCCCGGAGGTAGACCTGGTTCCGGCATCAGGTCTGTTCCGGGCAGTCCGAGCGGTGAAGGAACCGGGTGAGATCCAGGTGCTCCGAACAGCCGCAGCTATCGTAGAGGAGGCCATGGCCGCCGTCTGGGCCACTGCCCAGCCGGGAGTCAGCGAGGCGGCACTCGCGCATCGCGCAATCGAGGTGATGACGGCGGCCGGCGCCCGTCCGACCCTGTGGTATGTGGGGGCTGGTAGTGCGTCGGCGCTCGTCGACCGTCTTCCGACTGATCGTCGGTTGAGATTGAACGACCTGCTTATGGTGGATTTCGGCTGTGAGTACCACGGATACTACGCCGACTTGGCCAGGACCGCGGTGTTGGGCCGTCCAGACCGTCGCCTTGCCGCCTACTACGCGGCGATCCAGGCCGGCGAAGCCGCGGGCATCGGCGCCATCAGGCCCGGCCGCACCGGCGCCGAGGTCTTCGAGGCAGCCGTCCGGGCTGTGCGCGCCACCGGGATCCCGCACTTTGACCGCCGCCACTGCGGGCACGGCATCGGGCTTGAGCCCTATGACGCCCCGGCGATCGCGGCCGAGACCGCGGAGCCCCTGCAAGCCGGCATGGTGGTCAACATCGAGACGCCCTACTACGAGCTCGGCTGGGGCGGGTTGCAGCTCGAGGATACGGTGCTCGTGGCGGAGCATGGCGTCGAATTCCTCTCCACCGCGTCCCGCGACCTCCTCGTTCTCTAAGGGTGTCTTGGCGCCCGGGGTGGGCCGGGGCGCGGGGCTGTGGAAGCGGCTCCGTCGCAGTCGCCTGGCGCTGGCTGGCGTCCTCATCATCGGCGGCCTGCTGCTGCTCGGCCTGCTGGCGCCGCTGCTGGCCCCGCACGACCCGCTCCAACAGAACCTCGATCGCCGCATGGTCCCGGGGCTGTGGGCCGGCAACCTGAGGTACCTGTTCGGGACCGACGAGTTGGGCCGCGACATTCTCAGCCGGGTCATCTACGGCGCGCGGGTGTCTCTGGTGGTAGGCGTCATCGCCATCCTCCTCATGAACCTCTTGGGCGTATCGGTCGGCCTGGCGGCCGGCTACTTCGGCGGACGGCTGGATGCGATCGTGATGCGGGTGGTCGACGTGCTGTTGTCCTTCCCCTATATCATTCTCGCCATTGCCATCATGGCCGTGCTGGGCCAGGGCGTGGTGAATGCCGTCCTCGCCATCGGTATTGTCTTCACCCCGACCATGGCGCGGATTGTGCGCGGCGTCACGCTCAGCCTCAAAGCCCGGGAGTTCACCGAGGCGGCACGGGCACTTGGCGTCGGCCCACTGCGGATCATCGTGCGGCACCTGCTCCCGAACGCGATGCCACAGATCGTGGTGTTTTCCGCCTTGTCCCTGGGCGAGACCATCCTGTACATCGCCGCACTGGGGTTCCTGGGCCTGGGGATTTCACCGCCCACGCCAGAGTGGGGTGCCATGATCAGCAGCGGGAAGGACATGCTCGTGCTGGGGGTCTGGTGGCCGTCCACCTTCCCGGGTCTGGCCATCATGCTGGCGACGTTGGGGTTCGTGCTCCTGGGCGACGGGCTCCGGGATATCCTCGATCCGCGCATGCGGTCACTACGCTCATGAGGAGGACTGGGATGGCATCCCGGCGTGCGATCTTCGGACAGGCGGTGGGGATCCTCATGCAACGGGACCGGATCCTGAGGCTTCCCGGTGACGTCGGCAACGCGACCACCTTCCCGTTCCCGGTCAGGTACGAACTGGTTGACGGTGTGGATCCCGCCGATCTCAAGAACCCCGACCGGGCTCGAGCGGCTGCGCCTCGTTTCGTCGAGGCGGCTCGCGCGCTGGAGGCGGCCGGCGCGCGGATCATCGGGACCGGCTGCGGCTACCTCTCGATCCTGCAGCGCGAGTTGCAGGCCGCGGTACGCGTACCGGTCCTCAGCAGCAGCCTCCTGCAGGTCCCATGGATCGCCGGCGCGCTCGGCCCGGGCCGCCGCGTGGGGATCATCACGGCGGACAGCCGGGCGCTGACCGACGCGTACTTCGAGCCGCTGGGCTGGACGTCTCGCACGGTGCCGGTCGTGATCGCAGGCATCGAGGGCGAGACCGAGTTTCTGCGCCTGCTCTACGCCGACAGCCTCACTGAGGACGAGATCCGGCAGATGCACCGCGCGATGGCGGATGTGGCCCGCCGCCTCGTCAAGACTGATCTCGATATCGGCGCCCTCGTTCTGGAGTGTACCAACTTGCCGCCCTTCGCGTCCGCCATGCAGGAGGCCGCACCCGTGCCGATCTTCGACGTGGTCACCCTCCTCACGTGGGGCCACTCCGCGGCGGTGCGCAGGCCGTTCGTAGGCTACCTCTGAGGGCGACTATGACCGGCTACATCGTTCGCAGGATCCTGGCCCTCATCCCGACGCTGGTGGGTGTGGCCATCGTGGTGTTCGTCCTCATTCGCCTCATCCCGGGCGATCCGGCCGAAGTCATGCTCGGCGGGTTCGCCACACCGGAGCGCGCCCAGGAACTGCGCCGCCACCTGGGCCTCGACCGGCCCGTGCTCATCCAGTTTGCAATCTGGGCCAGGGCGCTGATCCGGGGCGACCTGGGCGCGTCAATCATGAGCCAACGGCCCGTTGCAGATGAGATCTGGAGCCGCTTCCCGGCCACCTTTGAGCTGACGATAATCGCCACCGGCTTTGCCCTGCTGATCGGCATCAGCCTGGGTGCGCTCTCGGCGACCGCCCACAACACGCGGGTGGACCTGGGCGCGACCATCGTCAGTGTGCTGGGCATGTCCGTCCCGATCTTCTGGTTCGGGCTGATGCTGCTGTACGTCTTTGGGGTATGGCTGAAACTGCTGCCGATCTCTGGCCGCCTCGACCTGAGCATCACCCTGCCCCGGATCACCGGCCTCGTCTTCGTAGATAGCCTCATCCAGGGAAACTGGGCCGCGCTGGCTGACGGGCTGAAGCACCTGGTCCTGCCCGCCTTCTCGCTGGCGGTCATTCCCATCACGACCCTGTCGCGCATGACCCGTACGAGCATGGTGGAGGTGCTCAACCACGAGTACGTTGCCGTGGCACGGGCGAAGGGTCTGGCGGAGCGGGTGGTGCTGGTCCGCCACGCCCTCAAGAACGCGCTGATCCCGGTGATCACGGTTGCCGGGACACGCTTCGGCATGCAGTTGGCTGGCGCGGTGCTGGTCGAGGTCGTCTACGGCTGGCCCGGGGTCGGCCGGCTGATCTTCGACGCCATCCAGAAGCGCGACTACCCCATCATCCAGGGAGCCGTGCTGTTCACCGCGTTCCTGTTCATCATCATTAACCTACTGACCGACGTACTGTACGCGGTCATCGATCCCCGGATTCGCTTCGAATGACTCTCGGAGGCAGGGACTTCGAGGAGGAGGCGCCGTGAAACTCAAACCCTTTCAGCTCGAGCGCTGGCTGCTGAAGCCTTGTACCTACGACCTGGCCAGTGCAGGGATCACGAAGCTCAAACTCCGCGACATCGTCCCGGGCCTCGACCCAGACATGGTTCTGAGCTACGGGATGACCAACGGCTCAGAGCGCCTGCGCAGTCAGATCGCCGCCCTCTACAAAGGCGCCACCCAGCGGAACGTCCTCGTCACCACCGGGACGGCAGAGGCGAACCTCCTGGCTGTCTATCGGCTCCTCGAGCCCGGCGACGAGATGGTGGCCATCGTCCCCACCTATATGCAGTGCATCGGCCTCGCGGAGAGCCTGGGGGCGGTGGTGAAGCGCTGCTGGCTCGACGAGGAACGCGGATATCGCCTCGACCCCCAGGAACTGGAGCGGCTGGTAACGCGGAAGACCAAGCTGATTCTCTGTGTGAATCCGAACAACCCGACCGGCACCGTCTTCTCTCAGGAGGAAATGCGGTGGATTTCCCGACTCGCGGAGTCGGTCGGCGCGTGGATCCTCTGCGATGGCGCCCTCCGGTGGCTCGAAGTGGAGGGAGAACAGGCTGCGGCGCCGATTGAGTGGTACGCAAAGGGGGTCTGCACCGGGAGCTTGTCGAAGGTCGGCATCACTGGAATTCGGATCGGCTGGCTCGTGGGACCCGAGGAGTTCGTCGAGGACTGCTGGGCGCACAAGGACTATACCACCCTCTGCCACTCCGGAATCGGCGAGTACCTGGCAGGCCTCGCGCTCGAGCCGGCCAACTTCAGCCGTCATCTCGATCGCGCCAAGACGATCATCCGCGACCACCGGGCGATCCTGGCGGACTGGGTCGCCGCTCACCGGACACTTGTGAGCTGGGTTCCCCCGATGGCGGGGCACACCGCGTTCGTCAGGTATCGCCTGGACGTAGACTCCGAAACTCTCGCAGAGCAGCTCCTCGCCACGACAGGTGTCCTCGTCGCGCCGGGCGACCATTTCGAATCTCCCCACCACCTGCGGATACGGTACAGCTGCGACCAGGACACCCTGGTGCGGGGTCTTGAGGCTCTGGGCGGCTTCCTGAGCCACGAGCCACGCCGCCGCTGATCACCCTGCTGCGAGCCGCATCGTTTCTCTATCGTTGGGTCGTTGAGAGCAGAAACGTGATCCCCGAATACACGAAATAGCCGCTCATGACCATGACGAACGCCCCGCAGATTCCCAGCACGACCTGGTAGACTCGTGCAGGCACGCGCCCGCGCCTCGCGCCGACCACCAGGGCCAGAAGACTGTTCCAGCCCAGATCCAGCGCCAGGTGGCCGGCAAGGAAGAGCACGATCACGGCGGCGATGCCGTACGGACGGAAGGCGACCAGATAGGCGGCCCCGACGGTCGCCCACCAGAGATACCAGTAGGGATTGGCGACGGTCGTGAGCATCCCGGCGCGCACCAGGCTCCCGTCCTGCTGCGCCGACGCACCCACGGCCGACGGCCCTGACGGAGCGCGCCGCGCAGTCTGCACCACGCTCCAGCCCATCGGGAGGAGCACCGCGCCACCCAGCAGTCCGATCGCGCCGACGACCGCCGGCCGCTGCAGGACCTGGCTCAGCCCCACGACCAGGGCGCCCACCATGCAGATCTCTGCCGCCGCGTGGCCGGCCGTGATGAGCGGACCTGCGACGAGGCCCCGGCGCGCGCCCCCGCTGACGGCCATGGCAGAGACAGGTCCGGGCATGAGGACACCCGAGAGGCTCACGATCCACCACGTGAGCACTACGGCCGTAAGACCGCCGGCACCAGGGTCCATGGAAGAACCCATGCGCGGTCGGCGGGGAGATATCCTCCGTCAGGGAGCATCAGCGAGGCGCGCAAGCCATCCCGAGACCGCCTCGCCGAAGGCGCGGAAGGTGAACGGCGCCCCGTGCAGTGAATTCTCAATTTCTTTGAGGTCCACCGTGACGTACTCGTGGACCAGGACGTTGCGGAACCCCCCAGACCCCCGCAGGCGGGCGTAGAGCTCTTCGGGGAGGACCCCGCAATCCCGAAGGTCAGTTAGCAGTCCCTCGTAGGTGTCGGGGGCCCGGTGGAAGTGCGCCGCCAGGATGTGCTCGGCGACCCGAAAGACAATTCCGAGCCCGGCCAGCAGTCCGCGCTCCACCGTCCACCGCAGGCTGAGATCCCTGGCCAACGCATCGGCGGTGACTGATCGGTACTTCTCGAGTTCCTGGGCGACGCGCTCCAATTCAGCCAAGGATTGTAGAATCAGGTCCCGGCGCATGGTCATGGCGAGCGCTCCTCCCGGGGTGGCGGCCCGGCCCGTCCACCACACCCTGTGATCGCGGTAGCGGCTCCGAGCGGCCTGCTCGTACACAGCGGCTTCGAGGTCGGAGGTAGCCACCAAGCGGCGACCGCCGGTGACGACCTGCCACTGCAACAGGGGGGTCGCGAACCTCAGGTCGGCGAGGTCGAGACGGTCTGTGCCGAGGGCCGCTGACAGATCGGCGTACAGCGCCGTGTAGGAGAACCCCTGCTCTGGCAGCACGGCGATGTCCACATCGCTGGCCCTCGCGGGGTCACGGGCGGCTGACCCAAAGAGGTAGCCCAAGCGCACCGGGTGCTGGAGGAGGACCGAGGCGACCGTCTCGAGCCGTCCCCCGATGTCAGACGGGAGCGGCTTCAGCCTGACGTGCCTTTCTTCGACCCCCACTCTCCATCCGCCTCCAGTTCACGGAAGTCGGCTCACGCCAGTGTGATCTTCCCCTCGGCCTCGACGACCCGGAAGTCCTGCTCGTCCAGGGTCAACACGCGCCCGCCACGCCGTTCGGCGCACGCCACGACCGCCGCATCGGCGAACCCCAGGGGGAGGCGCTGATACCGGCTGACCAGCTCTCTACTGCGGGGAGAATCATCTTCGCCGTAGTCCAGGGTGTAGACGCCCCGTTCTCGATCCTGAAGGAATGCCGCCAGCACCGCCGGACCGAGTCGTGCTTCCAACAGATAGGCGATCTCGGCCCGGTTACACAGGGAGAAGACCGCCGACGTGTCCAGGTTCAGCATCACCGACGCCGTGCCCATCGAGCGCGCAGCCAGGCTTCACTCTTCCGCCCGGATAGCTCCGGGTCGTAGCCTGCCCCCTACGGACTTAGGCGCCGGTGCCTCCTCAACCGACACGTACCGCTGCACCGCCTCACGGACAAGGGCGGCGGACGGACGCCCCACGCGTTTGGCCAGCTGTCGCAGGCGCACGACCAGATCCTCGGGCAGACAGAGCGTTGTTTTCCTCATGGTCCCAGAGAGCTGGCGATATATGCTGCTGCCACATACGGTATACTTCGGCGGTTTGTGGTGCAAGGGCGGGCGCGTCACCCGCCGAAACAGGATGCGGCGAGCTCCCGGGCCGGATCGGCTTCCTCGTACACGATTCGGTAGACTGCCTGGAGGAGGGGCAGCCGGTCGGCAACGGCGTGATCGTGTGCGAACCGCCAGCACCAGTGAATGGCGGCGTACCCTTCGGTCAACTCGTCCCGCGCCTTGAGCCGTTCGACCACAACCGCCGTCGGCAGCCCGCTGCCCCGCATCTCGCCGAAGGTTCGGTTCCGGCCGGCGACCGCGGTGACGAAGAGGTCCCCGACACCGCCCAGGCCGTAGAACGTCTGGGGCTGGATGTCAACACACTGGCCTAGGATCTCCATTTCCTCAATGGCGTGGGAGAAGAGGGCGGCCTTGAGATTGTAGAGGGCCTCGGCTCGCCCCGCTGCCACCAACCCATCGCAGAGCCCCACGGCGACGGCGTAGGCGTTCTTCAGGGCCGAGCACAGCTCCAGCCCCTGCTGATCGGTGCTCTCGTGGACACAGTAGTAGCTCGTCTCCATCCACCGGCGCGCCTGCGCTCGCGCCTGCGCGTCCGGCGATGCGTACATGACCTCGGTGGGCACCCGTCTCGCGAGCTCCACTGCCTTGCTGGGACCTCCGATGGTCACGGTCCGCGCCGCCCACCTCGCCCGGATAGCCGTCGAGAGCGTCGAGACCGCTCCGTTGGAGGGCACCAGACCCTTGGACGCCACCAGCAAGGGCACACCGGGCCGCATCAACCCGTGAGCGCGTTCCAGCACCGGCAACGCCCCCTCGGATGTCACGGCCAGGATGACCATCTCAGCGCCCTCCAACGCCGCCTCCAGTTCCGCCGACGCAAAGGGAGTGACGGACGCCGGCAATGAGAGCTGCAGTTTGGGATGGACCCGACCGGCACGCAGGGCGTCGATGATGTGGCCGTCCAGGTGGGTACCCCACAGGGCAACGCTGTGCCCGTTGTCGCTGGCAGGTACACTCAGCGCTGACCCCATGAATCCCGCGCCCAGGATCGTGATCCGGCCCACTGCCTCCTGCCTCCTTTGCCGATGTGGTGACCGCCTCTTTAGATCTCGTAGGTGGCGCCCTCGACCACCGCCTCCACCGGTCCGCCAAACTCCGCTGCCGCAGCGTCTGCTTCCTCGACGGGATCGGTGCACGGGAAGAAGTGCGTCAGAAGCAGCCGCCGCGTCCCCGCCCGGGCAGCCAGCCGCCCGGCGCTCAGGCCGGAGAGGTGCACGAACGCCGCCCCGGCCTCCTGCAGCCGCTCCGGGAACGTCGCCTCCGCCAGCAACACGTCGGCTCTCTGGGCAAGCCGCTCGATGCCCTCGCACTCTCCGGTATCGCCGGTGTAGACCAGCGACCGCCCGTCGCGCTCCAACCGCACAGCATACGCCTCCACGGCGTGGCGCACGCGCTCCCATCGAATGGTGAATCCAACGAGCTGCAGGCTGCCGGCACCGTCCATGACGTGAAAGTCGAAATCGCCCACGATCCGGCTGCCCTCGCCCTCGGGGCCGAAGGCCATGAGGTGCTCGCGAGCGCCACTGGGAGCCAGGACCGGCGGTCGCGCGGACCAGCGTTGCGGGGGGAAGGGCGCATACTCCAGCGCCAGTTGGAAGGCGGGAAAGTCGGCTACGTGATCCGGGTGCAGGTGGGACAGCACGACCGCACCGATGGATCGAGGGTCCCACCGCGCGAGCAGTCGCGAGACCACCCCGTAGCCGAGGTCGAGGAGCAGGCGGGCGTCCCCGCCCTCCACCAGGTACCCGGCGCATGCCTCTCCCGGTCGGGGATATCCTCCAGAGCGCCCCAGCACGGTCAGACGCATCGATCCACCCCCTAGCCCTTCAGGCCCCCGGCCGTCAGGCCCGAGACGAAGTGTTTCTGCCCCGCCAGTACCCCGACCACGATGGGCAACACGATCAGCACCGCCGACGCGAATACCCCGCCCAGCTTGAGCTCCTCGAACGTCATGAAGTTGTACACCACGACGGGCAGCGTCTTCGTGCGGTCTCCGGCAAGGATCAAAGGGAACAGGAAGTGGTTCCAGGTGAACACCACCCCCAGCATAGACGCCGAGAGCACGCCGGGGCGCACCAGGGGCAATGCCACGCGCAGGAAGACCCCGAGGGGCGAGCACCCGTCGATCCGCGCCGCCTCCTCGATCTCCACCGGCACGTCCTCGAAGAACGCCAGCATCACCCACGTGATCAGGGGCACCGTGATCACCAGGTGCGCGGCCACCAGTCCCGTGTACGTATCCAGCAGCCCCAGCACCCGATAGGCCACGAACCAGGGCACGAGGAACGAAATGCCGGGAAACATGCGCCACACCAGCACCCACACGGCGAGTCCGCCGCGGCCGCTGCGGGCGATCCCGTACGCCGCCGGCAGGCCCAGCACGAGGCCCAGCAGCACCGCTCCCGCCGTGACCGCCACGCTGTTGGCCGTGTAGCGAAGAAACGGCGTCTCCTTGAAGACGGCCCGGAAGTTCTCCAGCGTAAGGTGCGCGGTCAGCACCGGTGGGTACGCATAGATATCCGCCGTGGTCCTGAAGCTGTTGAAGAGCATCCACGCGTAGGGAAACACGAAGACGGCCAGCAGGGGCACCAGGATCACATAGAACAAGGCGCTAGGCCGCTTCACCATGGGCCCCCTTGCGCCACCGGATCAGCACCATGTTGCTGCCCAAGATCACCGCCACGAGGACCATGATCAGGGCGCTGGCATACCCAAAGTTGAAGTACCGGAACGCCTGGTCGAAGATGTACAGGACCAGAGTCTGCGACGCGGTCCCCGGGCCGCCCTGCGTGGTGATGAAGATCTGGTCGAATGTCTTGAGTGCGTCGATCAGCCGCAGGATGGCCGCCGCCATGATCGAGGGCCGGACCATGGGCAGCGTCACCATCCAGAAGACCTGCCATGGGCTGGCACCGTCCACGATGGCGGCTTCCAGGGGATCGGTGGGAAGCGCCATCATGGCCGTCAGTACGATGAGGGCCACAAAGGGGGTCCACTGCCAGACATCCATCAGGATCAGAGACGGCAGGACCGACTGCGGCCCGAAGAGCCAGCGCTGGGGCGGCAGCCCCAGGCTCGCCAGGAACCAGTTGAGAATGCCGTACGAGGGGTTGTACATGTTCCGCCAGACCAGTGCCAGGGCGGCGGGCGTGCCGGCCACCGGGAGGAGCAGGAGCGTCTGGACCAGCCCCTTGGCCGCGAACGGTCGGTTGAGGAACTGGGCGAGGGCCACCCCCAAGATCACCTCAGCGGTCACCGCGACGCCCGAGAAGTAGGCGGTGACCATCAGCGAGTGCCAGAACCGGGCGTCGGCTACGGTGATCTGCGCGTAGTTGGCCGCCCCGACCCACTCGGGCGCCGCAAGCGAGGATGCCGACCAGCGCGTCAGGCTCATCACGGCGGTGTAGGCTACGGGGAAGATCACCGTGACCGCCAACACGAGGAGGGCGGGTAGGATGAAACCCCATCCTACCCGCCGGTCCTGCCCGAACACTGACTCGTCACCTGCGCTTGGGCTCGGTCCGCTCCAGCACGTCGTTGACCCGACGGGCCGTCGCCTCCAGCTCTGCGCGGGCATCACGTCCGGCCAGGGCGCCGCTGATGGCCGTCCCCACCAGGTCTACCACCTCGGCGGTCGCTACGACGGGCGGGTGCCCGATGGGTCTGGCGGTGCGCAGTTGCATCAGCATCGTCTCCAGCCACGTGGGCTCCATAGTCGTACGCCATGCCGGCTCGGCCCACAGTGAACTGCGGGGCATGGGGAATCCCCGCGCGTGGAGGATGCGCTGCATCTCCTTGCTGGTGGCCCACTGGATGAAGAGCCACCCGGCCCGCTTCTTCTCAGAGTACGGCGACAGCGCCAGGCTCCAGGCCCACAACTCATAGGTCACGCCCGCAGGGCCCGACGGAGCAGGTGCCACCGCCCACCGGCCGAAGACGCGCGAGCGGTTCGGATCGCCGAAGATGCCGGCCCAGGAACCGGCGTCCAGGATCATGGCGGCGCGCCCTTGAGCGAACAGCGTCTGGACCTCGATCGGCCCGGCATCGAGCACGCCGGGATCGCCGAAGTTCCGCAGGATGCGCGCGTACTGTGCGAGCGCCGCCACCGCCGCCGGCGATGCCACGCCAGTCCTTCCGTCGGGTGTCAGCCAACTGCCGCCGTGCGCGTACAGGAAGTGGGCCCAACTATAAGGCGCCTGGGTCTTCCGGCCGCGGGAGACGAAGCCGTACACGTCTGGAGGCCGGTGCAGCCGCCGGGCGGCCTCCTCCAGTTCATCCAGCGTCCGGGGTGGGCGCAGCCCGGCCGCGTCAAACAGGTCCTTGCGGTAGAACAGCACCTGGGAGACCACCTGCAGCGGCACGGCCACATGCCGGCCGTCGAACTCCTGGGCCTTCCAGACGCTGTCCATGAAATCGGTGCCGCCCCACTCGGGACTCGTCGCCGTGGGATCGCGCAGCAGGGGTGTCAAATCAGCGTACCACCCCGAGGTCGCAAACCGACGTCCCTCGTAGGAGGTCCCGGTGTTGAACACGTCGACCCGGCGGCTGGCCGCCGCCAGTTCCACCGCCAGCTTCTGTCGGAACGGGTCTTCGGGGAAATCCTCGATGATGACCTTGATGCCGGTGCGCCGCTCGAATTCGGGCAGGCGTTCCTTGAACAGATCGGTGAACCACGCCCGCAACGCCAGCACCCGGAGCTCGGTCCCTTCTGCCTGGCGCCAGTCGAATCGGGCCTGCGCCAGACCCCCGGTGGACATCGTCCCCACTACGAGCAGGCATACCACAACGGTTGTGACCAGCCTCATCGGCATCCCCCTTTCTGGTTTCGGCGTCTAGCCCTCAGGCCTCGCGCCCCGGGCCGCACCGTCCTGACCTTGCGCCACCGCCGCCAGTTCCCGGGCGCCCGCCTCGTGTCGTCTCAGCAGGGCTCCAGCTACCACCGCATCGGTAATCAGCACGTTGCAGTACCGCCCGGTCAGCGCGCCCAAGATCCCGTCCACCTTGCGGCTCCCTCCCGCCACCCCCACCGCAAGGCGCTTGGTACGGAAATCGGCCAGCTCTACCGCTAGCGTGCGATCCCCCAGATCCGAGGCGCAGGGCCGGCCGCCCAGGTCGTAGAACCGCCCGCAGATCTCACCCACGGCGCCCATCTCGCGAAGGTCCTGCAGGAGCGCTTGATCCACATAACCCGCGCGTACGAGCGACGAGTCGCGGGACACCGCGCCGATGCCGAACACCGCCACCTGGGCGCGCCGGGCGAGGGCCAGCGCCGACGCGATGCGGGAGTCTTGCAACATGCTCTCCTTGATGGCCTGGGTGTCCACCATCAGGGGGGCAGCCAGCAGGGTGGACTCACCGCCGAAGACTTCCGCTGTGTGCTGGACGATGTACTCCGCATGGGAGACGTGGGTGTTGCGCACCAGGCTCCCGTTCAACTGCACGACCTTGACGCGACTGATGCGACGCGACCGGAGCTGGCGCGCCATCTGGTAGAGGGTGCTGCCCCACGCCAGCCCCACTACGTCTCCGGCTCGAAGATGGCGCTCCAAGAACCGCGCGGCGGCCTCGCCCAGCGCGGCCTTGACGGCGTCGTCGCTCTCGTCTGAGGGTCGCACCACGACGGCCTCTGCCAGGCCGAAGGCAGCCTCCAGCCGGGCTGCCAGGTCGGACGAGACTGACACGGGTGACCTGATGCGGACTTCGACGATGCCCCTGGCGCGGGCGCGGGTGAGCATCCGTCCGACGGTCTGTCGTGACAGACCCAGCCGTGCTCCGACCTGACGCTGGGTCAGCCCGTGCAGGTGGTAGAGGGTGGCCACCTTGGTGAGCAGTTCCAGGTCGTCGTCCACGTGAGCCGATGTACACCTGTGTGAGCATATGCTCAAGAAGCGAGCATATGCTACACTGATGACCGGGCGCCCGTCAAGTGCCGGAATGGACTCTGGCGCGGCTCAGTGCGGGTGTCGGTGCCGCAGGATGTGGGGCCGCTCCAAACCGTGGGCCAGCATCAGCTCCTCGTCGTTGAGGACCTGCAGCGTCGGCCCCTCGGCCACCACCGCTCCGCCGTCGAGGACCACCACCCGCGGGCACACCTCGACCACCAGTTCCAGATCGTGGGTGGCGATGATCTGGGTTACGGGCAGGTTCTTCAGGAGGGCCACGAGCTCGCGCCGCCCCCGCGGGTCCAGACCGCTGGACGGTTCGTCCAGGGCCAGGATGCGGGCCTCGCACGCCAGCAGGCCAGCCAGGCAGACCCGGCGCTTCTCGCCGTGACTGAGGCGGGACGGATGGCGGTCCTCGAACCCCGCCAGGCCCACGCGCGCCAGGGCCTCCCGGACGCAGGCCGACAGCTCCGGCTCCCGCCGGCCCAACTGCTGCGGGCCAAACGCGACATCCTCCCAGACGGTGGGACAGAACAGCTGATCATCCGGATCCTGGAACAGCAGGCCGACCTGCGCGCGGATGGCGGGCAGGTGCGGCTCCGCCACGGGCGTCCCGAAGACCCGCACGGCGGCCTCACCGGCCGGATGGTCAGGCAGCAGACCGTTGAGGTGCCACAGCAGGGTGGACTTGCCGGCGCCGTTTGGGCCGATCACACCGACCCGGTCGCCCTTGGCGACGGCGAAGCTTACGTCGCGCAGGGCCTCAGTGCCGTCGGCGTACCGGTAGGCCAGATGGTGAACCTCGACGGCGTTCACGTCTTCCACCCCCGCGCGCGCATGGCGGCGTAGATGCGCTCGGCGCGCTCCGACGTGCGCAGGAAGAGATGGCCGATCACGGTGGCGGATGACCGCCAGGCAAACCACCGGCCGCGCACGAAGGTTCGGCTCCGCCGCGCTCGATGCATCCGGCCCATCTCCTCCACCAGCACGTAGAGATACCGGTACAACAGCGCCAGTGTGGTCACCAGCAGGGACGGGACGCGCAGGCGTGTCAACGTCCGCAGGACATCCGAGAAGCGCGTCGTGGCGCCCAGCAGGACGATGCAGGCCAGGCACAGGGTGCTCTTCGTAAGCAGCGCAAGGAACACCGGGACGCCGTCGCGCTGCAGCAGGGAGAGCACGGCCACCCCAATGGCGAAGGGTTCGACGACCAGGAGCCGGGCGCCGAGACGGCGCAGGGGCACCCTGGATGCGACGGCCGCGGCAACCAGCGCCAGGGCCGCGGCGGCGTAGGCGGGCCAGGCCGCGCGCGGCAGCAGCACCACCGCGAAGACGAAACCCAACGCGGCGGCGAGTTTCACCGCCGGTGTCAGTCGGTGGACGAGACTCGACCCGGGCTGGTAGGGATCAGACAGGCCGTGGTGCACTGCCGTGCGCGCCTCCCGCGTGGGGACCGGGACCGCGGGCGCCCCGCGGCACGAGGAGGCGGGCCAGCCCATACGCCAGGACGAAGGCGACCACCGTGCCGCTCGCCCCGGCGACGGCCGTGGATGCGGCAGGAGAACCGATGCCCGCGACGGCATAGTCGGCCAGGGGCGAGGAGGCCACCAGGCTCTCGGAGGCCCGCTCGGCGAACCCCAGGCGCTCCGCCACCATCTCCAGGCCGTCCGGCCAGGTAGACGCGAAGGGTGCTATGAAGACGGCGAGCCCCAACGCCACGAGGGCGCCGTAGCCAACAAGCGTCCGGTACCCGACCCGGCCGGTCGCCAAAGGGCGGTCGTCGAGCAGCTCCGGGCGCGCCTTGGCGACGGCGGCCACCACGAGCGCGGTGATCAGCGCTTCGCCGACGCCGATCACCATGTGGATGCCCGCCATGGCCGGAAAGGCTACATCCCAGGCCACCGTCCCCGATACCGCCAGCTGCCCGGCACAGGCGACCGACGCGGCGACCGTCGAGCACCACGCGCCGAAGGCGGTGCCGGTCAGCCGCGCGCGCAGATCGCCGCGCAACAGACGGCTGGCGCCCCGATAGACGGCGTACCCGACCAGCGGCGCCACCACCGCCATGTTGAAGATGTTGGCGCCCAGCGCCGTGATGCCGCCGTCGGCGAAGAGGAACGCCTGGAGAATCAAGACCGACGACATCACCACGACGGCCGCAGTGGGCCCCAGCAGGACGGCCGCCAGCGTGGCTCCGATCAGGTGCCCCGACGTACCGCCGGCCACGGGAAAGTTGAGCATCTGCGCGGCGAAGATGAACGCGGCGGCGACGCCGATCAGCGGCACGCTCCGGTCGGGCAACGTCCGCCTGGCGCTGCGCAGGGCGAGGCCGAGACCGGCCGCGGCCAGGGCGCCACCGGCCAGCGCCGTCTTGGCGTCGAGGAAGCCGTCGGGAATGTGCATGCGACACCTCCCTCAGACGGTGAACTCCTTCCCGGTCGTGGTCACCGTGAGCCGCCCGTGTTTGACCCCCCTCGTCGCCACCAGGCGGTCAGCAATCCTCCTCACGTCACGAGCGCGCCCGCGGACGGCCAGCACCTCCAGGCAGTTGCGGTGATCCAGGTGCACGTGCAGGGTGGAGATGATCAGGTGAGGATGGTGGTGCTGGATCTCCGTGAGCAGGGCCTGGACGCCTCGCTTGTGGTGGTCGTAGACGAGGGTGATGGTGCCCGCAATCGGGTGATTCCCTCGCTCGGCCCGGTAGTCCACGAGCTGGCCGCGCACCATGTCGGCCACGGCATGGGAGCGGTTGCGGTACCCCTTGGCCCGGACCATGGCGTCGAGCTGGGCCACCAGATCCTCGGCCATGGAGATGCTGAAACGCCGCAAGGCCGACTGTTGTGTTACCATTCTTCCAAATCGTAACACGTTATCATCCTAGGATCAACCGACCCTCCGGATCATCCGTCGCGCAGGCACGATCCAACATGCAGGGGCCGCTCGCGCTCTGCCCTCGCTCCGCGAGCAGCGCGGCGATTGTCCAGTCAGGGGTCCGGGCTATCGGTTGCGATGAGACCCGCGCGTAGACCTCGGCCGCGGCCTGATTCGTCAGAACTTCAGCAGCAGCCGCTCCAGGTAACTTGCCAGAGTCGTCGCGAGGCGCGCGTGGAGCACCGGGTCGAACCTCTGCCCCTCGCGCATGTCGTAGCAGTCAAATGGGCCCCACCGCCTATCCCGAGGCTCCCAGTCGTACCGGGGACAGACGCAGGCCTGCAGACGCTGGGCGACATCGAGGATCGAATAGTTGATCGTCGCGGCCCCGGTCACCGCCAGCACGGCCTCGCCGAGCAGCGCCATGTCCCGCAGGAAGACCAGGCGCTGATCGAGCGACAGCGTGTGAAAATCACGAACGGCCGGTTCGGGCACCAGCAGCGAACAGCCGGGCAGGTACTGCCAGTCATGAAGCACTGCCCATCCCGACGGCATCCGGCATATGAGCCTGCGGCGTTCGTCCTGCGAGATGGCGTCGCCCGCAGGTTCCCCGATCACTTCCTTGTGCAGCGGGCTTCCCACGGCGGTCATGCTCCTTTGTGCGCCTCGTGCTCCTCAACCGGCCCCGCGCGCAGCGAGGTCAGCAACAGATTCAGCTCGGTCGAGGCAGAGACGGCCTGCGCGTGCATCCCCAGGCGCGAGAGCGTCGGCACCGCAACCTGTAGCAGTTCCACGGCCTCCTGCCAGCGACCCTGGGCGCGCAGCGCCCGGGCCAGTGTCACCTGCGCCGCGGCCTGGCGCGACTGGTCGCCGGACGCGCTGGCGTCCTTCAGCGCCCGGCGTGCGATGCGAGCAGCTTCGTTCCACCGGGACATCGCCAGGTACACCTGTGCGATCTCGTCGAGGGTGGCGCTGCGGCCCCGCACGTCAGGCTGCCGGTCTCTGAGGCGAAGGGCCCGTTGGAGCACTGCCAGCGCCTCGGCGTAGAGCCCCTGTTCGCGCCGCAGCAGCCCCAGGTTGTTGAGCACGCGGCTCATCTCGGCCAGGTCCTCGATCTGTTCGAAGGCGTCGTAGGCCTGCTCGAGCAGGTCCACTGCCTGGTCGGGGCGCCTCGACGCCCATTCGGCCAGGGCGAGTCCGGTGAGCGCGCGTCCGCGCATTCGCTGAAGTCCCAGGCGCGTGGCGAGCTCGAGCGCACGCCGGTAACTCCGCCGCGCGCGGGCCAACTGACCGGTGCGGCCCCACGCAGCGCCCAGGGACAGGCAGGCCCACACCTCGTCCTCGGTGTGCGCGGACCGCGCCTGCCGCATGATCTCCAGCGCCTTCCCGAGGACGGTCACCGCCACTCTGTACTCTCCCCGCCGCTCGGCGGCGATGCCTCGCAGGACCAGGGCCCTGCCCAGCGCGCCGGGCAACTGGTGGCGGCGCGCGACCGCCGCCGCCTGATCGGCCAACTGGGCCCCTTCAACCAGGCGGTCTGTCATTACCGCGATGCGAGCCCGCACCAGGATCGCGCGGGCACTGAGCTCTGCAGGGTGGCCGGGCACCACGGCCTCGGCCATCTCGGCGAGCCGCAGGGCTTCGGCCCCGCGCTCCACAGGATCCAGATGCCAGGCGAGGTGCAACAGGTTGTAAGCCGTCTCCCACCGGAGCGCCTCGGGGTCGAGGAGCAGCGAGGCCACCGAGGTGCCCGCCCGGCGGGCCAGCGCAGCTACCGTCTCGACCGACGGGTACGACCGCCCGCTCTCCAGTAGGCTGATGAAGCTCTTGTTGCAGTCCCCGCCGGCCAGCTGCTCCTGGGTGATGCCGGCGTATCCTCGCGCCTGCCTCAGTCGCCGGCCGAACTGTACCAACCACTCGGGTCGCGATGCCCGCTCGACTTTGGGAGAGGGTTTAGCCATAGTAAGACAACTGTAGCACCGCGGCGCCGGGAGGACAAGCCGTGAGAGCCCTCGGTGTTCTCCGACCGCCGGGGCGCATCGGGCCTCCCCCTCTCCCGTCAGCCTAGGGCCGACTATCCGCCGCCCGGCCAGTCAGGGTCGGCCTGTTGCCACTGCGCCTGACCTGTAGGCACGGGACCGGGGAGCGCGCTCACGAGCAAGAGGGCGGCAAGGGCAGCGAGGAGCAACCGCAACGCGTTCTTCATGGCATCCTCCTTGGGTGAGGGCTCTCACGCCCGTAAGTCTGTCTTACAATTGCTAATTCTACATCAATTCCATGGCACAGTGCGGCAACTTTCGAGGAGGAAACGACCGGCGCCAGGCTGTCGGTGGATGCGCCCTAGAGGGTGGGCGCCATGCGCAGCAGTGCCTGCGTGTAGGGGTGTTTGGGCGCGCGGAACACGTCCAAAGTCGGGCCGGCCTCGACGATCTCCCCGCGGCGCATGACATAGACGGTCTCGGTCCGCTGGGCCACCAGCCCGAGGCTGTGCGTGATGAGCAGGAGCGACATCCCCAGCTCGCGCTGCAACCGGTGGAGGAGATCCATGATCTGGGCCCCGACCGTCACATCCAGGCCGGACGTGGGCTCATCGGCGATCAGCAGGCTGGGGCCGGGCGCCAGGGCCGAGGCGATCAGCACGCGCTGGCGCTGGCCGCCCGAGAGCTGGTGGGGATACCGCCCGAAGATCTCCGGCGGCAGCTCCACCCGCCGCAGCGCTTCCAGCGCCCGCTCCCGTGCCCCGCGTCTGCCGAAATGGGCCTCAACGCCTTCCATCACCTGCGCCCCGACCGTGAGCAGGGGATCGAGCGCGCTGGAGGGCTCCTGGAAGATCATGCCGATCTTCGCGCCGCGGTACGGGCGCAACTGTTCCTCGGGGAGCGAGAGCAGGTCCACACCGGCGAATTCGATGCGACCGGCCGCGATGACCGCCTGCTCCGTGGGGAGCAGCCGGAGCACGGCGCACGCCGTCATGGACTTGCCCGCGCCCGACTCTCCCACGAGCCCCACCGACGTCCCGGCGGGGACGTGCAGGGAGACGTCCCGCACAATGGTCCGGGCGCCTCTGGCGTCGCGAAGTACGATCGTCAGTCCCTCAATCCGGAGGTCGCCCATCGTGCCGCCAGACGCGATCAGGGTGGTCTACTGAAGCGGCTGTAGATCAACCAGAGAAAGAAGATCGCTCCCAGCACCACCAGGATTACGAACATGAAAGCCGTTTGCAACTCGGCCCTGGGCTCGGGTTTCGCGCCGGCTTGCAGGATCACGAACAACGTACCGGTCATGGCCGGTCACCGTTGGGACCCGTCGTCACTTCCCTAGTACCCAACCGGGCACGAATCCAAACCGGCGCGCCCGTCAGCGCCTGTGCAGTTGTTCAGCTACCGTGTCCTGCGTCGGCTCCTCGCGCGCCCCCTCGCCACAGCCTTCTTGGGCGCCCGCTGCGTCCGCTTCGCCCGCCGCGTGGCCGGCCGCCGGATCGCTGCCGTTGGTGCCGGCGCGTTGGCCTTCGCCTCAGGGACCGCAGGCTTGGGCACGTCCGCCTCGGCCAGGGCGCGGCCCGACAGGTGGACCCCCCTGCAGGTCACCCCGGATGCCTTGACCAGGTTCTCGACCATCCGCTCAGCGGCCGCGCCGTCATCGGCCCAGACCAGGAAACGGGTCTCCAAGACGTAGCCCCTGTCACGGAAAATGGCCGGCGTCTGCACCGCCGCCCGGACGACGCCCGGGTGCTTCCGGCGCTCGGCTTCAATGCGCTCGCTCAAACTGGCCACATCAGCAGAGGCCGGCAGACTCTCCATCATGCACTCGGCAATGATCTCGAAAGGCTTCTGTGCCACGAGGACCCCTCCGTCTGCTGGTCTCACATCCATGTTGAGGTTCGAACGCCGGCAGGGGTTTTCCTGGGACCCCAGGCGGCGCGCCGATACCCTCCGGGCATTCTACATAGAACCTCCCTCCGAACCGCGTCAACCCATCGATCCGTCAATTCTTCTCGCGGATTCATCCGTTTGGAGGAAGGGACGAACCGCACGGGTGCGAACAATCCTGTCGGATGAAGACGCTCGAACAGGTCATGCGGCACGACGTCCCCACGATCGGCGCCGCTCAAACCGTCGCCGACGCCGTGGCGCTGCTGTCGAAGAGCGACGCCACTGCGCTCCCGGTAGTCGAGGACGGCCGGCTGGTGGGCGTCATCACGCTCCGCGACCTGATCCGCGCCCTTCCCTATCGTCCGGTGGCCGAGGTGATGCCGCGTGAGGTGGTCACGGCGCCGCCGGACATGCCCCTGGCCGCAGCCTATGTCCTCATGGAAGACCGCCGCGTCACGCACCTGCCCGTGGTCGAGCACGACCGCCTGGTCGGCATCGTGACGCGCGAGGACGTGCTGGGAGCGCTGGGGCGCCCGGTGGACCCCCTGACCGACCTGCCCTGGTCCACCACGCTGCGGGAGCGTGCCGAGCAGATGCTGCGCAGTGGCCACGAGGTCGCGCTCCTCTTCCTCGACCTGGACAACTTCGGGCAGGTCAACAAGCAACTCGGTCACGTGATGGGCGACCGGTTGATCAAGGCGGTGGCGAAGGCGCTGGCGGCCCAGGTGGATCCGTCCAGGGACCTGCTCTGCCGCTACGGGGGCGACGAGTTTGCGATCCTGACCACGCGTCCCCGCGACCAGGCCGAGGCGCTGGGGCACCGGGTGCTGGAGGCCATCGCCTCGGTCGAGGTGCCGGGCGGGCGTCCCGATCTGGCACTGTCGGCCTCGCTGGGGATCGCTGGCGGCAAGCGCACCACCGAGCGGCCCGATGTGCATGTTGGCGCAACAATCGACGACCTGATCACCATCGCCAGCCTGCAGTCCACCCAGACGAAGATCGAGAAGGCCAGGGTGCGCGCGCCGCTGGCCGAAGCGACCGCCGGGGCGCAGCCGCGGCTTCGGCTGAACCGCTTCGAATTCTCCGTCGAGGGACCGACGGCCGCCGCCACGGTGCACATGAGCCTCGGTGACCGCCGCGTCCAAGGCGAAGCGCGCGGCTCGAGCCTGGGGAACGTCCCCATGAAGCTGCTGGCCGAGGCTACGGTCGCAGCCGTAAATCAAGTTCTGCCCGAGGGTTGGACAGCGGCGGTGGACCAGGTGCGACTGATGCAGTCGCCGCCAGACACCTTCGTGATCGTCACGGTCCTGCTCAGCAACGGCGGGATGCCGCCGGAGCGGCATGCGGGTGCCTGTCTGGTCGGCCCCGATCCGGGCGCGGGCGCGGTGAAGGCCACGCTCCACGCCCTCAACCGCCGTCTCGGCAAGATCATCCGGTAGCCCGCAGGCGCGCCCCCCGGATGCCCTCGACTGTCAGCGTGATCGGAATGGGGCTCATGGGCCGGCCCATGGCCCTCACGCTGATGCGGGCCGGGTTCGACGTGCGGGGATGGAACCGCTCACCGCTGAGCCCGGAGCTGGCGGCGGGGATCCCGCTGTGCGCGTCGCTGGAAGAGGCGGCAGCGAGCCGGACGTGCCTGCTCATGCTCAGCGACTCCGACGCCACCGACGGCGTGCTGCACCGCCTCGAGCCGCACCTGCGAGCGGGGCACCTGGTGATCGACATGGGCTCGTCGGATCCGGCGCGGTCGCGGGCCAACGCCGCTCGGCTGGCGGCCCGCGGCATCGGATGGGCGGACGCGCCGGTTTCCGGCGGGCCGGAGGGCGCCGCCAGCGGCACCCTGGCCATCATGGCCGGCGGGGCGCCGGAAGACGTTGCCCGCGCGAGGCCGGTGCTCGAGGCGCTGGGCAGTAACGTGGTCCACGTGGGCGGGCCCGGCGCGGGGCATGCGGTGAAGGTGATCAACCAGGTGATCGTGGGGCTTGCGATCGAGGCCGTGGCCGAGGCCCTCGCCCTGGCCGAGGCATGCGGGATCGCCCCCCGCCTGGTGCAGCAGGCACTGCGGGGTGGGTTCGCCGACTCGAAGATCCTCCAGATCCACGGGACGCGCATGATCGAGCGGGCCTACGTGCCGGGTGGACGGGCGGCCGCGCAGCTCAAGGACTTGCGGATGGCCCAGGATCTCGCCACAGCGGCCGGCTTGCGGCTGCCTCACCTCGCCAGCACGATTGCGCTGTACGAGCGACTCGTAGCCCAGGGCGACGGCGATCTCGATCACTCGGCGCTGCACAAGCTGCTCTGGCAGGGATGACCGGCCGCCTGACGGTCTATCCGTGCTCGGCTGGAATCGCCCGAGAACGAAGTGCTCTTCAGCAGCGGCGTGGCGCGCACGGGTTTCCGCCAGCTCCCTGTGCGTGCCGCCCACGCGCCGCCGGGGTCACCGCGTTGCCCGCATCAGTGAAGGGGTCTCCGGGTGAAACGAGTGACCTTCTTGAGGTAGAATGAGGCCGAGTCCGGGCCCGTAGCTCAGTGGATAGAGCAGGGGACTCCTAAGCCTCTGGTCGGGGGTTCGATTCCCTCCGGGCCCGCCAAGCCAGTCAGGACGCGGGTTTCCGCCGTTCGACCCCTCGCAGAATCCGCCGAAAAAGCCCCTGCTCACCCCCTACGCGAGGCCCTTGAGGCGTTCCTGCTGACAAAGCAGGTGGCCGGGTGTACGTCCGCGACGGTGAAGACGTACCGCTGGTGGCTGGAGCGGTTTTTCGCCGCCGTCCCCGAGGCGAATCCCAGCACCGTTCGGGCGTTCTTCGCGCGCCTGCAGGAGCAAGGCCTCTCGGCATCGCGCCAGCACCAGGCGTACCGCACCTTTAAGACGTTCTGCCGCTGGTGCGTCGAGACCGGGGCTCTCCCCGAGAACCCGCTGCGGGGTTTCACCATGCGCACGCCGAAGACGCTGCCCGACGTGCCGGCTGAAGAAGACCTCCGTGCCATCCTCGCGGCGTGTCCCGAAACCCTCGAAGGTATCAGGATTCGTGCCCTCGTCCTGGTGCCCGCTGATGCTGGCTTGCGCGCCGGTGAGGTCCTCCGCCTCCTGGTCGAAGACTGGCGTGCGTCCGACCCGGGGCTGTTCGTGCGAGCGGGCAAGGGCCGGAAGGATCGCGTTACGTTCATTGGTCCAACCACGACGCGCGCGCTCAAGGCGTGGCTCGCGCGTCACCCGCTGCCGTCGCCGGAGGCCTTCCTGTTCTGTGACCGCGCCGGCCGACCGCTGAAGTACCGCCATCTCGTGCAGATCATGCACCGGCTCAGCCAGAAGGCCGGGCTACCCGATCACCGCCGCCTGCACCCGCACGCCCTCCGGCACTTCGCGGCGACGGCCTGGCTCCGAAACGGCGCGGGGTTGGACGAGGTGCGCCGGCTGCTCGGCCACGAGAGCCTGAATACCACGTTGCGGTACTCGTCCCTGGTCGGCGCAGACCTCCAGCGGGCGCACAGGAAGACAGGGGCAATTGAACGGCTGCGGCTGGAGTGAAGGCTTCTGCGCAGGCGTAGGTGAGGATTGGACGAGGGTAAATGGTCTGCGGTCGATACCGCCTCCGCGTCAAGGCAAGTTTCTCGCGGTGAAATGAGCAGGGCGCGGACGGGCCGCTCCGCCGCGGCGGCGAAAGGGCCTTCGAGGTGAGCCGATGGTGTTCGTTGGCCAACTGGCCGCGTCCAGATCAGTGCCCAGGCCGCCTCGGCCATAGTCCTGCGAAACCGGTTGGAGCGGAAAGGCGGTGGAGCCTCCCGCGCGTCGCACGCGAGGGAGCGACGGCGGGACTGCCTGAGCGGGTCGACCGCCGGGCGTCGGAGACCACTTGCCGTAAGCAAGACGGCTCTGTGATAGGGTGCATCAACCAGCGCCGCGAGAGCGATGGGAGAAGAAGGTCACTTGAGCCAAAGGCTCCCGTGTCCTGCCCATCACGAAGTGAGACAAAACGCCCTCTCAATTATGTGAGGGTCCTGTCTCCCATGGCCGGATTGCCTCCAGTACACTCTGCGTGCTTCGGTGGCCTGCGCCAGCTTACGCCGGCGCTCTCCCCAACGAGCCTGGGGATCGCCGCGGTAGTACTCAATGGGCGGCATGTAGCCTAAAGCCGAGTGAGGCCGCCGATAGTTGTAGTAGTGGCTCCAGCGGGTTAAGGCGTCCACAGCCTGGTAGTACTCGCTCAGGTCGTACCCGCCGACCCCTTCTTCCCGATGCGTGCGGTGCAGTCGTTCCAGCCGCCCGTTGGACTCGGGGTGAGCGACCCGGGTCTTGACGTCCACCAGCCCGGCACCGATCACGAAACGCCGCCACTCCGCGCTTAGGAACTGCGCGCCGTGGTCGTGGATCAAGAGCGGGCACCCAGGCCGGCGTCCCTCCAACCCATCCAGCGCCTGCTGGATCGTCAGCGTGACCGCCTCCGCCCCCAGGGTCCGGTTCAGACTCCAGTGCACCAGAAAGCGGCTGTACCCATCCAGGATGTCCACCAGGTAGTACCAGCGGGGCCGGACGTACAGGTACATGAGGTCGATATGCCAGACCTGATCCGGCTGGGTGGGCACTTCCGGTTGCCTGAGCTCTTCCGTCACCACCGGGCGCCGGGCCAGCAGGTCCGCGTCCAGAAGGACCCGATAGACCTGGTAAGGCCGTAGACAGGCCACATCCTCGTCGATCATCAGCCACGCCAGCCGCTTATACCCCATGGTGGGATGGCGGAGCGCGAACGCACAGACGGCGTCCACCTCCACCGGCGTCGGCGGGAGCGCCTGGCGACGAGGCGGCACTGAGCGATCCGCCAGCGCATCGGTCTGCGCGCGGGCTTCCCACCGGTAGTAGGTGGCGGCCGCCACCCCCAGGTCTTCGAGAATCTGCCGGATGGGGCGCCCCGTGAGTCGGTGCGCCTCCTCGACCGTCTAGAGCGCCATCGCTTTCTCCTCCGGCAGGTAGCGACGCTGCGGCCTTACGGCCAAAGCCCCTTTTTCAGCTGCAGGTTCTCGGTGCTCAACTCGGCGACGGTCACCCGTAGCCGGTCGATCTCGGCCTGTAAGCGCGCCACCGGATCGGTGGGCTTGCGGCCCCGCTTGCCATCGCGCAACGCCTGGAGGGCGCCCTGCCGGCCTTGGCGTTCCCACAGATAGAACTGCCCGGGGGCCAACTGATGCCGGCGACACACCTCGCTGACGCTTCCCCCGGCTGCTCGCGCCTCTTCCAGGATTTGCAACTTCTCCTCCGCCGTCCAGCGTCGCCGCTGTGGGCTTGGCATCTACCAACAACTCCCGGCTCATCGAATTGTACCCCTTCCCTGAGCCAGGGGAGGCGCTGGACCCTCACATAATTTCAGGGCGCAATTGTCTCACTTCGACGTGGGCAATACAGGCTGGTGGACGTCCTGGATGGGTACAGCCGCTTTCTGGTGCACTGGAGTCTGAACCGGACCCTGGGGGGAGGCGGTCACGCTGACGATCCAGCAGGCGCTGGATGGGTTGGAGGGACGCCGGCCTGGGTGCCCGCTCTTGATCCACGACCACGGCGCGCAGTTCCTAAGCGCGGAG
>JAVKIJ010000018.1:0-42393 GCA_031459535.1 Candidatus Fervidifonticultor quintus | reverse complement strand
CCCTGGAACGGCGCGGCCAGATTGACCCAGTTCTGGGCAAACTGCGGTGGGACAGGCTGCCCGTAGGCCTGTTGTGTCGCGGCCAGGCGCTCCCGGTCCCGGGCGAGGGCGAGTTCCGCGGCCGGCCCCCAGAACTGACGCTGCTGCTCACGGAGGAGATCCGCCAGCGGCGCCCCGCCCGCGGTCGTGCCGTACCGTTCCTGGATGTAGGGCATGATGAGCTGGCGCTGGACGTCGGGTGGTGGCAGGAACGCCTCGGGCGAGGTGGGGTTGGCCATCACGTCTCGGACCGCGGCCTGGCCGGCCCGGCGTTCTTGCTCCGCGCGGTGGGCCCACTGATTGAGCGCCTGCTGGGCCTGGTAGGCGTTGACGAGCCCGGCGACGCCCATCCCGGCCTGGAGCGCCAGCCAGGGGTTCTGCTGGACCCAGCCACGCACCGCGGGCCAGGCGGTTCCGCTCAGCCAGGAGGCCGCGTCGCCGAGGAAGTCGTAGGCGGTATTCGCCAGTCCCGAGAGGTAGTCCCACATGGCTCAGTACCTCAGTCGATCAGGTCGCGGCGCTCGGCGGAGCGCCGGGGTGATCTGCTTGGGCGGCGGCAGCCAGAGCGCCTCTAGGAGCTGCTGGACGAGGTCGTCCACCGAGCCCAGCCGCTCGAGCGACTTGAGGTGGAGGTCGACGAGGTCGAGCCCAAGCGCGTCTGTCAGAATCCAGGGCTCAAGATCCTCGTAGGCGTCTGGTTCACCGTAGAATGCGATCGGCTCGCCCTCCTAGATGGAGTAGTACCCGCCGTACCAGGCCTCGCGGGCCGCTTGAGCGGCGGCGTATTCTTCAGGTGACAGCGGAGCCGACGGAGAGCCGCTGAACGGCCACGTCCCGAGCGGGTACACGGTGTCTACCAGGAACAGCCCGTACCCTGGTACAGTCCTGGGCGACCACCCGGTGGCTTCCGTCGGGAGGGAGGTGTAGTACGCAGCCGTGTGCGGTGCAAGGGCCAACCACTGCGCGGCGCGTAGCCACGGGTCTGGTGTCACACGAGTCCAGTAGGCGTAATCGATGGGCCTCGAGCCTATTTGACCCCAGCTGCCCTCCCCCATGGGCGTGCCTTCGTAGATCGGTGGAGGGTTCCAGGTTATGACTGGGGCCTCACCGCCGCCGTAGGCTTCAGGGATCGTCTGCCGGAGCAGATCCTCGGCCTGGGCGCGGAGCTGTCGGTTCTGCTCCTCGAGCATCGCCCGCGTCTCCGCGGTGAGACCGACCTCCGCCCACCGCTCCTCCGGGAGCGCCAGGAGGTCAAGGAGCTGGCGCTTGGTCTCGAGGAGCTGGGCCACCTGCGGGTTGGTCTGCTGCCAGAGCTGCTCACCGAGCTCGTAGCCGCCGCCAAAGCCGGTGCCGGTCCAGGTCACGCGGTGGATATCCCACGGCTGGAGGGCGGCCTCGAGCTCAGCCGGGGTCTGGGCGCCCATGATCCGGGAGATCTGGTAGGGAACCAGCTTCGGCATCCACGCGGCCGCCTCGGCGCGATGCCGCTCGTACGGACCGGGCTTGAACATGTCGCTGATCGCGAGCATGACCGGCGCCAGCATGAAGGTGTAGGGGTTGCTCATCAGAGCCGCGGTGACCATGCTCGCGATGGTGCTGGCCACCTGAACCGTCGTCTGGTCCGCGCCAAGGGCTTGCAGGACCGGTCCCACCAGGGCGCCGACACTGCCGGTCAGTGCGGTCCCAAGCGGCACACCGCCTGCGAGCGTCTGGACAGCCACCTGCGTGGCCGCGCCGGCCAGGCTGGCCGTGAGTGGGTCGACGCCGAGCTGCTGGAGGAGTGGGGAGACAGCGCCCGCGGCAAGCGAGCCTAGGGCAGCCGGGCTGATGGACCACTCGGCCCCGGTGGGTCCGAACTCAGCGGTGGTGGCCAGCTCAATATCGCCCGGGGACAGGCCACTGATCACGTCGCCGAACCCGGCCAGGGCAGTCCCGAGCTCGAGGGGTGACGGGATGTCCGGAATCCTGGGTACCGCGAGGTCAGTCAGTGCGGTCTCCCAGCCGAACCCAGCCAGGGCCGAGCCCAGATCGACCGCGGGTTGGGCGGAGAGGAACTCCGCCAACGGGGTTTCCCAGCCGAACGAGGCGAGGTTCGCGCCGGCCTCGAGCGCGGCGGGCTGAGCGGTGAGGAACTCGGCCAGCGGTGTCTCCCACCCGAACTGCGAGAAGTCCGGGGCGGCCACGGCGGGCTGCCAGAGAGCCATGGGCGGCTCGCCTGTCGGCGTCGCCGTCGCCTCGGGCCAGAGCTGTGTGCTCGGGACCTCGAACGGCTGCCAGAGCGAGCCGTAGGTCTCGGGCAGTCCAGGCACGACGGTCTCGAGCAACTGACCGGGGCCTGCGGGGAGTCCCGTGGCCTCGGCGCCGAGTGTCGCCAGATCCGGGAAGGCTTCCTGCCAGGCCTGGCGGATCGCGCTCTCAATGGGCGGCTCAGCGGCCCCGAGCGCCTGGGCGCCGGCCCACGCCTCACGGACCATCTCCTGGAACGGGTCAATTGGCTCGCGGCCCAGGAGCAGACCGCTCAGCTCCTCCACGGGCGGCATGAACACCAGCGGGACGGTGCCCAGCGCCTGGGCCAGCGCGGTCTCCCACCCAAAGGCACCGAGTGGGGACTGGAGCGCCGCAGGCTCAGGCGGATGCCAGGTCTCGAAGACCGGTCGGAACTCAGGGACCTCCAGGGCCGAGACCAGAGCCGGCTCGGCCACTGTGGCTTGAGGCAGGGCGGGGATCTCTGGGAGGCCCAGCTCGGCCGCGATGGCCTGGCTCACCTCGGCTGGGCTGAGCCCGGCCGTGGTTGGCTCGGGTGCGGGGACGGCTGGCTCTGTCGGCGCTGTAACCGTTGGCTCAGGCCGTTGCCAAACCTCGAAGATCGTGGGACGCTCCGGCAGAGGAGCGGTCGCTGAGACGAGCTCTGGTGCCGGGAGGGAAGCCAACGCTTCCGCCAGCGGGCCCTCTGGTGCTGGGGGCCCGAGCTCCGTCGTGAGCGTCGTCTCAAGACCCGTCTGGGTTGGCGTCCACTGGCTCCAATCCATCGGTGGCGGCGGAGGCGCCTCGGGTAAAGGCGGCAGGATCTCAGCCGGGCTGAACCACGCCTCCCAGCTCTCCGGTGGCGGCCCGGCGCTCAACGGGCCACCGCTGAAGCCTCCCCCGACCCCATACCAGGCCTGCCAACGGCCCTCAGGGCTTGGACCAGCCAGCGGGGGCTCTGTACCGCTGGGCGCTAATACTTGCGCCGCCGTGACAGCGGGCGGTGGTGTGGGCTCAGGCTCGAGGCCAAACCAGGCAGACCAGCTCTCCGGTGGTGGTCCGGCGCTCAACGGGCCGCCGCTGAAGCCCTCGTCGACCCCGAACCAGGCGCGCCACCAGTCCTCAGTTCGACCTGGCGCAGTGATGGGGGTCTCAGGCCCACGCGGCTCCCACCACTGGGTCCAATCGACCGGTGGAGACGGTGGAGCCTCGGGCTCAATCCCAAACCAGGCAGGCCAGCTCTCCGGTGGTGGGCCCTGGCTGAGCGGCCCGCCGCTGAAGCCCTCATTGGTCCCAAACCAGGCATCCCAGCTCTCCGAAGGTGGACCCGCGCTCGTCAGCGGGGGCTCCGGGAGCCGAAGCCCCGAGAGGACCGCCTGGGCTAACCCGCCCAGCGTGTTGGCTAGCGCCTGACCGAAGATGTCCTGGACCGGCGGGGTCCAGATAGGCGGGATCAGCCCTGGGCCGCCCGCTGGCGGTGTGGGTAGCTGACTGGCTGCGGTCGCCTTGACAGCGGCCGGGAGCAGCGGCTCTTGGAGCTGCGGGTTGAGCCAGACGATGTTCGGGCTCTCGACGACCCCCGCGCCACCAGGCACGGGCGAGGCCGGCCCCCCGGCCGGTGGGCGTGCGGTCGGCAGCGTCCAGGAGGCCGACTCCGTCCCGGCCGGCTGGCCTGGGGCCCAGAGCGGTCCGCCGGGCCAGGAGAGCGAGGCAGGCGCCAGGCCGGCCATGGAGGTCGGCGGCATCCCCAGGAGCGAGGGCAGCCAGGGCCAGAGGCGGCGCGGCGGTGTGATCAGCACGGGCTAGAACTCCTTCGGCGAGGGTCGGAGCGGCTTGGCGGCGGCGTGGATCTCAATGCCACGGAGGCGCACGAGGCCTTGACCGGTGATTTCAAGCGCGAGGTGCCGGGCGGTCCGGTGAAGCGGGATATCGAGGATCGCCTCCTCACGGACCCCAACGAGGCCCGCCAGCGTCTCGGTGACCGCCGACTCGGGGACGTCATCCAGGAGCGGCCGGACCGTCACGCTCTGCCCCGCGCGCCCCTCGAGCAGCACACGTGCCCGGCGGTAGTACGTCGGCTCGAACGGGGAGTGGCCGACGTAGGGGCGGGTGAGGATCTTGAACGGCACCGGCCCGCTGTAATCGTCCTCCACCCCCGTCCACCACCGGAGGATCCGGCCGTCGGCCGTCCCGATCCGGGGCTCCGGGTTCTGCCCGGGTGTGGTGTAGAGCGTCAGGGCGGTCACGGTCACCCCGGCCGGCAGTTGGAGCAGCGTCCAGGCCCGTCGGGTGAGGTCGTAGCAGAAGACCCGCTGGCCGCCGCCCATGACGGGGCAGACCGCGATGTAGAGCGGCGGGTCCTGGGCTTGTACCGCCCAGGCGGCGGTGCGGACCGCGTCGAAGTCCAGCTCGGTGAAGCTGAACTTCCGCGTGACCCCGCCGAAGATGGCCGGCCGTACCTCCTCGCTGATCAGGCGGTCCTCCACGCCGTTGTAGAGCGCGAAGCCTTTGTGGGTGAGGCGGATGGCCCCGTGGCCCGAGACGAACTGAATCGTCCGCGGGGCGATACACCCCATGTCGCTCTTGATGCGTTGGAGCGCGAAGTTCTGGCTCCCGAACGCCCCGATGACCTGGTAGGCGGAGTAGTTCTTGAAGAGCACAAGGGTGGCCGTCGGGGAGATGCCGGTCTCCACAATCGTGAAGGTCGTCATCCCCATGCCCACCTGCCCGTCGTCCTGCCCGACAAAGATCTGGTTGGCGTTCGGCCAGTCGTTCAGGTTGGTCCCGAGCGTCGAGCGCAGGCTCGAAGGCCCGTCCAGGGCGGTGCTTGTGGCCGCCGTGTTCCAGAGCCAGAGCGCGCCGAGGTGGAAGGCGGCGTGCTTCGCCCCCGGGGGAACCGTCTGCCCAGCCTGCGCGGTCAGTTGGGTGAACGTCGTACCGTCCCAGGTCCACGGCGTCTCGTAGCCATTGATGACCACGAGCCGGTTGGCGGCCTGCAGGAGATCCGGGAGAGGCTCGTCCTGGGTCATCGTCCCCACGACCGCCTGGGTGTCGAGGCGAATGAGCTCGTTCGTCCCCCCGGCGCCGCGCTGGACCGCGACCGGCACGGTCGCCGCGTTGGTCGGGACGTAGGCTGCGTGCGCCCGGATCGGCCGCGTCGCCAGCGCCTGGACGATGGCCAGGCCGTCTCTGGTGCGGAGTGCTCCGTGCTCGTCCAGCACCATGTTGTCCGCGACCAAGGTCTGCTTGTCGCTCACGAGGTAGGGGCTCGTGACGACGTTGACCCCGCCGCTAAAATCCATCTGTAGGATCGGACGGAGATTGCGCGGCACGTTCGAGCGCGTCGACCCGGAGCTCGAGGCTCCGGAGGCGGCTGGTCATGTGGTTGGTGATCATGCGGTAGAGGTAGAGGAAGCCCTGGATCCCACCGGCTGTGACAGCCGCCGTGAAGAGGTAGGAACCGACCACCAGCCAGAACAGGATGTCCGAGAGTGTCACGGCACGATCGTCCTCCCGCGGAGCAGGTCCAACGACCCGCCGGCCCGAATCTGGAGCCCGTGCCGGAGCCCGCGCGTCGCATACCGCTGCCCGAGCTCGTTGGCGGCCTGGAGGAAGGCCTGGTGGAACTGGAGCGCGGTCCCATGGTCCTGCTCGGCTTCACGCACCCGCGCCATCACGTAGACCTCCAGCACCGGCCAGAGGATCATCGGGACCTCCATCGGCGTGTCCGCGGACGTGAGCGGTCGGGGCAGGCGGGTCGCCTTGTACATGAGGTTGAGCTCCCTGACGGTGGCGCCCTGGTTCCAGGCGCGCGCGTCGGTGAGCCACTGGCCTCGGAGGACGTTCTGGAGCTCCGTGCTGGTCCGGCGGGCGTAGCGGACGACCTCGACTGCGGAGCCGTCGGTGATCTCCGCGTAGCCGTAGGCTGTGCTCCAGCCCGTTTGGGTGCAGGGCAGGCTGGTCTCGGTGGCTGTCACGCCGGCGCTCAACGTCCCCGTGCCACCAGAGCGGGTGGGTGCGGGGTAGATATGGAGCCGGGGAATGGAGTGGACCGCGTGCGGGGCGAAGTAGAACGCGCGGCCGCTGGGCCGCGAGATGTAGATGTGATCGAGCTCGCGCGAGCGCAGCAGCGGGTAGAGGTCATACCACGCCTGATCGACCCCGGTGACGACGTCGGGCAGCGGGTAGACGTCCTGCCCTTCGGTCGTAGCCAGTCCTGTCCAGTCCTGAATGAGCGGCGCCACCGAGCAGAGGATCTTGGCCGCGTCATTGATCCACCGGAGCAGCGTCTCAGCGCTGAACGTCCGGCCGTCGAGGTTTGGGTCGCTGGACGGCGAGGGGTCCGGGATCTGCGCCCGGATCGAGAGGATGAGATCGCCCGCGGTCGGCACAGGCCCCCCTCAGGAGGGGCGGGGGCCGAAGCCCCCGCCCCCGGTAGAACGCTAGACAGCCTCGATAATCGCGTCGTAGGTGACGGTCGGCGAGGTCCCGGTGAGGATCGGTCGGATCCGCACGTACTGGAACCCGGTGTCCGACCACCCGACGAGGTCGCACTGCCAGCTCACCGCGCCGGTGACCTGCTCGAAGACACCCGACATCGCAACGACCTCGGGGGAGCCCATGGCCGCGGCGTCGTCGACCTCGACCGCGAACTTCACAGTCGGGTTCGTGCCCCCGAGCGACTTGGCGCGGATGCGGACGCGCACCGCCTGGAGGTTCGCCACCCCCATGTTCTGCACGGCGGTGAGACCTGTCTGATCGGCCAGCGTCACGCGGGCGGCCGGCAGCTCGCGAAACTGCGGATCGAGGGCGTGGGTGCGGGTGTTCGTGATCGCAAACGGCATCCCGAGCCCTCCTTAGGCGTTGGTGAGGCCGGTGTAGGCGGCTTCCATGCGCGGGTTGAACACCTTGAGGTTCAAGGCGACGTAGATCCCGCTCAGGAGCACACGCTGACCACTCGGCTTCGTGAAGGGGTCCACCGTGAAGTAGTCGTCCTCGTGGAAGCAGGCCTCCGTGTACTTAGTGTTGAGCATGTAGAGCTGCCCCGCGGGGACGAACTGGTCATGGAGCACCACGGCGTTGTTGAACACCAGGTGGCGCCGGAAGCCGGCGCGGACGGTCTCCTCGTCCGGATCGGGGTACCGGATGTTCACCTGCATGAGGTTCCACAGCGCGTTGAACCCCGCCTGCGTGGTGAGGATCGTATCCGGCTCCTCGTTCCCGAACGTGACCCGGCCATAGAGGTCCTGGAGGTTCGCCATGGTGATACCACCCGAAGGGTTGTTGATCACCACGGGCTGCCAGAACGCATTGGCCGGCTGCGACCGGTCGATGCCCGCGTAGACGTTGTTGGTCGTCGCCACCGCGTCCACCAGGCTATCGAGGTCGAGGGCGGTATTCTGCGGGGCCACATCGTAGAGGGCTCGCGAGAGCTTCTGGAGCAGCGAGCCCATGGCGACCTCCTCCTTGACCTTGATGAGGTCGAGGACCTGGGTCGGCCCCGAGTTCAGCAGCACGTCGGTGTAGGGAACGACGATGGGCTGGTAGTAGAACTTCCACTCCCACTGGGCCGGCCGCACCGAGTCGTACGGGGTCGTATCCAGGAGCTGCGCGCCCCAATACGCCCCACCCGCCGTCTCTTCCTGGTAGACCACGGGCACCACGATGGCGCCGCCTTGGATCCGGCGGCCCCGCCGCGTGATCCGCCACCACGAGGGGGACGGCTTGAACACCGCGTCCACCAGGACGGGGGCGAAGTACTTCTGGGTGATGGCGTCGGCCGTCTGCAGGAGTGCCACAGGAGGCTGGTTGTGCCCAGCACCTAGAGGCATGGAGATTCCTCCTCAGCGGTTTAGGTTTTCGGTGGCATCCCCAGGAGAGGCCCAACCACCTCGGGGTCTCGAGCCGCTTGCTGGAAGGCCTCCTCGAGGCTCTTCGGCTTCTCCGCCGGCGGGGTCATCCCACGCCGAAGCGGCAAGAGCGGAGACTCCGTCTTGGCCTTCTGGTAGCCTTCCTTCAGCCCGAGCTCCTTGGCTTCCGCGGCGCGCTTCTCCACCAGCTTGTCGAAGCGGTAGAGCCGGTAGGCGTCGTCGAGCCGCGGGATCATGCGCTGCCGCGCGAACGCGATGAGCTCTTGCTCGTTGAGGTCCGGATCCTCCTGCTTGAGGCGCTGGAGGACCTGGCGATGCTGCTGCGCGAGGTACGCGAGGGCGCTTTGCCGCATCCGCTGGTCCATGCCAATCACGGCCTGGGCCAGGGGATCGAGGACCTGCTTGATCGTACCGAGCTCGTCCCGCAGCCGCTTGATCCGGGGGTCGGTCTCTTCCTCCTCCATCTCCTCGGATGGCGCTGCGGCGTTAGCCTCGGGCGGGCGCTGCCCGGCCACGACCTGGGCCGCGAGCTCCACCAGACGCTGCTCGGCCGCCTGGAGCTCCTGGGCCCGGAGCGCCGCGAACTGCTCAAGCTCGCGCCGCTGCTGGGCCAGCTCGGAGGTCTTCCGGCGGTAATCAGCGTCTTTCATGTAACCCGCGCGGATATCCCCCAGCGTGACCTGGGTGCCGTCCGGCAACGTGATCTGGGTCTCGTCTGGGTACTGCTCTCGGTTAGCGACAATGTCATCGAAACGGGGCATGACGCACTCCTGACAGGACCACCGCGTTGACGCCGGATGCGTTCGCGGTGCGTTCTAGGGGCGGTGAGTGTGAGGGCGAGCTTAGACCACCCCAGGCACGCCTGTCTCGGGGGACAGGAGATTCTGGGGCGGCGGCCCGGCTTCCTCCTCGCCCTCCTTGAAGAGGTTGAGCCGGGCGTCGGCGATCTGGCGGCCGATCACGTGCAGATCCTTGGCCACCTGAGGGTTCGCCGTCTGCACGTAAGGCATCGTGAGCGCAATCAGGCGTTGGGCGAACTCAAGCGCCTGCTTGACACGCTGCAAGCCCATCTGGCCGGCCGGCTGGGCGGGGGCGAGCTGCCCGAGCGCCGCCAGCGACAGCCGGCTGAGGGGCGGGCCTCCCGCAGGCAGGCCCAAGAGCCCAGGAGGCGGCGCGGCCGGGGCAGCCGGTCCAGGCCCCGCGGGACCCGGGGCCGGCTGGGCCGGACCTCCACCTGGGGCCTGGCCAAGGAGAGCCAGGGCCGCGAGGAGCTCCTGGGGTGTCGGCATGGTCGACTCTCCAGCTACTTCTTGGTCTTGACGTACCCGAGCGGGTCCGGCACGCTCTTGGCGTCCGGCAGGCCGCTCACCGACTCGCCACCGAGGCTATCACCCGGCGGCGTGCGGAGCGGGCCGTAGAGCTCAGTCGACTTCTTGGCCATGGATAGACCTCCTCCGGGCAGGGAGTCAGGCGCCTCGAGCCGTGCCCGGTGGGGCCGAGGCGGGGGCGGCTAGCGGCGCGCCTTCGCCCGCACCGTGTTCCAGTAGGCGCGCCCGGCTACCGCCTGCGGGTTCCGGTAGCCGCGGGCCGCCGCCCGGCGCACGATGTGGCGGAAGGTTGAGGGCCGCATGATGGCCCCGGGGGCCTGGCGACGCCGCCAGGCGAGGATCGGACGGGGAACCTTCGGCATGGCTAGCACACTCCGGCTTCCCGGGCGCGCCCGAAGGTCGCGAGCGCGCGATGAAAAGCCCGCTCGCCCTCCTGCCGCTCCCGGGCGACCGGGACCATGACTTCCAGGACGCGGTCCCGGTAGCGTCCGCGCACCCAGTACCACTCCCCGCGCTGCTGGACCGCAATGAGCTCAGTCTCGGGGCGGCTCACGTCGACTCCAGACCAAGGAGCGCCAGCCGGCGCGTCGTGACGATCAGCAACCCCTCGGCGGTCGGCAGCAGCGTCAGGAGCTGCTCGTCGTCGGTGGCCTCGAAGAGGACCCGGAGTCCAGAGGCCCGGGGCGGCCGCGGGGGCTTCTGCTGGCCTGCGGCGGCCTTGGCAGGCTCATCCGGCGCCTCGAGCGGGATCGTCGTGAGCACGAGATCCCGGCGGCAGGTGGGGCAGGTCGGCCGCTCGTCTGTGGGCGGCCCGCCGTTGCCCTGGAAGAGCGAGGGCTCGAGGCGGTCGGTTGGCGAGAGCGGCCGGATCGAGCGGTAGATCTCCCCGCAGCGCGCACAATTCAACGTTACCCAGTAAAGCTCACTCGTTTGGGCCATGCCTCCATCCAGATAGGTCTGATGGGGTAGTCGGGGAGCCGGCGGTACGCCCCCAGGAAGCTCTGCGGATGCCCCCACTGCCGCCGCAGCAGGCTGTACGCCAGGAGATGGAGGGCTCGGTGGCCGGGTGTGGGGTCCGCGTTCACGTAGCGCGTCCTCAGACGCCGCAGGCGCTCCAGCATCGGCACCGCCGCCCGCTCCGGGATGAGGAGGTTCGGCCACTTCCTCGCCCCAATCGCGTGCAGCCCCTCGTGGGCCAACCCGAGCGCTTGCACCCACGGCGACGCCGACCAGAGCAGGGGCGTCGTCACGATGGCCGCCGTGCCAGGCTCCGAGCCCCACGGGGCGCGCGTGACGGCCAGCGCCCTGGGGTTGATCCGACCCAGGGACACGGCTGAGTACCACGTGGGCGGGATGAGGTCCACGAAGCTCGTTCGGGTTGGGCTACGCTCGAGCGCCTGGTAGAGGCGCGGGAGCGCAAAGCGCAGCAGCCGCGCGGAGACCGCGCTGGGGGTGACCACAGCCGCCGCCAGGGGCAGGGCCCCGAGCAGCGCATCGACCCAAGCGACCCCCGTCGGCCCCTGACGCTCACGCACGGCTCTTCCTCGTGCTCCGCGCCCGGAGCTTCGCCTCGGCGGCGAGCCGCTCGGCCTCGTCAATCCGGCGGGCGACCTCCTCCCATTCCGGCCAGCCGATGTGCTCGAGGAGCGCGCGGCGGTCAATCGCGTTCATCCGGTAGAGGGCGACCGCGAGCCGTCGGACCATCGTCTTGCTCAACACCTGGAACGAGGCCGGGTCGACGTAGACCGCGTAGCTCTCCGGGTTGTCCAGGGGCGTCCACACGGTCGGGACGAACCGCTCGCCTTCCACGGCCGGGATCTCCCGCGGGACGGCGTAGCCGTAGGCGAGCCGGGCGAAGATGAGCTCAGCCAGCCGCTGGACCACGCGCGTGAGGGCGCGGGCTCGGAGCCGCGTGACGCCCTGGCCCTGGCTGATCTCGAGCTCCGAGAGCTCCGGGGAGGCGCCGGCCGGTCCACCGACCCGGGAGGGTGGGAAACCGAGGATCCGCCGCTGGAGGTCGAGCGCCTGGATCGGGGCCTGGACCATGTCCGGCGGCATCGGGTTCGGGTAGACGATCTGGAGCTGCGAGCCCGGGTTGATCTGGACGATCTGCCCTGGGAGCCCCGCGAAGGACTCCCAGTCAATGCCGGTATTGCCGGTCGCCACGACCAGGCCGTTGTTGAGCCGGATGGCGTTCTCGACGACCAGACTGGAGAGCTTGTTCGCCGCGAGCTGCAACTGCCCTGTCTGCTGCGGGAAGCCCAGACCCCAAAACGAGCCGAGCGTGGGCTCCAGCACGACCCGCACAAGTCCCCAGTCCGGTGGGACCGCGCGCGCCGTCGGCAACGTGTTGGGGCCGTCGTAGAGGATCACGCCCTCCACGCCGACGATCCGACGGCCGTTCGGGTACTTCATGACCCACCGACTGTGGAGCACGGGTCGATCCTCGTCATCGAGGAGCTTCGCCCCGCCCTCGGGCTCGGTCGGCTCGATCACCTCCAGCTCGAGCGTGTCGTCGACCACGTAGGCATCCAGCACCCGCCACCGCGGGGCGGCCTGAGCCGGGCTGAGGAGGAGCGAGGGCGAACCAGAGAGCGGGCCCGTGTACGGGAGGCCCCCGACATTCACCGGCTGGGTGTCGCGGGTGAGGCTTGTCCCGCCAGGTGGTGGCAGGCGGTGGACCTTCGAGGGGAACACCCGGGCCAGCTCCGGGTAGGACATGAAGGTTTCCGTGACCACCCAGGTCCAGTCGAGGTCGCTCGTCGCCGCCGGGTCCGGGTAGACGCTCCTGGGATCGACCACGTCCACCACCACGTCCCCAAGACCGTCGGCTGCGGCCGGATCCCAGCCCACCCGGAGAAAGCCGGTCCCGGCCACCAGTGCCCAGACGACCGCCTCGGCCAGCTTGAGGTCGACCGCCTGGCGAACCCAGATCGCCCGGAACGCCCGTTCGAGATCCTCATCCCGCCCCCCGCGCCGGGTGTCTCGCGTGATGTAGACCCGCGGGACCGCGTCGGCGAGATCGCTTGCCTCGGCCAGGATCAAGGAGCGGAGCTCGTTGATCACGACCGGCGGTTTGTGCTGGGGCATCACGTGCGGGTAGTGCTCGCCCGCGAACAGCCGCAGCCACTCGTCGAACCGGTCGAAGTGCGCCGCCTCGCGCCTGGCCCGTCGGCTCTGGGCGACAGCCTCCTCGAGCCATTCCCACAGGCGCGCCTCCGCCGGGGAGGTATCCGGCCGCTGCTCAGCCACGGTCGACCGGGAGGACGAGCTGCTGGAGGTAGAAGCTCACGGCCTCGTAGGTCGGCCGGCTCGCCCACGCCGGCATGGTGTAGACCAGCCGCCGCAGCAGCCGGTCGATAGCCAGCGTAGGATCCAACCCCAACCCCTGGCTAACCTCGCTCAGCCGCTGGCGCTCCGCCAGCCCCAGGACCCAGAGATCGTCCCCGCTCAGCTGCGGAGGCGTCAGCTCGAGGAATTGCGCCACCGGGGTGGACCAGAGCGGGTTCGGCCGAGGCGGCGCCGCCGTGCTCGTTGATGAACGCTCGAGCGTGCCCGAGGCAGTAGACGTACGTTCTGAGCGGGAGCCGACCCCGGTCCTCCCCGTGCCCTCGGCAGTAGTGGATGTAGGGCGGGAGCCCCCGGCCGATGGGGCCGCCACCCCGGCACCCTTCCCAGTCACACGTCCATCGCCCGTCATGGTCAAGTCCCACCTCACCGCCTCCTCAAGTACTGGTCGAGTCGTGTCTTCTCAATGGCGCGGAAGGCGCCGCAGTAGGTGCAGCGGAAGACCCAGCACCCCGGCCGCCAGTTCGGCCCAAAGGCGGGGTCGCGCTCCCCCAGCGGCGTCATGGGATGGTTGCACGGCCGGTCGTCCGGGGTGAGCGCCACGCAGGTCGGGGGTTCGTACTTCACAGGTCGAGCCACCCTCGCGCCGCGCGGCGGGCCCGCCGGATGAGCTCCTGGTGGCGGGCGATGCGCCGCTCGCCGGTCCATGCCTCGATGACCCGCACCGGCATCCAGGGCTCCTCGAGCTGCGGGCTCTGGAGCACCGCGGCGGCGGTGAAGTTCTCCTCGCGGCTCCTGAGCGCGAGCAGCAGGGCCATGACTCGGTCGTCGTGCCCGACCGTCGCCTCGTACTTGCCGGAGTCGACCCGGCTGAAGTGGGAGAGCTCCTCGAGCGTCCCCGCGTCGTGGAGCATGAGGAGGCCCTCGTTGATGACCCGCCGACCCGCCTCGAGGAGGAGGGGGCGCGTGGCGACCGTCGTGACCCAACCATAGAGGCGCGGCTGCGACGGCCGGATGCTATCCTGGCGGCCTCGCCACGGGTGCAGATGCGGGTACTCGTGAACCCGGATGAGGTAATCCTGCACCGAGATCCCCGCGCCTTGCAACTCGACAATCACGAGCGCTCGGTTGTACCAGCGTCCTAGGGCCGCCACGCGCTCCGCAGTCTCCCACGGGCCCAGGAGCCCGTGACACATCGCGACCTGCTCTAACCGGTCGACGTCGATGACTTGCGCGCAGGAGTAGTCCCCGCCCCGGAGGCCCTCCGCCGTATCGACGCCGATCACGTAGCGGTGACCGTCCTCCGGCTCGCGCCAGACCAGGACCGGGCCGCGCGCATCACGGACAAAGCGACCGTGCGCGAAATCCCCGGTCAGCGACGGCGGCCGGACACCCGCCCGGAGCTTGAGGAGCGCGGTCTCGTCGAAGGCGGGCAGTCCGGAGGCGATGAACGCCCGCTCCGGCGTGGCCGGGTACTCCTGGTTGAAGAGCTCTCTGGAGCCGTGACAGCGGTTCTCGACCGCCCACCGCCACCAGGCCACCCGCTCGGGGGTCATGTGCTCGGGCGCGAGCTCCGCCACCGCCCGCTCCTCGTCCGTCCACTCGCTCTCCGGGACCCCCGGGGTTCGCTGGTACTTCGGCATCACATACCAGGGAATGAAGATCGGCAGTGCCTGGCTCCGCCCGTCCACCGCGGCCCGCCACTCGTCGTAGAACGGCTGCCCGACCCCGGCCACACCGTTGGCGGTGCTCTCCAGCACCCAGATGGTCTCCCCGTGGGGCGGCATCGCTTGGCGCAGGGCCAAGAGCGACTCCGGGTTCTCCCAGTAGGCGACCTCGGAGCCGTGCATGACCGTGAGCGTGAGCCCGCGGCCCTTCCCCAGCCGCCGGGCCGAGGTGACCCGGATCGAGGAGGTCCCGTCGGGGAGCTCGAAGCTCACCGTGTCCCGGACGAGCCGGAGCAGGCTCGAGGGCAGCGGCAGGCTCTGGGCGAAGAGCCTGGCCTTGGCCAGGATCTCGTTGGCCGTGAGCCGCTCGTGGGCGACGATCAGCGAGAGCGTCCCGGCGCGCTCGAGCGTCCGGACAAAGCTCAGGGCCTGCCAAAACGTGGTCGAGTAGACCTGCCGGCCCTTGAGCACGATCACGTCTATCGGCCGACCCTCGTCCAGCAGCGGGGCGACCGCGGCCCACATGAGCTCCTGCGAGGCGGACAGCCGGAGCGGCCGGACGTCCTGCAGCTCGTCGCGGATGAGGAGCCGCTCGATCAGCCGGCGGTAGCGCTGCGAGCGGGTCTCAGCGCCCGCGGTGCTTGAAGTACTCAATCTGGCGCAGGCGTCGCTGGGCGCCACGGCGGCTCAGGGGCCGGCTGAGCCGGCGCCCGGTCTTCTCGGAGACCACGACGTACTTCCCCCCACCAACCGACTTGATCACGCCGACCCTCGCAGGTGCAGGCCCAGCAGGTGGATGACCAACCCACGGCCCTCGTCGTTCGGCGAGGGCGGCGTCCGCATCATCCCGTGGGGCTGGCCGTCGAACTGCGGCCCGACCCAGTGCTCGAGCCCGGCCTCATGCCGGGACATCTTCCACCAGCTCGGCCTCTTCGCTTCCTGATCCCTGTCCATCGATCCCTCCTTCACCGGCGCCGAGCGCGGCATCTCCCGCCGCCAGCCACTCGCGGAAGTCGTTCCAGGCGGTGACCTCGGCCCGGAGCCGCCCTTCCCGGCCTTGCGCGATCTCGGCGGCCAGGCACTGCCGGTCGACGTCCAAGATCAGCCGCACCAGCCGGTCCAGCGGCAGGGCCTCGTGGCAGGTAAAGAGCAGATCCCGGAGCGCCTCGAGCCCGGCCACCCGGCCGCGGGTCGCGAAGATCTCCGGGAGCGCCTGGAAGGCGGTCTGGAGCGCCTCGGGGAGCCCGCGCCGTCCCTCAGAGGCGCGCGCGAGCCCGGAGGAGCCGTTCGATGCGGGCTTCGTCTTCCTCCGTGCGGAGGAGGGCTTCTCGGCGCTCAGCTCGGAATGCCTCAAGTTCTTGCCTCACGGCTTCGTGGTCCCGGCGGATCACCCGCCAGGGGTTCCAGACGTACCGCCAGAGCGCGTAGGCTACCGCCGCGACCGTCAGGAGCCAGAGCCCCAGGGCCAGACCCGCAGCCAGCGCGACGAGCTCGATCACGCGCCCGGCGGGCGGCCGCGCCGCGTCACCCGGAGCCCGCGGACACGCCGCTCCATGTAGTCCCGGAGCTGCGCGAGCGCCTCCTCGGTGGCCCGCCGGGGATCCGGGATGTACTTCTGCACGCCCCGGCGGTAGGCCGCCATCAGCTGGTCGAGGGCCGCCCGATTCCCGGGGACGAGCTTCCGTACGTACCGTCCGGGGGCCTTCCCCTGCAGCATACGGAGGACCTCCGGGACCAGCTCATCCCGACCCGGGAAGGCCTGGTTGACGGACCGCCGCAGGATCGCCAGCAGCTCGTGACCGAGCCGGTCCGGTGGCCGCTCGGTGGTACCCTCCATCTTCCGGCCCAGGACGGTCTCTGGCGTCTCGAAGGTCGGCACCCGCCGGCGAAGCCCTTCAAGGCTCACCACGGGTGACCGTTGGCGTCGAGCCTGGAGGGTCTGCCAGATCTCCTGGTAGCTCTTCGGGATCGGGAGTGCGCCGGTCGCGTACGAACGGTACCGCGGCCGCCCGTGTTGTTCCCCGATGATCCGGAGCGCCTCCTGCAACGTCACCTGTGGGTGCCGCTGGAGAACCTGCTGAAGCAAGGTCGCGATCCTAGGCGTCGGCGTGCGCGGGACCCCAAGTCGCAGCGTCTCCCACTCCGCGCCGGCGCGCGCCGCCCGAGCCAGTGCGGCTCGGCGCTCCGGGTTCTTGAGCAGCTCCTCGGCGCTGACAATCCCTAACGGCGGCTGAAACGCACGGAGATGACTCGGCCGCGCCTGGAGCAGCCGCTCGAACAGATCCGGGCGCGCCCGCTGGATCCACTCCCAGACGTCGCGCGGGGTCACACGGGAAGGCGGCCCTTCGAATGGCATCTTGAGCAGGCGCTGGACGTGCTCCTCTGCGGAGGCCCCACGGGGCTTCTCACCGGTGAGCCGCGTGAGCAGCCGCGCCAGGCGCGAGATCGGCTGCGGGATCAGCCCCCAGAGCGCGCCGAAGAAGGCCGGGGCGGTCCCCATCTGCCGCTGCATGGCTATGGTCAGTTGCCCCCCAGGGCCGACCGGCGCTGAGGCACGGAGCGCCCGCTGAAGCAGCCCGGCCAGCTCCACACGTTTCCGGACGTCCGGCACGAACGGCTCGAGCCCCTCGAAGAGGTAGGCCTGCGGGACAGCCTGGCCGAGCCGGCTCTGGGCGATGGGTGCGAGACGCCTAGCCAGCTCGTCCAGCCGTTTCGGCGTGATCGGAGCCCCGGCCGCAAGGGGGCTTAGCGACTGCCGGAGCTTTCCGCGCGCGGCCTGCAGCCAGGTCAGCAGGGTCTCGGGCGCGCTCAGGAGCGCGCCTGGGCGGAGGATATCCAGCGGACGGCCGGCCAGGATCGCCTCTTCGAAGTCGGGCCGGGCCTCGCGGGCCGCCTGAGCCACTGGTCGAAGGTAGGGGGAGCGCTCCAGGACCTCGGCGACCGTCTGCGGGAACTTCTGGACAGCCGCTGGGGAGAGGAGCCTGACAGGTTCGAGTGTCTGGGGGTGGATCCCGCTGAACGTTCGGTACCATTGCTCGCCCCGCCCGAGCGGGGGGAGCTGGCCACGCAGCAGCGCGGGCAGGAACTCTCCCAGCCGACTGGGCTGGTAGCGGAGGAGCGCCGGGTTGAGCCAGGCCTGGTGGCGTTGGCTGACTTCCCAGAGCGCGCGGAGGAGATCTCCGGCCCGCCCCCCACTCTGGGCGGCCGCGCTCCGCAAGAGTTCGGGCGTGTAGGGGATGGGGCCCGGCGCCACCCGCCGGATGGCGTCCAGGATGAACGGTAGGGAGAGCTGGACAGGGCTACGGAGTTCCACCGGTTTGGTCTCCGGTCGCTTGCTCGGCCAGGAGCTGCTTGGTGGTCTTCCATGTCGGCGGCCGGAGCGTTCTCAGCCACCACCTCGGCGGGTGGCGGAGCTGCCGCCGCTTGGGGATCACACCCCGGTCGGCAAGGTCGTCGATAGCCGTCTTGATGCGCTCGATGAGCTTGTGGCCGGTCCCGTGCCGGGCGCCGTACTGGAGGACCAGCGCTCGGAGGCCTTCAGGGCCACCCGCCGCCGCAAGGAGGTCCGGGCGGTGGGCACTGAGGACCTGGATCCAGTAGGTGGCTGCGCGCTCCCGCTTGACGGGCAGCGCCCGGTGCGCCCACTGCTCCACGGATTTGCGGTTGCGTTGCCTGCGGGTCCTGGCCGACCGGGCCAGGTACACGAGCCAGGCGGTGTGGACAGGGCGGTGGAGGCTATCCGTCCACCAGGTCCCGCGGACGGGGTAGCCACACCGGCAGCCAGGGTAGAGCCGCCGCCATTCGGCGACGCGCCGGTTGCGTTCAGCGCGAAGCTGTCGGATCAGCAGACGCCCGACTGGTCCAGGCATCCGCCGAGCAAGCTCCTCGAGTTTACGTAGCCGTTCCGGGGGACGTGTCTCTGGCACGAGCGGAAGCGTTTCTGTCGCTATTATACCACGTGGTGGTGTCTGGAAGACGCTCTTTGGCGTATAATTCAGCAAAATCAGGCGGTTGCAAGATCCGAAAGACTTGACAACGACGTCCGGTACTGCCGTAAATTGCCGAAATTACAGGCCTTTTACGTGCAGACCCACGCGCCGAACGCTCCAGAGGCTCTCAGAGAGGACTTTTTGGAGGGGGTCGCTATGTAGATAGCGGCCCACCCCCAGATCTTCGATCCTAGAGGCTCCTAGGGGCCTTAGAAGCGGGATCTACGACAGGGGCGTACCGGTCTAGAGGACCCCACACGCCACGCTCCTCATGCTTGTGTAGCAGTTCACATACGTGAAAAGTTTCACAAGCACCCCCCACCCTGGACACTGAACGGTTTTGCGGGGGCGGTGGTTAGGGGCGAGGCTTTTTGGCCTCGCCCCCTAGTACTACACTGTACGTTGTGCCTTATAGGCACAACCCCTACGGTAGTGTACTACGTACTACACTGTACGTTACGCCCTTCGGGCGTAACCCCCCGGCTATGTACTACGAGCTACACTGTACGTTGTGCCCTTTGGGCACAACTCCTACGGTGGTGTACGGAGAGCTGCTATGTACGTTGTGCCTTTCAGGCACAACCCTACTACACTGTACTACGTAGTACGGTGTTGTACGTTGTAACCCCCAAGTGTAACCGACATCGTAGCCCCCGGGGTGTAAGTCGTTGATTTTATTAGCGTTTTAGGCTATAATGTGACCCCCCCGGGTCGGTAGTGAGGCCCGGATAGGAGCAGACTCGTGTCTGGTGCGGTCGATGAGGTTGGTACGGTTGGTACGGCTGGTACTGTTGGTGCGAAGGTCACCCCCCCTCTTGTCCCCCCCTGCGGCGTCGTTCGGCGCCACAGCCCGTCACCTAACCGGGGCCCCGTGTCCCAGGCCCCCGGTCCCTCTCTCCTGGTCTGCTGGTCTGCTGGTCAGACCACACCACGGTACCTGGGGTGGCACGCCCGGACTTTCAGCGTTTCAGCAACTCGCTGAAACCCCACTTTCAGCAACACGCTGAAACCCGTGTTTCAGCAAACGGTACTCGACACCTGCTAAGTCTTATTTTCGCCTTATTTTTCGCGGACTTAGCTAGGGATATTCCGGCCCCAGTACTCCCCATAGGGTGCAGGCGACAGTTGGGGCACAGCGAACGCGCTGCCCCGGTGATGGGGATAGGTGATAGGCGCGGACGCTGGAACGCAACCCGGATAGGGAGGGCAGTATGCTTAGGCGCTAAAGAAAGGGGGTTCCTGTATGGATCACAGGTCGGAACTGCGGGCGGCGCTCGCCGCCGCCCGGCGGGCGCCCGAGCGCCTGGCGCGGGCGCTGTCGACGTACGCGGCGGAGAACGACCTAGCCGGGGTCAATCCCGGCGGGGCGTTCTCTAGGGCCCTCGTCCGTGCCCTTAGGGACTTGGGACTCGTCCCGAAGGGCGTCAGCACGCCCTGCCCCAACTGGGGGCAGGCGTGTGTAGTTGCCCACGCCCTGGCCCGGGGCGTGAGCCTGGACGAGCGCGCCCAGTGGGCGGCCGTGGTAAAACAGGCCCGGGAAGCATTGGGCCTGATCCCTCCGCCCAAGTCGGCGGAGGAGCGCATTGAGGCGGCGATAGCCTCGCTCGCCAAGCGGGCGGGGCTCGACGCCCGTACCACGGCCAGGATTCGAGCACTTGTCCGAATCCGCGAGACGGCTACGGCCGCCACGGCCGTAGCCTAACGCGGTGGGGGCCGTGCGTCAAACGCGCACGGCCCCTTTTTTTTTGTCCAGACACCGGCGCCGCCAGAAAGGCCGGCGCCGCCAGAAAGGACGGGGGGTGTGACCTATGACGGCGAACGAGTCAGAGCTCGTCCGTGCCGCTTCCAGGGCTGCCGTGGTCGCCCAAGCGCTGTCCACGGCGCTCTACGCGACGGCGCTGGCCGCCGCCACGGGCGACCGTGGCGGTTACCAGCAGATGCTGCAAGAAGCCGCCCAGCTGACGGCGGCGCTTGACGCGGAGCTCGACCCGCTCCGCGGCGAGCTCCTAGCCCAGGCGCCGCCGGGAGAAATTCCCTCTTGACAACCACCGCTCCTACTAGAAAGACTAGCTCCGTGTGAATGTCCTCCCCGCCGACCGTGTTGCAGTCCTGCTGGAGGATTGCCTCGTCCCCACCAGGAGGTGAGATTGTGAGTGTCGAAAGGCCGTTCGTCCCCACCAGCGCCTTGCCGGAGTACGTCCGGCGGGCGCTAGAAGGCTTCGAGATCAAGTACACACCGGAGCCGGTCGACGGCTTCGCCGCCGCGACCGACTTCGACAGCAAGACGATCTGGATCCCCCGCTCGTCGTGGGACGCCCGGGACGACCGCGTCCGGGCGGGGATACTTGAGCATGAGGTCAACCACTGGCTCATGGGCTACCCGCTGCTGGCCCGGAAGCTCCGCCGGGACGGCCCGGTGGATCCGCTGACACTCAACCTGGCCAGCGACGCGGTGATCCACCACCACCTCCCACACCTGCCCGAGCTCGTCCCCGGGTCGGTCACCTTCGAGCGGCTCGGGCTCCCGCCGATGGGCGTGGTCCCCGCTTACCACGCCCTGCGAAACCGCCCGCCGCAACTCTGCGGTGCCGGCGCGGGGCAGAACGACGACGACGCCGCACAGCGGTGTGGCGGACTCGGCCAGTGCGACGCGGGGGCGCACCCCTGCGGGGCGCAGCCCGACATCTCGCCCGGCGGGGTGATTGCGCTCGCCGAAGCCATCGCCCGGGCCAGCACCGCCGGGGATTACCCCCACGAGCACTTCACACAGCAAGCCTGGGTCGATCCAGGCTGGGGCCGCGGTGTCGACCAGGCCCCGCCGCCGCCCTGGGTGTGGGTGCTGGTGCGGCTGCTGCGCGGGCACGCAGCGTGGGAGCCGCGTCCGGTCGTCTGGCGAGAACACGCCGCGCTGCCCGACTGCTTTGGGATCGGGGCCGAGAGAAAGAGCCTCGATCTCGACCTGATCCTGGACGTCTCCGGGTCGATCACGGACGAGGCGGTCGCCGCGGCCGTGGCGGCCCTGGACGAAAAGCCGCTGCGCCGTGTGCGGGTGCTGGTCTTCAGCACCGACACGGTCGTGGTCGACCGCTCGGACGTCTCGACCGTCCGGGAGGTCATCGCACGAATCGGCGGCGGCGGGACGTGCTTCCTGCCGCCGGCGACGCAGCGGCGCGCGGGCGTCCCCGCTGTGTGGGTGACCGATGGCTACCCAGGTGACGGGTGGCCTAAGGAGCACCCGGGCGGGGACTGGTGGGTGATTGTCGACCCGGACGGGCAGACGCCGCCGCCCAGCGCCGGGGTGGTTGTCTGGAAGGCGGCGAAGAACGAGAAGGAGGGGGAAGATGGGTAAGAAGAAAGCTGAGAGCGAGAAGCCCACCGAGGCGGCCGCGGCGCCGGAAGAGCCCCGGCCGCCCTACCGTCAGGTGATCAAGGACCTGGTCCGGGCAGCCTTGATCGACGGCGGGCCGGGCCAGGATCTTGGCATCCCCCTGCTCCTGGGGGATGTCGGGGTGGGCAAGAACCACCTGGCCGAGGAGCTCGCTCACGAGCTGGGCTGGCGGCTCCAGGTGACGATCCTCGAATCCCTGCCCTGGTGGGAGCTGGGCGGGGTCCTGGTCCCGCCCTGGCGGCAACAGGACCGCCGCCGCCGTGAAGCGCTCGTTACCTCCTACTCGCGCCCGCCGGGCTGGCCTTGGTCGGACAACCAAGACGATCCGGTCTTGTGGGTCTTGGATGAGTTCGACAAGGCCGAGGGGGAGGTGATCACACCCATCGCCTCCCTGTGTACGTCAAGGGAATGTCACGGGCACCGGCTCCAACCGGGCGTCCGAATGCTCGCCCTAGCCAACGAGTTTGTCCGGCCCCTGCCGGACTTCGTCGTCAACCGCATGCTCTGGTTCAACTACCCGGAGCCAGGGCGGGAGCAGGCGGACGTCGAGGAGTCTCTCCCCACGCTCAAGTGGTTGGCAGAGGGGCTCGTCGGGAGCCGCCCGGCTCGGCGGCCGGCCCGGGTGGTCTCGAAGCGCACCTTCGCCTACCTCGGCCGGTGGATCCAGCGCCGGCCGGACCTCGTCTTCTCGAAGTGGCACCAAGAGGTGTTAGTCCGGGCTCTCTTCCCGGACAACGTGGTCGCCGAGGTGGTGAAGCGGCTGCAGAGCTCGGTCACCACGAGTGACGTTTGGGAGGCGGCGCTCCGCGTTGCCTCGGCTGGGCAGTTACTGGACCTGCTGCCTCGCCTGCTCTGGCAGCGTGATGAAGCGCTCCGTGCCGCGCTGCCGGAGCGCCTCTACACCATGATGCGGGAGGACCCCACGAACGAGAAGACGTTGGCGGTCCTAGCCGTGCTGATGCTGGGGGCCGAGCTACAGGACTTCGTTGACGCTCCAGAGTTCAACGCGGAGACGTTGGAGCGTCTCCGCCAAAAGGCTCAGGAGATCTACACAGATCTCCAGAAGAAGAACCTTCGGTTCGTGTATCGGTCGTGATGGTGCGGCCTTACCCGCCCATTGAGCGTCGTCGTGCGACCCCGCGGCGCGACCCGGCCGCTTGGGAGGAGGCCCGAGCCTACCTCCGCAAGCGCGGTCTCGATCCGGAGCTGGCCCGGGATCACGGCTGGTACGCGGCCCAGTGCCGGGACGGGCTGCGGCTCGTGATCCCGACCACGGTCCCGGGCTACTGGCAGGCCCGGGCGTTGGCCGGCCAGGAGCCTCGGTACGTCAGCGCGGCCACCGAGCGCGGACCGGCCCTGGTCGTAGTCGCCCCCACCACGCCGATCCGGCTAACGTGCGTGGTGGAAGGGCCGCTGGACGCGCTGGCTGCGGCGATGGCCGGCGCCCTAGGCATCGCGACCATGGGGACGGCCGTCAACCGGGAGGCGCTGACCGCGCTGCGCGCGCGGGCGGTGGGCCGGGTCGTAGTGGTCGTGGACACGGACACCGCCGAGCTGGCGCGGTCCGTGCTCCACGCGCTGCCGCTGGCCCGGCTGGTGACCGTGTACCCCTACAAAGACCTGGCCGCGGTCCCGGTGGATGTCCGGGCGCGGCTGCTAGGGAGGTGGCTGGATGAATCTTGTTGAGGAGCTTATCAACACCACAGCGGACGTCGCTGAGCTGGCGCAGCGGATCAGCGAGGAAGTCGAGCAGATGCGGCAACAAGCCCGTTTACCGCGCGGTCCACTGAGCGACGTCTCTGTGAGGCTGCGCGACGCCCGGCGTGAGCTGCGTGCGGCGCTGACGGTCCTCAGAGCGGGGGCTCCGCGATGATCTACACACCCGACTCCTATCAGCCGGAGGTGTAGGCGATGAAGATCCCGCCCGTGATCCGCCGCCTGTGGGCTGACGCCCACCGCCGTGGGATGGACCTCGAGCACTACCTGCTCGAGGTGCTGGAGGTTGCCGCCAGCGAGCTCCACGACGTGGACGGGGCACCGATGCCTGTGGTGGAGGGCGAGCAGTGGCAACACGTCCGTGCCTTCTTCACGGGGCAGGGCAGCCGGCAGCTTCGGGCGTTCCGGCGCTTCGTCCGCGAGCTCGCCGGCACGCCGTGCCTGTGCGTGGGGAAGGAAGTGACCTGCTGGGCCTGTCGGGCCCAGCGGCTCTTGCGAGGAGAAGGCGATGGCTAGACGGTGCGCGCCAGGCCGCGGTGGGATCCCTTACGGGGTCGACCCCGGGGAGTTCGCGGTCTGCCCGAAGTGTGGTCGGGCCGTCCGCGTGAGGTTCAGTGTAGACGGGGCGTGCTTAGGCTTCCCGCCCCACAGCCCGACGCCGCCGCGCCGGGGAAAGGAGGTACCGATGAACCGTCGTGAGCTCGTCGCTACGTACCGGGCGTACGTGCGGGCGTACGGCCCGCTCTACGCCTGGTCACATTTCGCGGCCCATCACCCAACCGTCAGCCTCGAGGCGCTCCTCGAGGCGTGGAAGGAGGAAGACCGTCAATGAAGCTTACCACGCCATGCCTGCAACGTGCTGTGTGGATCCGGCCGGTGCCGGGCCGGTCGGATCTCCGCGCCGTCACGCTGTGGCGGCGCGAGCCTGGGGAGCGTGGCACCACCCACGTCACCCGCGTCGTACCGACAGAGCGGCTCCACGAGCTCCTTCGGGGGCTCCGGCCTGTGGGTGACAGCTTGTGGGTAGGGTGACACGATGATCTACACACCCGACTCAGATCAGCCGGAGGTGTAGACGATGACCTACACACCCGACTCCTATCAGCCGGAGGTGTAGGCGATGGTGACGCTGGAGGAGGCGCTCCGCGCCCACACGTTCCACTACGGGCGGTGCCGCGTGGACGTCGGCCCGCGCGGCGGGGCCCAGCACCAGATCGAGGCCTGGCGGCGAGCCGGGGCCACGAAGACCTGGAAGACGCGGCCGGGGGAGTTCCGGGTCCCGCTCCGACACGGGTTGTGGGCGTCGGCAGAGCTGAACCACGCCAACGCCCACCTCTTCCACGCGGCGGAGAACTGCCCGCTGTTCGTCAGCGGGCTCCAGGTCCACGGAGCCGTGGAGGGCTGGCTGGGTCGGACAGACCAGGGCCGGTTCCTCGCGGGAGGGTGGGAACGTGGTGGCCAGGTCGTCGCGGTCGAACTCACGCTGGCGTAACCGGCATCTCTACTTCGAGGACGACGTGCAAAGCGCGTCGCTCCACTGCTTCCCTGAGCGCCTGCGCGTGTGGAACGGCGTTCACCGGTGGCGGCCACAGCAGGAGATCCGCGTCTACGTGGAACCGTGCGTGGCAGGCCTCGTCGAGGTATGAGCCTCCATATCTACTTCGTTGACGCAAGCCAGGGAACCCGGGGGGTGTCGCTCCACTGCCCCGGGGGCGGGCTGCATGTGGAGAAGTCCGCGCGCCGATTCGCCCGCGGCGCGCGCATCGCCGTGGTGGTCGGGCGGTGCGCCTGGTGACTCATGAGTAGGACACGCTACCGACACCTCTGCTTCGAGCACCCAGGGCTGTTTGCGTCACTCCACTACACACACGACAGGGTGTGGGTGTGGAGCAGGAATGCCGGGCGGGACGCGCCTCAACCTATCGTTGTCTACATCGGATGGTGCCATACCTATGGCGGGCGTTGATCGTCTGTCAGCTAAGCACCTGGTGTTCAGCGCCCTCGCGTGGCTGGTGGACCCGACGCTCCACACCGCGCCTGGCCTGCACCTGAAGATCACTGCGGCCAGCCCGCCGCTGCTGCCGGCCGACGACGCGCTCGTCGAGGTCATAGTGGCGCCGTGCACTAACTGGTGGGTGTGAGGAGGTGACAGAACCGTGAAACCGAAGGCACAGACGATGCATCCGATGCACCTAGGCTTCGTGACCGAGAGGCCGGGTGTCGAGGTGCACCTTCACAGCCCGTCCCCGCGCCGGCTCGTGGTGTCGGCTCCAGCCTTTCTACCGGGCGACGTGCGCCTCATTCAACTGATCATACAGGGCCGGAGGTGTATACGATGACCGCCGGAGGCCACGTGGTCTTCGAATGGTACAAGCGCATAGGCACGCTCTACCAGCTCGGCCACATTGACGCCACACTCCACGTGACCCCGGAGCGCCGTGTCATCGTCGCAGCGTTCGAGGTTCCACCCGACGCGGCCACGGTCGCCGTGAGTCTCGGCGGGTGCGAGTTGTGAGGAGGGTGCGATGCTGAAGAAGCGCGTCCGTCTCGTCTGTAGGACGTGCCGCCTGGACGCCCGGGCGGCTAGCCTGGCCGTTGGACTCAAGCTGCTGGAGAACCACCGAGGCCACCGCGCCGCGGTGGTGCTCTACTCCCCGAAGCGGGCTGAGGTATCATAAGCCCATGCGGGGAGCCGAACACCGCCCCGAGTGCCAGGAATGCGGGGCCTGGCGGCGTTGCCAGCGCCCGTTCATGGGGCCGGAGATCCCCGACGGGTGGACCGGGCTCGCGCTCGTTGTCGGGGAGCGGCCGGGCCAGGACGAAGACCGCAGGAGCGGGCGTCCGTTCACGGGCCCGGCCGGTCAACTGCTTCGGGAGCTTCTACGACGAGCCGGGTTTACAGAAACCGACGTGGCGCTGGCCAACGCGGTTCAGTGCGCGGCCCCGCAGAACCGCACGCCGACCATGCACGAGGTCCACTGCTGCCGGGGACTCCTGCTGGAGTGCATTCGCACGCTCCAGCCCAAGGTCGTGGTCGCGCTGGGCGGGACGGCTCTCAAGGCCCTGGTCGGTGCGGGGGACGTCCACATCCTCCGTGCCCGCGGGCGTGCGCTGAGACTAGAATGAGCCTGCCTGCCCTGGGCTTTGTCGCAGGCGGTTTTACCGTGCGCCTGCACGCTGACGGGGTCGTCGTCAAGTACTACCAGCCACGGCGACGGGCCGTGGTCCACGTCTACCTGACCGACGGTGAGTGGGATAAACGTACTGCCGGCCTTGGACTTTACAGCCGGCCGGTTCTTCGCAAGCCTGTACGCTGACGGGGTCGTCCGTAAGGCCTACAGGCCGCGGCGACTAGCCACAATCCGCGTCTACCTGATTGGAGGGATCGCACCGAAATGAGTGCACCGATGTGCCTGGCCTTTATCGCCGACCGGTTCTTCGCGGTCTTGGAGTCGGACGGGACCGTCCGCAAGGCCTACAGGCTGCGGCGACGAGCCGAGATCCGCATTTACATAACTGGCGGGAGGTAGAGTGACATATTTGGAGGGAGGGGATGAAGAAGTACAACCAGCACCTCTACATCGCAGTCGATCCAGACAGGCGGGGGGACGCCCTGGTGCTCCACGCTAACGCGCGGGTCGGTATGCACGTCACGGCAGATCCAGCCCAGAACTCAGCGGTTGTGATCTACCTGTACACGTGTCTAGAGCCCTGAAGCAGCACCTATTCTTCTGGATCGAGCGGGCGGAGTACCGCGCCAGTGTGGTCTGGCTTAACTCGGACGCCGTCATCACCGTCACCAACGGCCGGGTCCTAGAGGGCGACGTGATCGCCGTGAGGCTGAACCCTCGCCGCAGGCTATGAGCCGAGTGTGGGGGAACGTGCGCACGCCACTTCGACGGGGCGCGGTCATAGAACCGAAACTGGTGCCCGGCGGGCTGGTTGTCTGGGCCGACTGGCACGTGCTCGTGGTGCTGGCGACCGACGACGGGAAACTGCTTGTCGCCTAGGATACGCCTCGTCGTACACCTCGGGGCTTGCACCTACACCCCTAAGCCATGAGGCACAAACATATCTACTTCGGGATCGTTGCGGGGTACACCTTCTCGCTCCACATCGGTGGGCGTCTTGGCTGGCCGCCGGCGGTCACCAGGATCTACAAGGGCATGCGCATCAACGTGATCCTCGGGACATGCACCCTATGACCAAAGCCCAGCGCCTTCACCGCCACATCCGACCAGGCTCCAGAGTCACCGTATCTATGCCCAAACACCTTCACCTGATCGTCCAGGCAGACGGCTTCTACTTGTGCGTCGCGCTGCACACGCACGCGCACGTTCAGGCGCCGCTCATTGCCCACCGACGCATACAACCCGGCTACAGCGTCATCGTGTCTTGCGAGGGACCATGCCGAGTCAACAGGGACGGAACCATCTCTCCATGATCATCGACGGCCACGGCTGTGTGACGATCCACCGCGTGGCGCACGGGGCCGAGAGCCGGTGGGAGATCGGCCGGTCCACCCTTGCGCACGTGTGCGAGGACACGCGCGTCGACATCTACCTGGAGCGGTGCCTGCTCGGCCTGCCCCCACGTGACAGGATCGCGTCGGGGGCTACGAGGGTGATCCTATGGCATCCTTGCCAGAAGTGAGCACACACCTCATCATAAAACGGAGCCACTCGGGCCGCGCCACAGAGGTCTACGCGGCGCTCCACGCGACCGCCATGATCGAATGTACGCGGCCGCGCCCGACGGACCTGCATGACGCGACCTTCCTCGTCTACGTCGACGAGTGCCTCTTGGGGCCGTGCTACCTGAAGCGCAGCCCATGACGGGCGTATCTCAAGAGCCGCAGCACCTCTATATCATGTCGGACGATGGCTACGTCCTGCTCCACCGGGACAGTAGCGTCTGGACCAACCTCGAGAAGCTCAACGCGGGTGGGGCTGTGATCGTCGCGCTAGAGAGCTGCGCGTTCGACCGGAGGTTGGCGCGGTGACACCACATCTGGTCATAGAGGTCGACGGGTGGTGGGTGGGTGTGCTATGTGTCGGCCCGAGTTTCATCTGGCCGTCGCGGCAACGGGTCATCCCGCCAGACGCGGTCGTCACGTGCTTCCTGGAAGCCTGTCGACGGGCCCACAGCCGATGAAGCCGCCCACGACCGTTGAGATCGAGCCGCCACCCGGGCCGCACGTGGAGAGCTACCTCTTCGCGACCATCTACCACAACGGTCGCCGGAGCTTCCTCTGGCTCCACTCCGGCGGCCCGCTGGGCGGTGGTGTAGGAACCAGGTGGCAGGCGCCACCACAGCTCCTCGACAACGCAGAAATCCACCTGACGTTACGGGTCTGTCGGTGCAAAGAGCGTCGATCGTGAAGGGGCAGCACCTGGACGTCTACATCGTGTCCGACGTGGGCTGGTGGCGTCTTTGGCTTCACCGCAACGGCCGCGTCGAGCCGAGCCAGTGGGCCCCGCCACCACCGGGGATCCTCGACCACGCGGAGATCACGCTGACACTGGAGGATGGTTGTACGCTATGAGCTACTACGGACAGCCACGCCACCACCTCCTCATCACGGTCTTGTCCAGTCACGACTGGTGGTGCGTCTGGTTACACTGTAACGGCAGCTTAGAGAACGACTTCTGCCTCGAGGCTACATCGCCGCCACGGGTCCCCAGCGACGCCAGGGTCATGCTCACGCTGGGGGACTGTACACAGTGAGCTACGATGGACCGCGACGCTACATCCACCTCCTCATCCGGCTTGAGTCCGGCAGCACCCGGTGGCGCGTCTATTTACACGGTCACGGCGTCCTAGAGGCCACACCACCACCGCCTGAGGTCCCTCGTAACACCAAGGTCGTACTCATGCTGCGGGACTGCTTGCTGGTTGGTCTCTCTACCGCCGCCGTCGCCGTCGGACCTCGACAATAGGCCGGCACACGTTCTGGAGAATAGCCTGGTCGAGGATGTCCACGAGGGCGTGTTGGAGCTCGTGCAGCAGGACGTAGCGTCGCTCGGCCAGCGAGAGGTCCCGGGCAATGGAGATCACGCCCGCCGAGGCCGTGTCGTCGTACTCCCACCACCCGCTGTCGCCCTCGAGGTCTTCCCGCGGGACCACCCGCACGTAGACCAGGACGCCAGGCAGGATATAGAGCCTACGCAACCGGAAGGGGCGGATCCTCACGTGTCGTCCTTGAGGTCGAGGGCCAGGCGGTGGGCCTGGCCGCTACACACGATGAGGTTCGGGGCGAGCGGACCGCCGTCCTGGACCGGGGGCAGCACGTCGTGGTGCTGGTGGGCCGGCGGGGTAGAGAAGTGCTCATCGGAGGCGGCGATCCATAACCGCGCAGGCGCGGGGTCGGTCTGCTGGTGGCGAAAGGCCCGCCGGAGCTGGGCGAGGATGCTACGACGGCGCCGTCGTGAGGTTCGGTTGCGGCCGGTCATCCCCCTCCCGGTAGCGACCCAGGAAGTGCATGAGGACCACGACGTGCCAGAGCGCGTGCGCCAGGTGCGGCAGCCCGCTCTCCGGGTCGTCGGGTTCTCCCGCCAGCCAGGCGGCGATATGCCGTCGGAGCGCGGCGTAGGCCCAGCTCCACGGGTACCCGCGCTCCCAGTTCCGCGGGGCGTACTTCCCCGCGCCCCAGCCGAAGACCTCGGCCAGTCGCGTCGGCCACCCAGGCCCCAGCGCGAAGGCCAGGATTAACCCCACCCGTACCAGCTCCGGGCGCCCACCACCATGGTTCCAAAACACGTCCAGCGACGCCCAGAGATCGCTGAACCCCGCGGTGAGGAGCGTCGTGACACTGTCGGGCAGGAGATCGTAGCGGGCCAGCTTGACATCCTTCTCGCCGCCCGTGATAGGATCACGCTGCCTCACGGTAGACGCTGGCTTATCCACTCAAGCGCCCCGATGAGGTCCTCGCAGGCGTAGGAGGCCAGCCCGTGAAAGATGTTCCGAGCCGGACCGACCCGAACGACGGGGAGCTTGTGCGCGAGCGCCAAGCCGTACTCGACCTCGCGTCCGCCCCGCAGCGCTCGGCTTCGCGTGTCGAGCACCAGCACGTCCGCGCTCTGGATGTCCTGGACGTCCTCTACGGCGATCCGATGCTCCCGTGCGTCGAGGTCGACGAACTCGCGGTCGATCCACGCCTCCGGCGGCGGTTCCCCGTCGCGGTGGAGCCAGCGGCTGACGATCTCGAGCCGTCCGTGCAGCCCGAGCAGCCGCACCGCCTCCTCGAGCTCCCTTCGCAACTCGTTGCGGTCCTCGTAGACTCCCGCGATGTAGACGCGCATGGCCTACTCCCGCGTCGGGTAGCACGCCGACGTGTAGACCTGCCCGTAGGGGAAGTCGTACGCGGCGCGGGCCGGCTGCGTGGCTTCCTCGAGAAGCCGTCGCGCCTCCTCGCACGCCTCGCGTGTCGGCGCGGTGTGGTACTGCGGCGCGCTTTCGTTGTCTGCGACGACCGCGACGAACGCCCAACTCATGATCGCTGCAGCGAGACTCCTCACCCTGGCCTACCTCCTTGCTGGCCCCCCTGTCGGTATCCCACCCGCACTTCCAGCAGTGCCACCGCTCAAGCTGCACGGCCGTGTAGGTATCCCACCCACACTTCCAGCAGTACCAACGCCAAAGACGTGGCTGGTTCCTGCGAGCCGCAGGAGAGTCTGCGTCTAACAGGAGCTCCGACCCACACTTGCCGCATACAGGTTGGTCCATGAGCACAGACTACCACAAGATCTTGGGCCTGTCAACAGGTGTGTACCAGCCAGGGAGAGCCTCATGAGTGATCGGCCGACAGTGGACGTCTGTCTTGATGTGACGTGCCTGTATTTCGTCTTTCACGACAGACCCCTGGTAGTGCTGTTCGACACCGAGCGGGGGGCGAAGCCCCTGATTGGCAAGGTCATAGCCCCAGCAAGTCATGCACGTCGCCCAAGCTTAGATCTATACTGGTGGTTCAAGTGGGGGTACAGGACGTGGATAGACTGACGGCCGAGCCCATTACAGTTTCTGTAGAGTACGTGAGGGTTAAGTGGATCCCTAGCAGAACAGGGGGTTACGCCGTAGAGGACGGCTCTTACCTCGTACTGTACCCGATCCTACGGACCACGTGGTCTTACGTATTCCTGTCATCCCGCGGAGAGATCCGCAGTCTGGCGTACAATGTCGTACAGACGTAGTACACACACATCGCACATTGCCGTAGGGGTTGTGCCTTACAGGCACAACGTACAGTGCCGTACGTAGTACACTGCCGTACGAGTTACGCCCTCCGGGCGTAACGTACAGTGTAGTACGTAGTACAGTGTTCTATGAAGGGCTGGGTATGTGACCAACGGCGAGGCCCTCAAAGGCCTCGCCTATACCTTCTCCCCCGCAGAACCGTTCAGTGTCCCAACTTGGGGGTGCGGTCTGACCAGCAGACCACACGGGCGGTGGTGTGTCCGGCCCGGGGTGTAGGGTCGACCGGCCCGGCAGAAGGCCGCCAGAGGGCCGCTAAGGCACCTAGGATCGAAGATCGGCGGGGGGGCCGCTATTACCCTATTGGCCACCCTACGATCAGGGCTCCTAGGGCCCTTTACGGCCCCGTAGGCGTGGGGTGGCTCCGCGGGCCGCCCGTGTGGGCCGGGCGCGACTCAACGCTTGACGGCCCCACAGGCAGTGGGGTAGGGTGGCGCCAGCAGGGCCAACACGCCCGTCGTTCGGAGGTGTAGAAAGTGGCTACCCGAGGCCGGAAGGCCGAGCCGCTTGGCCGAGCCCAGTTGGTCCTCCCTACCCTCCACCCTGCGGCCGTCCTCAGAGCCGGTGGGGCGGGGGACGGAAGCCTCTACCGGGAGCTGGTGATCCGGGATCTCCGTCTGGCCCGTGAGCTTGCGGACGGGGGGCGGGTCCTGGACTGCCCGGAGGGCGTCCCCTCCCCAGGCTCGGCCCTCGCGGTGGACACCGAGTGGGACGGCCAGGAGCTCCTGGCTGTTGCGGTCGCTCGGGAGCAGGCCGCGGTTGTCGACCGTGAGACCTTCGCCCGGCTGACCGAGACCACCCCCCTCCTCCTCGGCTACAACATCCCCGGCGATCTCGACCAGCTCATCGCGCACGGCTGGCTCCCGCCGCTTGACAGCTACGTCTCCGGTCGTGGTATCCTCGACGTGATGCTCGTCGCAAGAATGGCCGAGGAGCGGCTGCCGAAGTACGATCTGGAGAGCGTCGCGGCCTCGCTCCTGCCTGACCCGGTTCCGGCCTGGAAGGCTCAGACCCGTGCTCGCTACGTACGGACCTGGTCGCGTGAGGAGCTCGAGCGTCGCTGCCGGTGGGATGCCTGGATCACCTGGAAGCTTGGTCGTCTCCTGGCCCGTCGGGTCTCTCGCCGACTGGTCGAGTACACGCAGCGGGTCGCGATGGTCCTCCACCGGGCGACGCTGGCCGGAGTGATCGTGAGCCGGAAGGCCTTCGAGGCGCTGCGTGCCGAGACCGCGGCCCGGGTGGAAGGGCTTCAGCGGCGGCTGGTCGAGCTTTCCGTCCGCTCCGGTGGCCCGAGCGACTTCACGCCTACGCGCGGCCGGCAGGTCCGGGATCTGCTCTTCGGTCGGCTGGGGCTGGTCCCGGTCGGCTACACGGCGAGCGGCGAGCCCCAGGTGACGCGGGACGCCCTCCGCCGCCTGCGGGAGAGTGCGGAGCCCGCCGCAGTAGAGGTGATCGACGCGCTCCTGGACTGGTCTCAGGCGGCGAAGCTGCACTCAACCTACGCGGCTGGCCTCGAGCGGCATCTCCGCCCGCTCCCGGACGGCCGGCTCTGGTTGCAGTTCCACTTCCGCGCGCTCGGGGCCCGGACTGGCCGGCGCTCTGCGGCCGCCCCGAACAGCCAGAACTGGCCCCGCCAGGTCCGGGGCCTGGTGGTCTCGCGGTGGCCTGGCGGGCAGATCGTCGAAGCCGACCTCCGCCGCCTGGAGGCGGTGATCGTCGCCTGGCTGGCTGGGGACGAGGAGCTCATGCGCGTCTACGCGGACGGCGGCGGCTACATCGAGGTCGCCCGCCAGCTCCTCGGCCGGGAGCTCACGGAGGATGACCCACAGTACCGGAACGTCAAGGGGGTGATCCTCGGCGTGCACTACAACATGGGCCCCGAGCATATGGCCGAGCAGCTCTGGGCCCGTGGGCTCCGGCTGGCCGATCCCTATGAGGCGCACGAGCGCGAGACCGTGCGCTTGCACCGCGCCTACCTCGAGGCCTTCCCGCGGCTCCGGCGCTACATGCGCCTGATGGCCGCCGAGCGGGAGCGGCTCGGGCGGGTCGTCTCGGTCACGGGGCGTGTCCGTCGGCTGGTGGGGACCGGCAAGCACGTGGAGAACCAGGCCATCAACTACCCGGTCCAATCCCTGGCCGCGGATGTGATGGCGGCGATCCTGATCGACCTGGAGGAGCGGATCCTGGCCGAGGCGGGCTGGGGCCTGGGGCTGTGGCACGCGCGGCTGCTCGAGGAGGCCCGGCGGGCCGAGCGTGGCGAGCTGCCTGACTGGCCGGAGGTCCCGACGATTGTGAACGAGGTCCATGACTCGGTGCTGGTCGACTGTCCTGGGGCGTGGGTGGAGCGGCTCCGCGGGCTGCTCGAGGCCGCGGTGGAGGAGCGGCGGCCGCTCCGGGAGTTAGCCCCGAGTACGGCTAGCTTGCCGATTCGGGCGAAGGTCACCGTGTCGCCCTGCTGGGGCGGCTGAAGGAGGCGTAGGAAATGGTGTGGGAGAGTCGTGAGCGGTGGCGCAGGCGTGCGTCGGGTCCCCCGCGTAGCGGCGGCGGACCGCGGCGTGGCGGCGGTGGTGGGGGGAACTTCCTCTCCCTGGGTGTGCTCTGGCCCACGCGCAGGCGCGGGCTCTGGACCGGCCGGATCTGGCCGGACGCCTACAGACAGCTCAGCCGGCTACTGGCTGAGTGCCGTGAGGATGGCGCGGAGCTGAGCCTCTTTCTCTGGCGGGCCGAGCCGGGGGAAGGGCGCGAGTGGACCTACCGGCTCTCGGTGGCTGTATCGCAGCCACGGGGAGACGGCGCCCCACCGCGTGGACGTCCTGTCCGGCGGGTCGAGGAGCCGGACGACGAGCCTGAGGAGGAAGACTCGTTTGCGGCGGAGCTCGAGCGGGACGGAGGGGCACCTGAGACGTGAGCGTGGACTTCCGTCTGGTGCGTGAGGAGCGCTGGGAGGGGCGCCTGCTCACCGCGGCGGCGGCCTCGCTGGCCGAGCAGCAGCGGACGCGCCCGGAGGGACTCCACGTGACCGACCTGGTCTCGCCCCTCAGGGCGTACTGGCGGATCACGGTCCCCAAAGAGCCCTCGAGTCGGGAAGTCGGGCTCTACGTCATCGGGCACCAGCTCCACGAGATGGTGGCGCGCCTGGCCGGCTGGACGGTTCCCGAGCCGGCGTGGCACGAGGAGGTAGGCGTCTGGTACTCGCTCGACGCCCGCCTCGAGGATGGCACGCCCGTGGAGATCAAGACCTCACGCGCCCTCTGGCAGCCGCGGGACGCCTCGGATGGGCTCGGACTCTATCTCCGGCAGCTCCTGATGTACATGGCGCTGACGGAGCAGCCACGGGGGCTCCTCGTGGTCTGGTACATCATGCTCCGGGACACAGATGGGAAAACCACCCCTCGCCCGCTGGTCTGGAGCGTCCACGTGGAGCCCTCGACCCTCCCGCTCATCCGGCAGGCTATGCGCGAGATGGCCGACCACCTCCGACGGGCTATCGAGGACCGTGACCCCTCGGACTTGCCTCTGTGCGAGGACTGGATGTGCGAAACCTGTCCTTGGTGGCATGACTGCCAGCCGCCCGGGCGCTATGAGGCCCTGATCTGAGGAGCGTGGCGTGACAACGCGGAGCGTGCGGGTATCACCGGATCTCGAGCGCGCCCTGCTGGCCGCGGTTATGGCGGGCGTGCTCCCGCGGGAGGAGGTGAGACCAGAAGAGCTGAGCGTGGAGGGACAGCGCGTCTACGCCGTGCTCGCTGACGCCAAGCCACCAGTCCCCCCGGAAGCGCTGTCCCTCCTGCTCGCTGAACGCTACGGCTGGGACCAGACGACGTGCGCGCAGATCACCACGGCCCTGGGGCACGCGCTCGGCGCGGCCGGCGCGGCGAGTACGGCACGGCGGTACGTGCGCTCCCGCTACGCGCTGGTGCATCTCATCAACGAGGCCACGCGGCAGATGGACGCCGGGGCGCTCGACGTCGACGCGCTGCTCCGGACCATCGCGTCGCTCCGGCCGGATCCGGGGCCCACGACCTTCGCCGAGCTCCTCGGGGAGGGCTGGCTGCCGCGGGTCCCACGGATTCCGCTCGCGTCGCTCCCCGAGATCTCCCAGCGGCTCGGCGGCGGACTGGTCGGCTTCACCGCGCTGAGCGGGGAGCCTGGGGTCGGCAAGTCGACGCTCGCGCTCCAGGCCGCGCTCGACGCCGCGCGGGTGATGCCCGTGCTCTACTACGATCTCGAGAACGGCCGGTATGCCACCGGCGATAGACTCCGCGCGCTGTTCAACGGGGACGTCGAGGCGGCCCGCCAAGCGACGGCCCGGCTCTACTACCGTGACACGGCCGCGACGATTGAGACGGACCTGCTCGCGGTGGGGGCGCCCGCGTTCGTGGTCGTGGACTCGATCCAGAAGCTGCCGACGTCGGTCGAGCACCGCCGGGCGGGCATTGACCGCTGGGTCCACCGGCTCGAGGGGCTCAAGCGCCGAGACTGCAACGTGCTCGTGGTCTCGGAGATCGCCCGCTCGCTGTACGGGAGCGAGGCCTGGGTCGGGGCCTACAAGGAGTCGGGCGAGATCGAGTACGCGGCGGACCTGGGGCTCCAGCTCCTCCCGGACGCCGGCGGGCGGGTGGCGGTCCACGTCGTCAAGAACCGCCACGGCGCGTGGCGGGGCGTGGTGGGCCGGCTCCGGCGCGAACGGGGGTTCAAGCTTGTGGAGGATGAGGACTTTGGGCGGTGAGCGAACCGAGCGTCACGGGAAGCTGATTCGCGTCGAGCCACCGCGCCTGGACCGGCGCTTCGTCCTCGTGATCCCGGGGATTTGGGGGCTCCTGGGGTTCGACGTGGACGCGGTCGAGCCGGTCACGACCGCCTCCGGGGTCGTGGCGTGGCGCGGGCTCGCGGACGGTGAGCTCGTCTGTCAGTTCCCGTCAGACGAGACCTACCGGCTTGTGCCGACCGCGCAGGTGGCGTTGGCCGGGTGGCCTGAGGTGGAGGACGACGATCCGAGCGAGGGTGACGACGATCCGGCGGTACGGCGGGGCTACATGTAGTGGTCTGGCACGGGGACGGGTAGGCGGTGGCGACGTTCCTTGGGATCGACCCGGGGTGGGCGAACTGCGGGTTCGCGGTGGTCGACGGGACGCGGCTCCGGCAAGCGTGGACGTGGCGTCCGAGGACGCGCACGTGGGTCGACCGGTGCCGTGAGCTGGGGCGCTACATGGACCGGTTGTTGGACGAGCTGGGCGAGGGGGTACGTGTGGGGCTGGAGACCGTCCAGTGGCACGGCCGCCGCACCGGCCTGATTCGCCTGGCCATTACCGTGGGCGTGCTCTGGGGGGTGGCGGTGGCGCGTCGGGTCGCCGAGGTCAAGCTCTACCCACCGGCGCTCGTCAAGCGGCTCGGGCTGCCGCGCGGCTGGCGGGCGGTCGACGAGCACGCGCGCGACGCGACCGTCGTCGCGTGTCTCACCGCGGGACGGACCCTCCCGAGCCCCGGTGGGCGACGCCGCCGCGCCGGGAGTGCGCGCTGCTCTGGGCGGTGGTGGCGCAGGGCTGCCGCGACGCACGGGCGGGCTCGGCGGAGGCGTGGGGGTGGCTGTGCGACGACGGCCGCGCGTGGGTGCGTTGGCTGGTCGGTCGAGAGGAGGAGCGGCGATGGTGGACGAGGGCGCGACGGTGGACCGCCCGACGGGCATCGACTGCCCGGCGTGCGAGTCCGCAGAGACGCGGTGGCAGTACGAGGGCGACGACGCGCGAGACGTGACCGCGCGGGTGTGGTTCGTGTGTGACGTCTGCGGCCTCCGTCGGGGGCCGTACAAACTCTAGGGGAGAGGAGGTGATGAGGTGGCCAAGAAGAAGCCGGTGCCGCGTACGCGACCGAAGCCGAAGTCGCTCTACTAGGGAAGTCAGCAACACAAAGGAGGGGTTGAAGATGTCTGAAGTAGGACGTCCGTCGGTGCGGCCTAAGCAGCCGTGCCCGGAGTGCGGAGGGGAGTACTCAGCGCTGGCGGATCACCGCCGGCGGTACCACGGGGTTCGTCAGCGCCGGCCGCGGCTGCTGGGCGAGGTGATCCAGATCGGCGAGCCGACGGCCGTGACTGTGCGGGTGATGTCGGCCAAGGCGGCACGCGAGGTGATCGTCTACGGGCTGCCCATGGCCGACGTGGTCGACTTGATCAGCTCGACCCTCCGGCAGCATATGACACGGAGGTGACGTGAAAGCCAACACGCCGGCGTGAGGAGGTGTGCGTGATCCGAATCAAGCCAGGGGTGCGGTGGGAAGGCATCCGCCCCGAGGCGGTGTTGGGGATCGTGCTTGCTGACCAGGTCTACGCCAGCCAGGGTATCCGGGAGATGTGGGTGACCTCGATCACCGAGGGCGCCCACAAACCCGGCAGCTTCCACTACCGTGGGCTGGCGTTCGACCTCCGCATCCACAACGTTCCCCAGGCCCTGCGGACGTTGCTGGTCGACCGGCTCCGCGAGGTGCTCGGGGACGAGGAGTGGGACGTCCTCCTGGAGACGGACCATATCCATTGCGAGTACGATCCCCGCCAGCCGAGGGCGGTCACGTGAACCGCGAGGAGGTCCAGGAGCTCCTCGCGGTCGCCGAGCAGGCCCGGGCGATCGTGTTTTGGGATCTCGAGACAACCGGGACCGGCGCGGACTACGACAGCGTGCTCGTGGGCTGTGTCAAGCCCTACCGGCGGCCGGTGGAGATCTTCCAGGTCAAGCGCCCGGGGGATGACCGGGAGCTGGCCGAGGCCCTGGCCGAGCGGCTGGGCCAGGCTTACATCTGGGTGACGTTCTACGGGCGGCGGTTCGACGTGCCCTTCCTGGAGTCGAGGTTGCTCCACCACGGGCTCCCCCCGCTCCGACACCGGCCCCACCTCGATCTCTACTACCTCGTCCGCCACCGGCTGGCCCTGAGCCGGCGGAGCCAGGCCCACGTGCTCCGGTGGCTTGAGGCCCCGGAACAAAAAATGACCCTCTCCCCGGATACCTGGAACGAGGTCGTCAGGGACCCGGAGAGAGGGCTCCGGACGCTGGTACGACGGTGCGTGAGCGACGTGCGCGGGCTGGAGGCGCTCTACCTGCGGCTCAGGCGCTGGGTGGCGACGCTACGCCCGTGAGCGCCCCGGGGGTGTGCCCGTCGTGTCGGGCGGTCCTGTTACGACGTGGGATGGTCTGGCAGTGTCCCCAGTGCGGCCAGGGCGGGACGAGCTGTGCCTTCTGCGGCGCTGACGCGCTGCTGACCATAGGAGAGTTCGGGTGGCTCTGTCCGCAGTGTCGGTCGTCCTACGGGGCGGAGCCTGTCGCCAAGTTCTCCATCCTGTGAGCCGGAGCCACGCCCAGAGGACCCACCGGAGTGGCCCGGTGAGCCGCTCCCGGAAGACGCGGTCCGCCTGAGCCCGGGTCAGCGACCGGCCGGTCACCGTGCGGCCCTGGCGGTAGTGGACGTCGAGCTCGACCACGGCGTCCGCCCACCGCGGCGGGGCCAGGAGGTAGTGCGGGGCCCCGACCCTGACTGCCGCCAGGTAGACCCGAGACCAGTAGAGGTCGTCTGCCCCCAGCCCCAGCCGTTCCCAGAGCGTGGCCAACCACAGCGCCTACTCCGCCTGACACTCGCGTGGGGTGCCCCCCAGCGCCAGGCAGGCGGCCTTGAGCTCCCGCACGAGGGCCTCCCAGTCCTCGCGCAGGACGAGGAGGCAGATGTCGGGCGTGCCGCCGACGCGGCAGCCGAGCTCAACCGGGGCTGCCCGGAGCTCCGGGATCTGGACCCGGTAGCTCCAGGGGCGGAGCGTCAGGGCGCACCCGGAGCTCCCCGCCCACACCGCGAGACTCAGCAGCACGGCGCCAAGCCGTGGCTTGCTCACCCAGCCGCGCCAATTCTTGAGCCAGTTCATAGCGGACCTGGTCGCGGACGGCCCGGTGCTGGAGCAGCTCCCGGAGGAGCTGGACCGCGAGCCGAGCCAGGAGCTCCGCGACGAGCTGGGTCACCGCTTGTTCGTGAAGTAGCCCCAGACGGCGCTCGCGGCGGCGGCCAGGTAGCCGACCACGGAGAGCCAGAGCGGGGTCTCCGGCGGGGCGTTGAAGGTCATGAGGGCGGTGGCGATAGCGACGACAAGGCCCATCACAGTGGTGGCGAGATCCTTGCTCACGAGGCTACCTCCTTGGGGGTGATGAGGTCAAGGGCCCGTCGGAGCGCGCTGACGGGCGTGACGTAGAGGCGCTGGCGGTTCGGGGCGGATTCGTCCTGGTCGAGCCCCCAGAGGACCCCCACCACGTTCCCGTAGTGATCCATCACGGGGCTCCCGGAGGCGCCGGGGGCGATCATGCTCGTCTGAGCCACAACGACCAGGGAGCCGGGGAACTTCGTGGAAGGCCCCTCGACGACCCCCGCGGCGACGTGCTCGACCCCGAGCGGGAAGCCGTGGACGTAGACGAGCTGGCCCTGTGCGGGGTCGGCCTCTGCGAGCGTGAACCAGCGCTTGTCCGGCCCGCGGACGTCCGGCGCGGTCCCGATCGCCAGGTCCCACGCGGTCGCGTAGCCCTGCCCTTCGACCGCCACACGCCAGTCGACCCAGCCGAAGACCGTCGAGTCGGTCGCGTCGCTCACGAGTGTCGCCGCCCGGCAATGCCCGGCCGAGACCAGCCAGGAGACGAGGCTTTCCGCTTCCCGTGGCTGCGTCTGCCGGCCGAGCGGCCCGCCCGGGTCGATCCAGAAGGCCGTGCACGCCGGCTGCCGGCCCTCAGGCGTGTCGAACCAGAGCCTGGCGAGCGCTGTGTCCCCAGTGGTGTAGGGGGCGGCGAAGGCGACAGCAGCGACCAGCAGTGTCAGGAGCGCGGCAAGCCAGCGTTTCATAGTGATCTCCGACTTAGAGGAGCTGGGCGAGGGCTTTGACGGCGGCCTTGAGCCCGTCTAGCGTGGTCGCTGTATCGACCGCGTCGGCCACCGCTCGAAGAGCCGCCTGACGGGCGGCGAGAACTGGGTTCACGGCCGGTGGGGTCGGTGGCGGCAGGGCGGTCCCGTCCGGCGCGAGCGTCCAGCCCGGGCTGGCTGTGTCGTGCTTGACCAGGAGCTGGCCGGTCGCGGCCGCCAGCTCGGAGGCGAAGGCGTCGTCTGCGACGATGACGTTGAGCACCTGGCGGGTGCTTGGGTCGATGATCGCGTAGCGGGGCACGGTTGACACCTCTAGCCGTACTCGTAGATGATGACCACGCCCGGGGCGCCGTTTCCGCCCGCCGCCGTGTATGGGGTGCCCGTGTTGTTGAGCGCGCCGCTCCCGCCGCCCCCGTAGGGGGTGCCGTTCACACCTGGGCCAGGCGTGCCGGAGGGTGGGTAGTAGCGCACGACCCACCCACCAAGCCGACCGCCCGCGCCAGCCGGGTAGCAGGTACCGAAATTGCTTAAGGCAGTGACTGGGACCCCAGCGTCACCTTGGGAGGCCACAGACGCCAGCACGGCGCTCCCGCTCACGCTGGCTGTTCCACCTTGGCCACCTGCCCCGGCAATGGTCTCGTTGGCCCCCCCGTAGGCTCCACCAGTCCCACCGTTGCAGGTGATCGAGACGGCCGTCCCTGACGACACGGTGGTGGCTCCACCGTTCCCACCGTTCCCTGCCGCCACACCACTGCCGCCTGCCCCAACCGTGATGGATAGGCTGCTGATGGACGTGACGTCGACCCATGCGCGGGCGTAGCCGCCGGATCCACCCCCTCCACCACCACTTAACACGGATTGAATGTTAGTGGTGCCGGCGCCCCCGCCGGCTCCACCGCCGCCCACGGCCTCGATCAGGACCCGCACCACGTCCGCGGGCTTGTTCCAGGTGCCGCTGGACGTGAAGACCCGGACCGCCCGGAGGTTTCCTTCCGCGAGGAGATTCGCCCGGGCGCCGGCGGCAGTCCCGGCTCCTGTCCCACCGAGTGAGATCGCGACAGGCGTGCTGAGGGCGAGGGTAATGTTCTGACTGAGCGCCCCACCGCCGGTGAGTCCGGTTCCAGCGGAGACGGTGCGGTCGCGTGGGACGGCCCAGTCTGTGTGCCCCAGCCACAGGCATGGGATGACGGCCGTCCCGGTGCTCACGCTCTGGAGTGCGATGGCGAGCGCCTCGACCGCGTTGTCGGTACGTGCGCTGAGCGCTGCCGATACGGTCGGGCTCTTGCGGAGGGTACCGCCAGCCGTGACTGGGGCCTGAACGAGGGTGTTGTGGACACCCATCAACCCAAACAAGCCCTGAGCCCCGTTGGCGACCGCGCCCCCGACCGTTTTGGAGCTTGAGCTGGGCGGGTTGCCGAGGCACACCCCGTAGGACGCGCCGGTCGCGGTTGAGAGCGTGACCGCCAGCGCACCGCCCGAGACGGTGAAGGCGACTACGTCGCCTGGGTTGAGGGTGGCGCCGCTGGCGTTCGTGGCCCGAACCCCTGCGAGCGCAACCCGGTTCCAGTCCGAGGCTAGGACGAGCGAGGTGTCGGTGCTGTCGGCTTTCGCGGACGCGAACTGGTGCCAGACTTCCACGGTCTACCTCAGGGCACCCCGCGCATGATCTGGAAGCGGAAGATCTCTGAGTGGAACGTCGAGGTCCCGCCGGCGCGGATCACCTGGACTTGGGCCTGGTAG
>JAVKIJ010000017.1:0-43061 GCA_031459535.1 Candidatus Fervidifonticultor quintus | reverse complement strand
CGATCAGGCGCTGCGGGCGTCGGGGTAGGGCCCCGTCGTGGGCAGCCCTACCGCCGGAACGTCAGGGCCGCGGTCACGCCACTGAACTGCCACTCGCAGCCAGCCGGGCATCCACCGCCCGCCCCAACCCGCCAGGACAGGTACCGATAGCCGCCTTCGACGCCCCAGCCGCCCTGGAACTCGAATCCCACGGCGAGGCGGTAGTCGGTAATGCTGCTGGGTCCCCAACCGGCGCCACCGGTGGTGCTCCACGACCCGAAAGCGACATCCCCGGTCAGGTACAGGCCGGAGGGCTGGCGCCAGAGGAACTCGGCGCCATACCGCAGACCAGACGCCGACCCGATGTTGACGGCCAACCCAGTCGTGTCTGCCGGTGAGACATAGCCGTACCCCGCGAAGATCCCGATGTACTGGTCGAGGCTCGGCCCGAACCGGTAGTGCACATTGGCATCGTACATCGAGGCGCCGTTCCACACCCAGTTCGTTGGTGTAATGCTCAGGGAGTCATAGCGAGCGCTGAACGACCACGGCGAGGTCCTCGAATCCACCCGGAGCGTAAGGCCCCATCCGGACCCCGAGTCCGTCGCGGAGGGCGGCGCCGGATTGCCGAATGCGAGACCGCTGCCCCAGTAGCGAAGCTGGAAAATACTCTGATATCCGTTCGTCTGCGCCTCGGCTGGCACGGCCATTGCGGCAATGACCGCGGCGATCGTCAGTGCGATGAGGAGACTGCGCATACTGTCCTCCCTGCTCTCGTTGTGTTGGCCGGACGAACCGTCCCCGTGGTCCATAGTACCATTTCCCGAGATCCGGCTATTCCACGCCGGCCCAGCCCAGGAGGATCCGCTGGGCCTCGGCCAGCGAGCCCGCCTCGGCGTCCGCAACGATGTGACGGTGATGGGCATTGTCGAGGCTGGGTCGCATGGTGACGTAGAGGGTCCGCAGCCCGGCGCTCCTGCCGCCGGCGATGTCTGCCAGGAGCGAGTCGCCCACCATGGCCGCCCGTTCCGGGGTCAGGCCCCAGGTCTCCAGGACGTAACGGAAGATGCGCGGGTCGGGCTTGGTGCGCCCGAACCCGGCCGACGAGACGACCGGGTCGAAGAACGGCCTGAAGCCCATCAGGTCCACGATGCGCTCGATGAGCCAGTGGGACGTGGCGTTCGAGATGCACGCCAGGTTCAGCCCGGCCCGCTTGAGACTGTGCAGGAGCCGCACCGCGCCCGGAAACGGCCGGTAGCCGGCCAGTTCGGGCTCGAAGAACACGTACTCCGCGGCCTCGATGAATCCGGCGTCCGGTGCACCCCGGTCGAAGCGCGACAGCGCCCGTCTGATGCCTTCCTGCATGGTGAACTGGCGGCCGGCCTGCGCGGTGCTGCGCAGGACCCACCCGCGAGCTTCGCGGATGGCGTCCTCGACGTGCTCGGGCCAACCCTGCTCGATCAGCCACGCGGTCAGGTTCCGGATGCAGTCCTCGTCTGACGTTCCGGGATAGATCAGTGTCCCGCCGATGTCGAAGATCACCCCGGCCATCGGCGGTGGGCCCTGCGGATCCCTGTGCATACGGAGGGATTATACGACACCGCCCGAACGGTTGAACATATGGCGACTATGCACGTGGGCCTCGAACGGATCGGCCGCTGGACGGACGAGACACGGTTTCAGGTCACCGAACAGCGGGTACGGGCTTTCGCCGCGGCGACCAACGACGACCACCCCCTCTACGCCCGCGGGGTCCTGGCACCCCCGCTGTTCGCGGTGGTGCCGGTCAGCGAGCACGTGGCGCGGGCGCTGGATGGCATGGTGGCCGTTGAAGATCGCCGCTGGGGCCTCCACGCCGGCCAGGACATGCGCTTCCACCGGCCGATCAGCCCGGGCATAGTCCTGCACACCCGCGCGGCACCCATCGGTGTGCAAGCCACGCCGCTGGGGGCGACGGTGGTCATCAAGGCACAGACCCGCAACGACGACGGCGAGCTGCTCGTCGAGCAGTATGTGACGCTCTTGTTTCGCCGGAAGCTCAACGGCCCGGGGTCCGGAGAGGATGCTCCTGACCACCGGCTGCCGGCGGTGTTCAAGGCTTCGGCGAGATCCGAGGGCAGGGTCCGCACCGTGACCCATGCGGTGGATCCCGACCAGACGTACCGCTACGCTGACGCCTCGGGCGACCGCAACCCCATTCACCTCGACCCGGCGTTCGCTCGCTCGGTCGGACTGCCGGGAATCATCGTCCACGGCATGTGCACCATGGCGTTCGCCAGCCGTGCGGTCATCCGGACCGCGTGCGAGGACGACCCGCGCCGCCTCGTGCGCCTGGCCGTGCGCTTTGCCCGCCCCGTATTCCCGGGCCAGACCATCACCACGCACATCTGGCCTGCGGGTCAGCACGAGGGTCGCGCGACGTTCGGATTCGAGACGTTGAACCCCGACGGCAAGGCGGTGCTGGCAGACGGCCTGGGCGAGGTGGCCACGGCGCCGGCCTCCGCGCGGTAGCCGGTCCCGCCAGCGGCTCTACGCGCGCGCTGGGGCCTCCGGGTCGAGGTCGAAGCTCTCGCCTTCCCTGGCCGGGATCAGGTCCATTGCCGGCGCCGATGTCCGGGCATCGCGCATCATGGCGTCCAGCACCTCATCGGAGTGAGCCGGGTCGTGATGGAAGAGGACCAGGCGCGCGACGCCTGCCGCCTCCCCAAAGGCCAGGGTGTCTGAGATCGCGGAGTGGCCCCAGCCGACCCTGTTCTCGTACTCGGCGGCGGTGTACTGGGCATCATGGATCAGCAGGTCGGCGCCGCGAGCAAGCTCCCAGCCGGATATCCACTCGGGCTCGGACGGGAACGATGGTCCTCCCAGGACCGGTTCGTGGTCAGGAATGTATGTCACTGAGACCGGGCCCGCGCTCACGCGGTACCCCATCGGGGGGCCGGGTGGCACACCGATGCCGCTCGCACCTCGAACCCGCCGATGACGAACGGGTGGAAGGGTACATCGTGGAAATGGGGGCGGCAGGGCAGGTCGCGGATGCGCACGGGGAACAGCGGCGGCGACAGATACTGCGACAGCCGGGTGCGGAGATCCCGGGTCGGCGACGCCGGGCCCCAGATGTGGACGTCCAGGCCGGGCCAGTAGAGCGGGTCGAAGAACCCCAGGCCCTGGATGTGATCCATGTGAAGGTGCGTGAGGAGGATGTCGAGTCGGGTGATACTGCGGTCCAGGTGCGAGCCGAGGCGGCGAATCCCGGAGCCCGCATCCAGGACGAGCAGGCCGCAGGCCCCCTGGCGCACCTCCACGCATGGCGTGTTGCCGCCGTAGCGGATGGTTTCGGGACCTGGGCACGGCAGTGGCCCCCGCGTGCCCCACAGGCTGACCTTCACGGCGCCCCAACCCCCAGAACAGCGCCACGGCGCCCACGTGCCGGCCGCTCTGGCCTTCGAGGGGAAAGGCCACGATCTCGATGGCCCGCCGCACGCCGTCCAGACCGACGATGCGCAGGCGCCCGTGGGCCGGTCGGCGCTCGCGGAGCGCGACGGCGAGAGGCAGGGATTCTGGGGGCACGGGCGCGCCCGCATCGTCCTGCGGGACGAACACAGTGGACCAGTCCTCGAACGGCATCTCGCCGGCCTCGTCATAGTGCTGGCCCAGCAGTGCCTCGGCGGGCTCGTTGTAGAACAACAGCGTTCCCGCCGAGTCAACCACGAAGATGGGGAGCGCGAGGTAGCCTGCCAGGTGACGCATGAGGATGACCTCGATCGCCTTCTGTGCCATGGGATGCCTCCGCACGCCCGGGACGTCACTCTGCGATGAAGAGCGGGCGGCCGAGCGCCTCAACGTCGACCTCCACGCCCAGACCCGATCCCGACGGCGGCGCACCCCACCCGTCGCGCGAGCGGGGCTGGTAGCCAGCGATGTGTTCCCGGGTCCAGTCGTTCATAAACGAGACCGTGAAGAGCAACTCCGGCCGCACGGTGGCAGCCAGATGGCTGACGGCGGCCGTGGTCAGGTCGCCGCCCCAGGTGTCCTCGATCGTGAGCGACGTGCCCAGGGCTTCGCAGACATCGCGGATGATCCGGGCTGCCGACAGGCCTCCGACGCGGCTGATCTTGAGGTTGACGCCGCTGGCGCCGGCCTGTTGCACCGCCGCCAGCAACGACGGCGTGTCGGTGACGATCTCGTCGCAGATCATGGGCAAAGTGGTGGTCCGGCGGACCGCAGCGCACTCCTCGAGGGTCGGACACGGTTGCTCCAGGTAGACGCGCTCCAGCGGTTCGAGCAGACGGGCGGCGGTGATGGCGTCCTGGACGCGCCAGCCGCCGTTGGCATCGGCGATGACCACGTCGTCCGCGTCGGTGACCTCCACGACGTGCCGCACGCGCGCCGCGTCCTCCCGGGGATCCGCGCCGATCTTGAGCTGGAACCGGTGGATTCCCGCCGCGCGCTGGGCCAGGACGTGCGCCGCCATCTCGTCGGCGGATCCCAGGGGGATTGCCACGTAGAGTGGGTAGCGCTCCTGGCGTCGGCCGCCGAGCAGGGTCGCCAGCGGCTGTCCGGTGGCCCTGCCGAGCAGATCCCAGCACGCGACGTCGAGGGGACTCTTGGCGTACAGGTGGCCGCGCAGCGTGCGGTCGAGGCGCTCCCAGACCATGGCCAGGTTGCGCGGATCGGTTCCAATGAGGGCGGGGGCCAACTCGCGCAGCGCAGCGCGAGCGCCCTCGGCAAAAGCTGGCAGATAGGTCTGCCCCAGGGGACACGTCTCGCCCCAGCCGTCGATGCCCTGGTCGGTCATGATGCGTACCACGGTGGACGGCAGCGCCCGCACCGCCCGGCCGCCGGACATGACATACTCGACCCCGATGTAGTGCAGGTCGTACCCGTAGACTTCGATCCGCGTCACCCGCATGGTCCGTGCCCCCAAGTCGCTCCAATCACGCGACGGGTCTTCGCTGGTGCCGTAGACTGTCACCTGCTGGCGCGACGCCGCGCCTGTGGGGTTGACGGCTGCGACCAGCCCCCTGCATACTTGTCCTAGTCCGTCTGGGACAATCTCATGCGCGTGGTCCTCGACCGTCACACCTCCGTCTCCCTGACCGACCAGCTCAAAGCGCAGGTCCGCCACCAGATCGCCGCCGGGCACCTGCCGGTCGGCACGCGGCTGCCGCCGGTGCGCACCCTGGCCGGTTTCCTGCGCGTCAACCGCAACACGGTGGCGCGCGCCTACGCCGAACTCGAGGGCGAGGGCGTGTTGGAGGCGACGCCCGGGCGCGGCACGTTTGTCGTCTGGGCGCCGCCCGCGCGGCCACCGCAGGTCCTGGTGGCGCAGATCGACCGGCTCCTGGCTTCGGCCGCCGCCAGCAGGCTCTCCCTCGACGACCTGATCGCGACGATCACGGTTCGTGCGGGTCGGCGCCGCAGCCTCCATCGACCACGCCTGGGATTCGCTGAGTGCAACGCGGTGGACCTGGCCTACTTCTCCCGCCTGGTGCGCGACGCCGTGGAGGTGCCGGTGGTCCCGATACCGCTCCAGGACCTCCCCGCTCACTTGGCCGATGTCGACCTGGTGGCGACCACGTTTTTCCACGTGGAAGAGGCGCGGGCCCGGTCAGGTGGGCTCGAGGTGGTCGGGCTCATGGCATTGCCGGACTTCGCCACGCTGGAACAGGTCGCGCGGCTGCCGCGCACACAGAGCGTCGCCCTGGTCTGCGCCACGCGTGAGGGCGTGCTCAGCAAGGCCCGGTCGCTGGCGTCGGTCGGCCTGCGCACACCGCGGCTGCAGACGGCGACGCTCGACGACCCTGTCGGCTTAGCCGCCACACTCGCCCGGAGCGAAGTGGTGCTGGCCGCGCCGCGGGTGCTGGATCGCATCCGCGACCGCCTCCCGCCCGGCGCGCGCGCCATTCCGTTTGCCAGCGTCCTCAGCGAGGGCGCGGTGGCGCTGCTGCACGAGCGCATCGCGGCCTGGCGGGCCCGACGCCGGATGCCGGAGATGTCTTCGTGAACCGCAATCAGGCCGGACTCCCAGGAGGTGCCCCGTGAGCCGGATCCGCGTGGGTGTATTGATGGGCGGGCCTTCGCCCGAGCACGACATCTCGCTGGCCTCGGGCCGCCGCGTCCTGGCGGCGCTGGACCCCGCGCGCTACGACGCCGTCCCGCTGGTCGTGCCGCGCGATGGGGCGTGGTTCCCGCCGCCGGACCTCGACGTGGCGTTCATCGCCATGCACGGCCCGTACGGCGAGGACGGCTGCCTGCAGGGCCTGCTGGAGTTTGCCGGCGTCCCGTACACGGGCTCCGGGGTGCTGGCCAGCGCGCTCGCCATGGACAAGCGTCGCTCGCGACAGCTCCTCGGGTTCAACGGCGTGCCGACACCTGGCTATCTTGCGGTCGAACGCGAGGCGTACCCCGAGCGGAGCCGGTCCTTGGCCGCCGAGATCCAGCAGGCGCTGGGATTCCCCTGCGTCGTCAAGCCCAACGCCCAGGGCAGTAGCATCGGCGTCAGCATCGTGCACGAGGCCGGAGAACTGGAGCCAGCGCTCGAGGCGGCCTTCGCGCTGGACCGGGCGGTGTTGATCGAGGAGTACCTGCGCGGCACGGAGCTCACCTGCGCCGTTCTCGACGACGACGAGGGCGGCAGCCCGTTGCCGCTGCCGCTGGTCGAGATCGTGCCGAAGCGGGAGTTCTTCAACTATGAAGCCAAGTACACACCGGGCGCCGCCGAGGAGATCTGTCCGGCCCGCGTGCCGGCCGGGGCGGTCTGGCGCGCGCAGGCCGCGGCGGTGCGTGCCTACCGCGTGCTCGGCTGCGCCGATTTCGCCCGCGTGGACCTGTTCGTGCGCGAGGCCGATGTGGTGGTGCTCGAGGTGAATACGATTCCGGGACTGACCGAGGGCAGCCTGTTTCCCAAGGCCGCGCGCGCCGCGGGGATCGAGTTTCCGGTGCTGGTGGACCGGTTGATCGCCGCCGCACTGCGCCGGTCCGCCCGTCACCGCCAGGAGGTTCGCACGCCGTGACGAGGATGTCGGGACGGAACTGGATCGTCAAGTCCCACGCACTGGGCAACGACTACATCGTGGTGGATCCGGCGGCGCTGGACTTTGCGCTGACCCCGGCCACCATCCGTCGCCTCTGTGACCGCCATCTGGGGGTGGGCTCGGACGGCATCCTGGCCCTGGCGCCCAGCGCCGCGGCCGACTTCGGCCTGCGCATCTACAATCCTGACGGCAGCGAGGCCGAGAAGAGCGGCAACGGCCTGCGCATCTTCGCCAAGTTCCTCCACGATCACGGCTACGTCTCCAGGCCGCTCTTCACGATCGAGACGCCGGGAGGCGTCGCGGGGATCGAGCTGCACCTGGCCGGGGGGCGCGTGGAACAGATGACCGTGGATGTGGGTCGGGCGACGTTTCGGAGCACCGAGATCCCGGTGGCCGGGCCGCCGCGCGACGTGGTGGACGAGGTCATCGAGGTCGGCGGCGAGCGGCTGGCAATCACCGCCGTGTCCGTTGGCAACCCCCACTGCGTGGTCTTCGTCCCCGATCTGGCCCAGGTTGACCTGCACCGACTCGGGCCGCTGCTGGAGACGCACCCGATCTTTCCCAACCGGGCCAACGTACAGTTCGCGCAGCCGGTGGCGCGCGACCGGGTGCGGATCCTGATCTGGGAGCGCGGCGCGGGCGAGACCCTGGCGTCGGGGACCAGCGCCAGCGCCGTGGCCGCCGCCGCGGTGCGCCGGGGGAGCACAGACCGGCAGGTCACCATCTCGGCGCCCGGCGGTGATCTGCGCCTGAACGTGGGCACCGACTGGAGCATCCGAATGACTGGCCCGGCCTGCGAGGTGTACGTGGGCACGTTGAGCAGCGATCTGGTCGGGGCGCTGGCGGCCATGGCCGGGTGATGTGAGGAGCGATGCGATGAGCCGAAAGATCCTCTATGTGATCCTCGATGGTGTTGCTGACAGGCCCGTGGCCCAGCTCGGCGGGCACACGCCCCTGGAGGCCGCGCGCACGCCGCATCTCGACCGCCTGGCCGCCGCCGGACAGCAAGGCCTCGTCACCACGGTCGGTGAGGGCATCGCCCCCGAGTCCGACGTGGCCGTGACCGCGATGCTGGGGTACGATCCCACGGTCTACCACGCGGGCCGGGGCCCGCTGGAGGCCCTGGGGGCCGGGCTCGAGTTCCGCACGGGCGACCTGGCCATGCGCGGCAACTTCGCGACGGGTGGGGAGGGACGCACCATCGTGGACCGTCGCGTGGGGCGCAACCTCACCTCAGAAGAGGCCCAGGCGCTGGCAGAGGCTGTGACGCGGGAGGTGAGACTGGACAGCGCACCGGCCACCGTGGTCGTGGCCGCGTCCGTCGCGCACCGCTGCGCCGTGGTGTTCCGTCCTTTGCAGGGGCGCCTGAGCGCCCAGGTCTCCAACACCGACCCCGCCTATGCCCGCGTGGGCGGACTGGGCGTGGCGAAGGCCACCTTCAAGGGCGAGGTCGAGGACTGCGTGCCGCTCGACGAGTCGGCCGAGGCCCGGGCGGCTGCGGCGCTGGTCAACGAGTTCACCTGGAAAGCCCGCGCCATCCTCGACGCGCACCCCGTTAACGCCCGTCGGCGGGCCGAGGGCAAGCTGCCGGGAAACCTGATCCTGCTCAGAGACGGCGGTGACCACCTGCCCCGGGTGCCGTCTGTGCGCGAGCGTTTCGGCGTCGCGCTCGGGTGTTTCGTGGAGATGCCGGTGGAGCGCGGGATCGCCCGTTTCCTCGGGATGGGCGTGGTGGAGGTCCCGCCCAGCGCGACCGCGAGCCGGGCCGAGACCTACCGGTCGTGGGCGAGGCAGGCCCTGGCCGTGCTGCCGGCCTACGACGGTCTCTACATTCACATCAAGGGCCCGGACGAACCCGGCCACGACGGCGATGCAGAGGCCAAGCGTCAGGTGATCGAGGAGATTGACGCGCACTTCTTTGGGACCCTGCTGCCCGGGTGCGATCCCGCCGCCGTGCTGGTGGCGGTGACCGCCGATCACGCCACGCCGTGCGAGGTGCGCGGGCACTCGGCCGATCCGGTGCCGCTGCTCATCAGCGGCGGCCTCACCCCCGATGGTACCGGACGATACACCGAGCGCAGCGCGGCTGCGGGTGCCCTGGGTCACCTGAGAGGGGTGGACGTCCTGCCACTGCTCGTCGCGCGCCGCTAGGAGCAGGGGTGGCCGCGGACGTCCCCAGCAGCCCGAAGGGCGGCCCGCGCGACGACCTGTGGCTGGCGGCGCTGGGCGCCTCCCGTTTCTTCATGGTGCTGGTGCAAATGGTCTACGCGGCATGCCTGCCGCTGCTCAAGACCGCCTGGCAGATGTCCGCGACCCAGGCGGGATCGGTGGCTACCGGCTTCCAGATCGGGTACGCCGTCTCCCTCTTCGGGTTCTCGACGCTGGCGGACCGCCTTGGAGCCCGTCGGATGCTGCTGACCTCGGCCGCCGCCAGTGCGGCGGCCGCAGTGGCGTTTGCCCTGCTGGCACGGTCGTATGCCGCGGGCCTGGCGCTCTATACGCTCGTCGCCCTGGCGCAGGGCGGCACGTATTCGGGCGCGCTCATGCTGGTCGCCGACCGCTACGATGCGGCCCGGCGGGGGTCGGCCATGGGCTGGCTCATCGCGAGCTCGTCGCTCAGCCACGCCGCATCCCTGGCCATCGCCGGGCTGGCGCTGCCGCGAGGTGGCTACCCGATGGCGTTCGCCCTCGCGGCGGCGGGGACCGCACTGGGGGCGACCCTGGCGTGGGCGGCCCTGCGGTCCACGCCGAACGTGGTGCACCCTCGGGGTGGCGGGGTGCGGCTGCGCACCGAGGTGCTCCAGAACCCCGACGCCATGCGGCTGACGGTGGGCTACACGTTCCACTCGTGGGAGCTGCTCGGGATGTGGGCGTGGACGCCAGCGTTCTTCGCGGCCAGCCTGGCGGCGGCGGGGACGCCGGCGCTGCGGTCCGTGCAGGTGGGCGCCTATGTGGCCGCGTCCCTGCACGTGATGGGCCTGCTGGCGTCCTCGTCCATGGGCGCGCTGTCAGACCGGCTCGGCCGCCGCCGGGTGCTCATGCTCCTGGCCGCGACCAGCACGGCCTGCTCGCTGGTCTTCGGCTGGCTGATCGCCGCGCCGATCGCGGTGGTGGCGGCCGTAGGGGCGCTCTACGGGTTCTCTGGCCTGGGCGACTCGCCCGTGCTCTCCGCCGCGCTCAGCGAGGCGGTGCGGCCTGGATACCTGGGTGCCGCGCTGGCCCTGCGGTCATTTCTCGGGTTCGGCGCGGGCGCCGTGGCGCCGCTGGTGTTCGGGGTAATCCTCGACGTGACCAACCCGCCGGGCAGCACGCCCGCGGTGTGGGGGTGGGCATTCTCGGCCCTGGGCGCCGGCGGGCTGGTGGCCACGCTCTGCGCTTACGGTTTGCCCCGCCGCTCGATCGGCACGTAGTCGCGGACATCCGGGCCCGTGTAGATCTGGCGTGGGCGGCTGATGCGCTGCTCGGGATCGGTCAGCATCTCTTCCCACTGCGCGAGCCAGCCCGAGGTCCGGGGGATGGCGAAGAGCACCGGGAAGAACTCCACGGGGAAGCCCATCGCCTGGTAGATGATGCCCGAGTAGAAGTCCACGTTTGGGTAGAGCTTGCGCCGCACGAAGTACTCGTCTTCGAGCGCGATGCGCTCCAGTTCCAGGGCGATGTCCAGCAGCGGGTTCTTGCCCGTCACCTCGAAGACCTCGTAGGCGACGCGCTTGATGATGGTCGCCCGCGGGTCGTAGTTCTTGTAGACCCGGTGCCCGAACCCCATCAGGCGCACCTCGCCGTCCTTCACGCGCCTGATGTAGGCCGGCACCCGGTCTGCGGAGCCGATCTCGGTCAGCATGCGGAGCACCTGTTCATTGGCGCCCCCGTGCAGCGGCCCGTAGAGCGCCGCGATCGCGCCCGCCAGCGCCGAGTAGGGATCGGGGTGGGATGAGCCGATCACCCGCATGGCGGTGCTGCTGCAGTTCTGCTCGTGGTCGGCGTGGAGGATGAACAGGACCTCCAGCGCCCGCTCCAGCGCCGGGTTGGGGCGGTATTTCAGCTCGGTCATCTTGAAGAGCATGTTCAGGAAGTTGCCCGTGTACGAGAGATCGTTGTCCGGGTACGCGTAGGGCAGGTCCCTGTTGAAGCGATAGATGAAGGCGGCGATGGTCGGCATCTTGGCGATCAGGCGGATGATCTGCAGCCGCCGGTTGGTCGGGTCCTGGATGTGTTTGGCATCAGGGTAAAACGTGGAGAGCGCCCCGACCGTGCCGATCAGCATGCCCATCGGGTGCGCGTTGCAGTGGAACCCTTCGAGGAACTTCTTCACGGACTCGGTGATCAGCGTGTGATGGGTGATCTCCGTGATCCACCTGTCGAGCTGGCTCTGGGTGGGCAGTTCACCGTGCAGCAGCAGGTAGGCCGTCTCCAGGTAGGTGGACTTCTCCGCCAGTTGCTCGATAGGGTAGCCCAGGTGCCGCAGGATGCCCCGGTCACCGTCAATGAAGGTGATGCGGCTCCGGCACGACGACGTGTTGCCAAACGACGGGTCGTGCCCCAGCAGGCCGAAGTCATCGTCGGAAGCCTTGATCTGCCGCAGATCGGTCGTCCTGATGTACGCCCCGTTTTCCGGGTATGCGCCGTAGAAGATCGGGATCTCGTAGGTCTTCCCGGTGCGGTTGTCGGTGATGGTCAGCGTGTCCTTGCCCATGGTCCGGCGCTCCCCCCAGATCGTGGCTTCCCCCCTATTGTGCCGGGCGGGGGCGGTCTCCGCAATTCGGCGGGCGAAGGGCCCGCTGCGCCTTTCCGAGGTTCCTGCCGACAGGTATCCCCCCCGGTGGGTGGGGAACCATTTTCTGTTACCATTCTAGTTTGGGGGTTCGATTGGACAGCGCCCTCGGCGTAATCTTGATCGTCCTCCAGTTGATCTACCTGGAGGGCATCCTTTCCATTGACAACGCGGCGGTGCTGGGCGCGATGGTGGCCCACCTGCCCCACGAGGAGCCGATCCCCTGGCCGCGGCCGCTGCGCTTCCTGCGACGGCCCGTGCACCGACTGCTGGGAGGGCAGCGCCTGTCCGCTCTCAAGATCGGCCTGCTGGGTGCGTACGTGGGCCGCGGATCCATGCTGTTTGCAGCAGCCTGGGTCGTGCGCAACCAGTGGCTGCTGCTGCTGGGCGGGTTCTATCTCATCTTCCTGGCTCTGTCCCATTTCGCGGCTGGCGCGGAGGATGCCGGTCACGACCCGGCGCACGCGGGGCCCCGGGTGCGTCCCGGGATGGGGTTCTGGGGCGTGGTGGCCAACGTGGAGCTGGCGGACCTGGCCTTCAGCCTCGACAACGTCGTGGCCGCAGTGGCGCTGTCACGCGAGATGTGGGTGGTGCTCACCGGCGTCTTCCTGGGGATCGTGACCATGCGCTTCGCGGCCGGCATCTTCGTCAAGCTCATCGAGCGGGAGCCGCTGCTGGAAGCGGCTGCCTATCTGCTCGTCTTTGCGATCGGCTTGGAGTTGTTCGCCGAGGAGCTCGTTCACGCCCACTTCAGCCACGCCATGAAGTTCGGGATCTCCGCGGGCATTCTGATCCTGACGCTGGTCTACGCGCACACCCCAGTCCTGCAGGCGGCGGGACGCCGAATGCGCTGGGTCCTCACCGTGCTGGCCTGGTGGAGTGCCCTGGTCCGGTTCGCCTTTTCACCGCTGCGGTGGGCCCTGCGGCTCGCCATCCGCCTGCTGGGGATGGGCATCGCGGCCATTGGCGGCCGCCGCTCCTCGGTCGTCGCCGATCCCGCCTCCGACCCGCCGGTGCCGGGCAGTGATGGAGGCGTCTAGCCGGCGGCTTCTCTGGACTGCCAATACCCTGCTGCTCAGAGTCGCTCGCGCGTGCCTGCGGGCCCTGTTTCGTCTCCTCTTCCGATTCCGGATCGAGGGGGCCGAGCACTATCCCGCCGGGCCGGCGGTCATCGTCGCCAATCACCCCAGCGCGCTGGATCCCCTGTTCATCGCGGTGGCGCTTCCCGAGCGCGTGGTGTTCGTGGCGGCCGCCGAGTACCTCGGCATGCCGCTGGTGGGCTGGGCGATGCGCGCGTACGGGTGCATCCCGGTGCGCCGCGGTGAGGTGGACGCCGCGGCCGTGCGCGCGGCGCTGGATGCGCTGGCCGGCGGGTTGAAGGTCGGTCTCTTCCCCGAGGGTCACGTCAGCCCGACGCCCGCGCCGCTCCGGCGCGGGGCGGGGTTGATCGCCGCCCGCGCGGGGGTGTCGCTGCTCCCCGTGGCCGTGATCGGAAGCGGCCGCGTCTTTCCACTGGGCGCACGCCTGCCGCGGCCGCACCCGGTGACCGTCCGCGTCGGCCCTCCGGTGCCCGCCCCTCCGGCGACCCGCCAGGGGCAGGAGGCCGCTATCATGCGGGCGATGGTCTGGATTCGGGAGCATGACGCCGGCGCTAGCGAAACTCCTCGGTGAAGAACTGCTGTACCAGGTAGACGAACCTCGGTGTCAGCGGCGGCAGGTTCCGGGCGTCGTTGAATGACACGTCGTAGAACCATCGGCGCTGCGGGGGGTCGTAGCGCTGCGTCCGCCAGAACCCCTGTCGGACGTAGGTGGTGCACGAGAACTCCTGGTCGTTGGCTATGCCTCTGCCCGCCACGACGCCCCAGCAGGTATGCCGGGCGTAGTCGATGGCCACCAGAGACCCTTCGTACCAGAAGCGCCAGTTCCAGTCAGGTTCGTTGCTGCCAGTCCAGTCCTCGTGGAACCGCGGGTAGTTCTCCAGGCCGCCGCTGTACCAGTCGTAGCCGCAATCCACACCACCGGGGTTGCCTGGGCACCACGTCAGGTCGTTGCCGGCCAGGAACGCCGCGTTCACCACGGTGCGCTTAGCCTGGGGCTGCGCGGTCGTCTGGGTGCTTCGTTCGTCTACGGGCCTGTAGGGGCAGCGCCGGCTACCCGACTCACCCGCTCCGGTGCACTGGGTGTCGCCCCACGTGCCATCCATGCGCACGTCGCGGTCTGTCGGCACCCGATCGCGGCACGGGCCGCTGCTGTTCCACGGATCGGCCCCTGACCCCTCGCCCTCACCGGCCTGGCTCACCCAGGCGCACGACAACACGTTGATGGTGTCCGCCGCCACCGACGTTGGGCGCTTGCCGCCGGTCCCGCAGGCCATGGGACTGGCGCTGTCCTGGATGCCTTCCGCCGGGTCCGCGCAGTTGAAGTTGCCGGCCACGTAGAACGCCACGTCGCTGGCGAAGGCAACGCCGGGCGCTCCGGTGTCGCGGCGCACCCGCTGGGCGTCGTAGACCCGGACGCCGTAGTTGTTGGCGCCCTGCGACTTCGGGCCTTTGACCGACAGGTAGATCACCAGCCCGCCGTGGGTCGTATTGCCAGGGTCGAGCAGACGCTGGCCCGGCGGTTGCTGGCGGTTCCACTCCTCCAGCGCCGTCCAGTCCACGTTGAGCATCAGGATGGGCTTGCGCTCGCGCCAGTTGTAGAAGCCGCCGTAACGGTAGTCGTTGTCGTAATTGCTGCCGGGGACACCCATGGGCAGCCCGTTGATGGGCGTGCGCGGGCCTCGAGGTGCGAAGGTCGGGTTATACCGGTTCCTGTTGCTGTAGTCTGACTCGCACGAGCCGGCAGCGCAGTCCCATCCTGAAGTGGGTACATCAGTGTACGTGATGACCCCGGGCTTCTCTACCATGAGGGTGCGGAGCACGTCGGTGAGCGCGGTGTTCACGGTTCCATCCGCGTTGTACACTTTGACCGGCCACAGCGCCGGTCCACCCTCCCGCCCCGCACACGCCGGCAGCGGGTCTCCCGGCGGGCACAGCTGCCGCATCCCGTCCCCGTCGCTCGGATCCGCGTCCAGTGCGATGCGCACGTCCGCGTTGTTCCAGTAGTGGAGGCGGGTGAGGTCGGTACCGGGCGGGCAGCTCCAGGGCCGGGCGCACAAGACGGTGTCGCGACCCGGGATCTCGATTTGCGACAGGGTCGTGTCGATACGGCCACCCCACTGGCTCTGCTCCGCCTGTGCCACCAGCCGCCGGGAGACCTGCGAGCAGCTCTCGCTGCCGGGCGTGGTGCCCAGAGTCAGCATGTTGCCCGGTGTTCCGTCCAGCGAGATGCGCACCTTGTTGTCGTTGCGGTTGCTGTCCTTTCGGCCGCGAAAGAGGTCGCCCACGATGGTCAGCTGCCCCAGAATGCGCAGGCCCGGGTCGCAGTTCTCGGTGTTGAGATAGAGGTTGCCGTTGGTGTGCATCCGTCCGTTGACGACCATGGGCGGGCCCACGGTGAGCTCGAGGTCTTCTTTGTAGAAGCCCACAAATTGGAACATCGGGATCAGGAAGGCCTGGAAACGCAGGTTGACAATCGCTTCTGTCGCCCCGGCATTCTGTGCTTCAGCCCGCAGGTCGTAGGTGTAGATCTGCGCGTTCAGCCCCTGGTAAGGCGAACCTGTCGGCAGGGTAATCTGGGGCACGGGGTTGGGCGGCGTGCAGTCGCCGGGTGCGTTGCCCGGCACCCGCAGCTGATAGGTGACGGTTCCCGGATAGGACGGCAACACGCCCGGGGAGAGCGTCTGCGGGCTGCAGTTGGACGGGACGCTGAAGCTCAGCAGAGCGTTGCGCACGTCGCCTGCGCCGTAGTTTACGGCCGCTTCGGCGGCGTGAAATCCGGCGACGCTGCGCTGGTAGGAGGCGCGCATCTCGGTGTTCCGGTCGACCGCCAGCATGATGTAGAGGCCCACAGCCAGGAATACCAGAATGATCACCAGCACCGTGGCCATGGCCGCACCGGTCTGCGGAGTCTGAACCTTCATGGCGCTTCCTCTCCTCTCGCTCGCTCTCTCACGGTGACGGAGTCGGGGTGGGGAACGGTTGCAGCAGGTTACGGGGTTTGATCTCCAGCGTCTGGGTCAGGCGCAGGATGCCGTCACCACCGATACCGCGTACGGTCCGCACAGACCGAACCCGCAGGTCGATCAGCAGGTACCGCACCTCCGTCCACTCGTTAATCGGGCTCGCTACCGGCTGGTTCTTGACGCACAGGTCGTCGTCGGGGTTTCCGAAGGTGCGCTTCAGGTCGAAGCGATCGTCGCACTGCCCCGCCGCCCAGAGCCGGTTCAGGACGTAGCGCACGTTGAACTGCTCGACCCCCCTCGCGACGAGTTGATCCTGCCCGCCAGTGGGCCGGTTTACGGCCAGCATCAACGCTGGAATACCGTCCTGCAGGGTGGTGAAGTAGTCCTGGGTCTCGACGGCGTAGATGCTGGCGTCCGGTCCCGCGCCCGGGCCATCGCCCGGATAGGTCCTGCTCAGCGCCCTGTCCAGGGTCATCGATCCGGGCCCATTAATAGTCTGAATGCGGGCAAACTCACCGGTGTTGCTGGCAGGGTCTACGACGTAAACCTGCTCGCCCTCCACGAAGGAGTCGGTCCCCTGTACGGTCAGGGTCGTACAGCTGTTGCAGGGCTGCAGGAGGGTGGTGGACGCGCAGCGCAGGTTCATCCGCGCCGTGACCGCGTCGAGCCCCGGCTGGGATGAATCAGGGAACGCGTTGGCCCCCACCACGGGATGCAGATCGGCGATGGTCAGAGGCAGACACACCCCGGCCAGGCGCAATTCTCGCACCAGGCGCTCGGCAGTCGCCCGGAAGGCCTGTTGGGTGTCGAGGCGCACCGACTCATCGCCCCACGACCGGGTCACGAAGACGTACCCCGCCCCCACGGCCAGAACCACCAAGGCGCCCAGCGCAACGCCCAGAAGAACTTCGACCAATGTATATCCCGCTTGGCGGAGGTGCCTCCGGCCCCGGCCCGTCATCACAGCACCTCCCTCATCACCGGGGCGGCAGCAGATCGGTGAGGATGACCTCGGTCTCGTACGAGCGCGAACCCATGTGCGTCCACGTCACGACCACCCGAACGCGCTTCATGGACTCCGGGCTGCCCAGGAGCGTGACCTCGCGCGACACCTGGTAGGCCTGGCCGTCCACGGTCACGGTTTGCGGTCCCGATGAGGCAATGTCGTTAAACGGCAGGTCGCGCATTCGCTCGACCTCCTGCTGAGCGAGCGCGGCAGCCGCCGTGGTCTTTCTGGCGACATACTCCTGGGTGATGCCGGCCGTGAGCAAGGCGGCCGTACCGGCGATCGCGCCAGCCAGGATCAGCATGGCCAGCAGGACCTCCAGCAGGGTGAACCCCTGCGCGTTAACGGGCACCCGCCTCACGGCGTGTCCTCCACGAGCCCCGCGCCGTGGATAATCACCCGACGGGTCAGGTTGCGCCCCACGTCCCGAAGCGTGAACGTCAGCTGGACACCACCAGCGGGGCACGCAGGGGTACTGACCAAGCGTCCGCGGCTGTCGAATTCCGCGCAGGTCGGCCCCACCCCGTCGAACTGTACCTGCGGCCGCAGCTCTACTGTTCGCTCGGTGGTCCACGATGCGCCGTCAGCGCGCGCAACTTGGTAGGTCGTGGGTGCGCTCACGACGATCCGATAGCGGGTCGTGCGGCTGATAGCCCGCGCCCTCGCTGCTTTGGCATTGGCGGCCAGCTCCCGCGCGTCGGCCAGCAAATCCAGCGGCCGGGGGTTGATCCGCGGTAGGACCAGCGCCAGCAGCAGGCCGAGCAGCGCCAGCGCTACCAGTACCTCCACGATTGATAGACCGGAAGTGGCCACCCGACGCCCTTCGGCCCTCTCCCCAAGCCCACTTCGGCTGGTCGCCATCCTACACTTCTCCTCCTCAGGCCGGGAGGTGGTGCACAAACTCCTGGACATCGGCCGTGAAATGGAGGGGCCGGGAGGAGAGGCGCGGGATGAGGATCACCAGCGCAATGCCGATGATCGCCGCGGCGACCACCAGCTCGAGCGTGCTGAACCCCTCCGAGCGATGGGCATAGTACGGCATCTGCCTGACCCCGGGCATCGTACTAGTCATCTGCCCAACCCGCCGGCGATTCAGCCGGATCACAGTGCGGTGTTGCCCAGCGGCCTGCCTTCCATGTCACGGTACGCCCCCCCGTCGCTGGTTGTCAACGGCGGCCGACGGCAGGAATCCCCTCGCGATCGCTCGAAGTGCGCCAATACTCCGCAGTACTCTGCCAGGAGCTTCTCCGCCATGGCCGTGGAGAAGATCGGCCGGGCTCTCGCAGAGTGCGTGGCCTTCGCGTATACCGGCGGCGTCGTCGAGCTGAGCAAGTACCTGAGGGAGCTGCCGCGGCCGGAGTCACGCATTGCCTGGGTGGGATTGGCGTGCGCGGCGTCGGTTGTGGTGGCTACACCGCTGATCGCGGGGCTTGCGCCCCAGCTTCCCCTGGCGGTGTTCGAAGACGCGCGCGGCAGGCCACAATCGGTGCCCGGGGCCGCCGTCGCGTTCACCCTTGCCGCGCTCTCGGCCGCGTGGGGGTACATCCTGAGTGGGGCCGCGCAGGGTCCCGGCTTCTGTGGATCATCACGGCTCTGGTGTATGTCTTCTCGTCCGGGGATAGAGACGGGTGGACGACAAGCAGTTCGTGAGCAAGTACTTCACGCGGGATTAGACAGGAGTTCGTGGGCACGGCGTGTCCGTGCCGCCAGCAGCCGGACCGCCCGCGCCACATCCTGCCCAATCCCCTGAGAGTGAGGTGAGCCGATGTCTGGAGGCAGTCTGCTGGTTGCGGCGGTCTTGATCACCGTCGTGCCTGTCCTCATTTACGTCTGGGTGCTCTGGAGGGTGGACCGCTACGAGAAGGAGCCGGTCTCGCTCCTCGGTGCTTCCCTCGTCGGTGGAGCGGTGGTGGCGCCGATCCTGACCTCGCTGGTCGAGGGAGCGACGGGCATCCCCACGTCCGTGTTCCCGGCCCTCTTCCAGCGCTATCCGATCACGCCGCCCAACATGGGCGGCGCGATCGTCGAGGAACTCGCCAAGGCCGCCGTCGTCCTGGCCGTCTACGTCATCCTGCGGGGTGAGTTCGACAACACGCTCGACGGCGTTGTCTACGGCGCCACGGTCGGGGCGGGCTTCGCCCTGGCGGAGGCCGTCGTGTATCTGAGCGACCTGGTCTCGGTCGCAGGCGCGGCCAACCTCACCCCAGGGTTCTTCGGTGACCTCTTCCTGTCGGGACTGACCCATTGCGTGTTCAGCGCCCTCTTCGGCGCTGCGCTGGGCTATGTGCGGGAGACCGCGCCCAGCCGCGCCGGACGCCTGGTGATCCCTCTGGTGGGGCTGGCCGCCGCCCTCATCTATCACGTGGCGTATGTGGCCGCCGGGTCGGCGGGCCTGGCGGGCATCAGTGGGAGCGCCGGGTTGCTGATCGGCCTAGGCCGGCGCGTGGCCGACGTGGCCGGGCTGCTTCTGCTGGGGCTTATCGTGCTGTGGGCATGGTCGCGAGAGCGCCACATTCTGCGCTGGGCCCTGGCCGAGGAGGTCGGCTCCGGCCTGCTCACCGCCGACGAGCTCTCGGCGGTGGCTCAGGGGCGCATGCCCTGGGAGCGGCCGTTGCGCGAGGCGCTGGCCGAGATGGCCTTCGCCAAGTGGCGCCTCTCACGCGGCCTCGGTACCCAGGCGCAGGTAGACCGCCAGCGGGAGCGGGTCAAGCAGCTCCGTAGCGCCCACGCCGGAAGCGGGCGGTGAAGGCAGCCGTCCGCCGCAGACGCCAGAGAGGGGAGTGAGCATCATGCGCAAGGGCCTCCTGTATGGTATCGGCGCCGGGTGCGGCTGCCTGTCACTGATCGTCGGCCTGGTGGTCGTTCTCTTCGTGATCGGCGCGATCTCTCGCCCGCCGGTGGCGCAGCCTCCTCCGTCCCAGCCGCAGCCGCAGCCCCAACCCGCCCCGGGTCCTCCACCGCCGGAGCCCCAACCCGCGCCGCCGGCGCCTCAGCCTGCCCCGCCGGGCCCGCTACCACCGCAGCCCCAGCCTGCTCCACCGGGCCCGCTGCCACCGCAGCCCGGGCCAGCTCCCCAACCGCAACCCGCTCCGCCGCCCGCACCGCAACCCCAGCCGGGCGGCCTGGAGGGGCCGGACGACCTGAAGGTCTCTGACGTACGCACGGTGAGGGTTCACGGGCAACCCCCGAACGTCACGCCGGGCGAGCCGGCTACGACCTTTGCCCGCGGGGAGACGGTCGGCCTGCAAGGGACGGTCGCCGTGGTTCGCGGCGCCCATGAAGTCGCGGTCGTGTGGGTCAAGATGGAGGGCGACAAGCCGGTCGTCGCCGGCAAGTGGACGGGACGCGTGTCGGAAGAGCACCAGGGGCAGCCGTTTCTGATGTGGTTGGGGACGACCGCGAACCACCCGATTGGTGAGTATCGGGTCGGCGTGTTCAAGATGATGGGCGCTCAGGCGCAGCCCGTGGTGATCCGGCAGTTCTGGTTGCAGTAGGCCGGCGGACGCCGGGCCTGCTGGAGGTGGTGCGAGCCCAGTTCGAGGAGCGTGAGCACCATGAGCAAGGGCCTGTTGTATGGCATAGGCGCCGGATGCGGGTGCCTGTCGCTGATCGTCGGCTTGGTGGTCGTCATTCTCGTCGTCGGCGCCACCATGCGCCCGCCCGCTGTCCGACCCCCGTCGCCCCAGCCGCAGCCCGCGCCGCCAGGCCCCTCACCACCTCCGCCGCAGCCTGCCCCGCCAGGCCCGCTGCCGCCGCAGCCCGGGCCGATGCCCCAACCGCAGCCTGCTCCGCCGCCCGTACCGCAACCCCAGCCGGGCGACTTGGAGGGACCGGACGACCTGAAGGTGGCCGAGGTGCGCACGGTCAGAGTCCGGGGCGAGCCCCCCAACGTCACTGCTGCCGAGCCGACCACGACGTTCAGCCGTGGAGAGACGGTCGGCCTCTCCTGGGTGTTCGCCACAATCCGCGGGGCGCACAGCGTCCTGATCGTCTGGGTCAGGATAGAAGGCGAGCGGCCGGTCGTGGTCGCGCGCAGTGACCTCAGGGTGTCGGACGCAGACCAGGGGAGGCGAGCCCTGTTCACCCTCTCGGGCACAGCGCAGGCCCCGCCCGGGGAACACAGGGTTGGGATCATCAAGCTCGTGGGAGAGCAGGGGCAGCCGGTCAGCATCAGGCAGTTCTGGCTGCAGTAGACCTGCGGGAAGCGTGAAGGTGGTGATTGGATGGCACAGGGACGAGAAGCGGCTGTCTCGACGGAACTGCGCCGAGGCGGCGACATCTCGGAGCGCGGTCTCCGCTACCTGGTCTATGCCGGCCTCGGCGTCCTGTTCTTCTTCTTCGGCATGGGCACACTGATCGTCTTCCTGCACACGGCACCGCTCAGCGCGCTGCTGCTGTGTACCGTGGCCGCCATCCTGCCCGTGCCGATCTACGCGGCGGTGATCCTGTGGCTGGACCGGCACGAGAAGGAGCCGACCTCCCTGCTGCTCGCCGCGTTCTTCTGGGGCGCCATCGTGGCCACGTTCATCTCCCTGTTGCTCAACACCGGCGCGGGGGTGATCCTCAGGGCGATGTGGGGCCCCAGATGGGCCACGGTCCTCACGCCGTCCATCGTGGCGCCGGTCGTCGAAGAGTCGTCCAAGGGCCTCGCCCTGCTGCTGCTGTTCCTCGCAGCGCGAGGCGAGTTCAACAACCTCATCGATGGCCTCGTGTACGGCGGCCTGGTGGGTCTGGGCTTCGCGATGACCGAGAACGTGCTGTACTTCGCCCGAGCCTACACGCAGGGGGGTATCGCGGGTCTGGGGCTCATTTTCATCATGCGCGTGATCCTCAGCGGGTTCATCCACCCGCTGTTCACCGGTGCCATCGGTGCCGGGTTGGGGTATGCGCGGGAAGCGCCTGGGGCGCTCACCAAGGTGGGCGCACCGCTCCTGGGATACGCCTGCGGCATGCTGGGGCACGCTCTCTGGAACGCCACCGCCAGTCTCTTCGATCTGGCCGGAGTCCGCCCTCATCCCCTGGTGGCGGTCTTCGTCATCGTGCCGGCCATGTCAGTGGTCCTGGCCCTGCCAGCCCTGGTGCTGCTCGTCTGGCTGGCTGTGGCGGGTTGGAAGCGGGAAGTGCGCATCATCCGGGAGCAGCTTCGGGATGAGATCGGGCGGAAGGTTGTCACGGAGGGCGAGCTCGCCGTGCTCGGCGACGCCCGAGCGCGCTCGAGCATGCTCACGCGTACGCTGATACGGCAGGGCCCCGGGGCCTGGATGGCGCTGCGCCAGTTGTACGAACTCCAGGTAGACCTTGCCTTCCGCAAGTGGCACGCTGCGCGGGGCGAGAAGCTGACGTCCTTCCAGCAGGCCACGACCGAGGACGAGTACCGGCAGCGCATCGGCCGGATCCGCGACCGGCTGGCAGCGATGGGCGTCACGTCCGAGTGATCCGGGCGGCGATCCGGGCCGCGGCCATGGCCGCGAGCCCTGCGAGACCTGGTGTCACCACGTAGAAGAGCTGCTGGTCTACGGCGCTCCATGTGGCCGCCATGGCCGCGCCCAATAGGGCGTCCGCCAGGGTACTCGCGGGGTTCAGCGGGAACAGCGTTCCCACCACCTCCAACAGGCCGGCCAGCACCGGGATCAGGACCACCTGCGCCAAGCTGGCCGCGAATCCATAGGCGAGCGCATAGCCCACGGCGATGGACGGGACTGAGGCGTGCGCATCGGGCCAGCGCACGACGAGAGCGGCTGCCGCCGCCGCGATGGCCAGTACCAGCCCGCCGTCCACCATGGCCGAGGGAAGTGCCGTCCGCAGGAGCACGCCGGGGATCGCCATGACCATGCCGGCCGCGAACGCCGCGACCACGCGACGCCCGGCCTGCGGGGGGAACGCCGGCCACGACCGCGCCAGCATCAGCAGCAGGATGGGCACCCACAGGGCGGCGGCACCCTTGAACTGCGATAGCAGCGCCAGCCGTTGAAAAGTATCGAGACCTGCCGCAAAGCCGAACAGCATGCTGGCGCTGACCAAGGGGATCGCACCCATGTACAACAGCAGGGGCGCCGGCCGCGACAGGTGCCGGGTCTGGAGTGGGATGTGCGGGATGCGGCCGATGACTTCCCAGACCAGAGCGAAGACAAAGGCCAGCAGCGCCAGGGCACCAGCTCCGCGGTCGATCGCCTGATCCAGGTCGAGTGTCAGCGCGGCCCGCAGGATCACCAGGGCCGCAGCGGTCACGACGAAGACCGTGCTCAACCGTTGCCGCGTCATGCCCCGGCGGACCCACACCACGACCACGGCGGCGAGCCCGGCGCCCGCGATCACTGCGGACAGGGGCCTCAGCGGCAGAGGATGGTCGCCGGCTGGCAGGCCCCACACCCAAGCCGCCAGCAGCCCCCAGCCTGTTGCGAGCATCCACCCAGGAGAGCTGTGGGGCATCGCGATCTCCAGGGCATCACGGGCGAATCGCGCCAGTGCCACGGCACCGGACACGAACGAGGCACCCAGCAAGAACCACAGGATCGTGAGGAACCACAGCGAGTGGAACAGGGAACCGTTGAGGGTGCCTGCCATGGCCGCGCGATCGCCCGAGACCACCGCGACGACGAGGAAATGGGCGAGGAGGACGGAGGTACCCAGCGCAACTCGCCACCCCGCGGATGCCCGACGCCTGGCCAGAACGGCCTGGAGCCCAAGGAACGCCGCGCCCACCACGGCCAGGAGTGCCAGGAGCCGGGCCGTCCCAGGTGGGCCGGGTAGACTCCGTGCGCCGATGCTGGCCAGGAGCACCGCGGCGACGACCTTCCCCCAGCGAGAGCCGTGGGGTGTCAGGGCGGCGATGGCCACGGGCAGCCCCAGCGGTACGAGGTGGAGAACCGACCGTCCCAGCGGGAAACCGATAGGCCACACCTGGTACGCGTAGAGCAGGCTCGCCGCGATCCACAACAGGCCAGGCCCCGCCGCCGCGCCGGCGAGCAGATAGCTCCAAGCGACGGCGAAACCGGCGAGAGCCACGGCAAGCGCCGGGGTCGAGACCGTCGCCGTCCCTCCGGGGCGAGAGCTCTCAGGGAACGGCAGTGCGTCCAGGCGCGGGGCCAGACCGGCGAGTGCGGGCGTGATCACCACCAACAGGGCGCTGAAGACCAGACCCGCGCAGACGGCGCGCCGCTCGTCGCGGACGAGCCCGCGCAGGTGCGTCCGGAGCGTCGCGATGTCGTCGGTGAGGCGAAACCTGAGGAAGGCGACGACCAGTGCGCCCAGCCTGTGAGTCAGGCGGCCTGGCGGCCGCGCGCCGCTCCCGGCGGCATCTGGTGCCTTCGCTCCCGAGGCGCGCATCACCCGGCGAGTGCCCCGGATCTATTCCCCCGCGGGGCTTCCACGGCTGGGCGAGCCACCCCTGCTGCCTTTCGCACCCTGGGGTCGAGCGAAATCCCCGGCCTTGTCGGGCTGCGCTGCGGCGTGCTAGACTCCCTGTGCACCCGGCGCTGGCGGGGCCCGTTCACCATGTCCACCGAGTCACAGGTGTTCGTCAAGGAGATCCCCAGCAAGGCCGAGCAGTTCTCGGAGTGGTACACGGCCGTCTGCCTCAAAGCCGAGCTGGCCGACTACTCGCCAGTTCGCGGGTGCATGGTCATCCGGCCGTACGGCTACGCCCTGTGGGAAGGCATCCAGCGGTGGCTGGACGAACGCTTCAAGGCCACCGGCCACGTGAACGCCTACTTCCCACTGTTCGTGCCGGAGAGTTTCCTCAAGAAGGAAGCCGAGCACGTGCAGGGCTTCGCCCCCCAGGTGGCCTGGGTCACCCACGGCGGCGACGAGGAACTGGCGGAGCGCCTGGCGGTGCGGCCCACGTCCGAGGCGATCATCCTGCCCATGTACGCCCGGTGGATCCAGTCGTACCGCGACCTGCCGGTGCTGCTGCTCCAGTGGAACAGCGTCGTGCGCTGGGAAAAGGCGACGCGGCTGTTCCTTCGTACGGCCGAGTTCCTGTGGCACGAAGGACACACCGCGCACGCCACGCTGGAAGAAGCCGACCAGGAGTGCCGCACGATCCTGGAGATCTACCGACAGCTGCTCGAGGACGTGCTGGCGATTCCGGTGGTGGTGGGCAAGAAGCCGTCGTCCGAGAAGTTCGCGGGCGCCGACTGGACCTACACCCTCGAGGCGCTCATGCCGGACGCGCAGGCGATCCAGGCGGGGACGAGTCATTTCCTGGGGCAGAACTTCGCCAGGGCGTTCAACGTGAAGTTCCTCGACCGCGACAATACCGAGAAGTACGTCTGGTCCACCTCGTGGGCGGTGACCACGCGCCTCATCGGATCGCTGGTCATGGCCCACGGCGACGACCGGGGCCTGGCGCTGCCGCCGCGTATCGCGCCCATTCAGGTGGTAATCGTGCCGATCCCCGGGAAGGAAGGGGAGAAGGTCCTGACCGCGGCGCGGGCACTGGCGGACCGCCTGAACCGGGTGGCGCGGGTGCGCCTGGACGACCGGGACGAGTATACGCCCGGCTGGAAGTTCAACGACTGGGAGATGCGGGGCGTGCCGCTGCGCCTGGAAATCGGTCCCCGCGACGTGGCCGCCCGCCAGGTGGTCATGGTGCGGCGCAGCGGCGGTCCCAAGGAGACCGCCTCGCTGGACGGCATCGAGGCCCGTGTGGCGGCCGCCCTCGACGAAGTGCAACGGGCGTTCTTCGATGCGGCCCGGGCCTTCCGCGACAGCCACATGGTCGAGGCCGAGACGCTGGAGGCCGTCGAGGCCGCCATCCGCGAGCGCCGCGGGTTTGTCCGGACGCGCTGGTGCGGCGATCAGGCCTGCGAAGATACCATCCGGGACCGCACCGGCGCCTCACCGCGGGTGATTCCCCTCGACGATGCGCCGGCGGGCGCCTGCCTGGTGTGCGGCAGGTCGTCTGCGGCCACCGTCTACTACGCCCGCGCCTACTGAGCGGAGCTGACCGGTCGAGCGTCCGTGCAGCACCTCGTCCTGCGTAACCCCATCGTCTTTCTCGATCTGGAGACCACCGGGCCCAACCCCACCGTGGATCGGATCGTCGAGATCGCCCTGGTCAAGGTCTACCCCGACGGCCGGCGTGAGTCGCTGACCCGGCGGGTGAACCCCGGCATGCCGATCCCCCGGGAGTCGACCCGCATCCACGGGATCGGCGACGCCGACGTGGCGGATGCCCCGCGTTTCGAGGCGATCGCCGCCGACGTGCTGCGCTTCATCGGGAATGCCGATCTGGCCGGGTTCAACGTGCAGCGGTTCGACCTGCCAGTGCTCGTGCGCGAGCTGGCGGCAGCCGGGCAGCGCCTCGACCTGACCGGTCGCGCCGTGGTGGACTCCCAGATCATTTTCCACCGCCGGGAACCCCGCCACCTGGCGGCCGCCTACCGGTATTACTGCGGGAAGGAGCTGCGCGATCCGCACTCCGCGTCGGCCGACGTGGAGGCCTGCGTCGAGATTCTGGACGCGCAACTGGCCACGTATCCCGATCTTCCCCGTACGCCCGAGCAGCTGCACGAGTATTTCTCGCCGCCGAGGGAGCCGGATGCCGTGGACCCTGAGGGGCGCTTCCTGTGGCAGGGGGCAGAGGCGGTGTTCGCGTTCGGTCCGGACGGGATCAAGGGTCGGCCGCTACGCGAGGTGGCGGCGAAGGACCGTGGCTTCCTGGAGTGGATCCTGCGCAAGGACTTCTCGCCCGAAGTGAAGGCCATCGTGGTGGATGCGCTGCAGGGCAGGTTTCCGGTGCGCAACCGCAACCGCGCGAGGTAGGACGTCCGCTCCGGCATGTTATCTGCCACCGAACGCGTCAAGCAAGCGCTGGCCGATGCCGGCCTGGAGGTGGAGATCTCCGAGTTCCCGCAGGGGACACGCACGGCCGAGGATGCGGCACGGGCGATTGGGACCACGCTGGGACAGATCGTGAAGTCGCTGGTCTTTGTCGCCGACGGCCGGCCGGTGCTCGCGCTCGCATCCGGCAGGAATCGGGTCGACGTCGGCAAGCTCGCCCGGGCTACCGGCGCCGCACGGATCGAGCGGGCCGACGCAGACCTGGTACGCTCGACCACCGGGTTCGCGATCGGCGGCGTTCCCCCGGTCGGTCACCTCACGCCGCTGACCACCTTCATTGACGAAGACCTGCTGCACTACCAGGTTGTCTATGCCGCGGCCGGGACGCCCACGGCGATCTTCCCCATAGCACCCGCCGACCTCGTGCGGGTGACGGACGGCAGGGTCGTGGACCTGGCGCAGCCGTCCTAGCCACGAAACAAGGCCGCCCGGCGCAGCGTTATCCCATCAAATCCCTGGAGGTGACCCGATGCGGAACTCGTGGCTCCAGGCAGCGGGCCTGTGGCTCGTGGTGGCGCTCGCGGCGCTGGTGCCGTCGCTGGCGTTCGGCCAGCCCGCGACGTCAGCCGATGCGGCGTTCGCACACGTGCAGCACCTGGCCGGGACCATCGGGCCGCGGGTCTCGGGTACGTCTGGCGAGCGCCAGGCCGCGGAGTACCTCATGACGCAGCTGCGCCAGTACGGCTACCCGGTGGAGGCGCACGCATTCCAGTTTCCGTACTTCGAGGCGCGTCGCGTGGAGGTACAACCTGTGGGGGCCACGCAGCCGATCCCCAGCCAGGCCCTCTTCTTCTCCGCCGCCACGCCAGCCGACGGGCTGGAGGCCGACCTAGTGTTCGTGGGGCTGGGTCGGCCCGCCGACTTCGATGGCAAGGACGTCGCCGGCGCAGTGGTACTGGCCGAGCGGGGTAGCATCACCTTCCGAGAGAAGGTCGCCAACGCCGCCTCGCGGGGGGCGGTCGCGGCCATCATCTACAACAACACTGCCGGGATCGTCGCCGGCACGCTTGGACAGCGCTCCGAGATCCCTGCGGTCACCATCGGTCAGGATGAGGGGAGGCGACTGGTTGAAGCGGCACAGCGGGGGCGGATGCGCGTGCGCCTGCTGGTTGACACCTTGTTCGAGACCCGGACGGCGTCCAACGTGGTGGCCTCCAGGTGGGGGCTGGCGCGACCCGAAGAAGTCATCGTCGCCGGCGCTCACTTCGACACGGTCCCGGCCGGCCCCGGCGCCAACGACAACGCCTCGGGTGTGGCCGCCACGCTCGAGGCGGCCCGCGTGCTGGCCGGCGTGCCGGCCGCCCGGACCGTGCAGTTCGTCTTCTTCGCTGGTGAGGAGCTCGGCCTCTATGGATCGGGCGCCTTCGCCGCCGAACGACGAGGCGGCGTGGTGGCGATGATCAATCTCGACATGGTCGGCTGGGGCGATCGGCTGATGATCGGCGCGTCCCCCGGGCGCGACGATAGCTTGGTCGGCGTCGCAGAACGCGTCGCCCAACGCCTGCACATCCCGGTTTCGAGGTTCCGCTCGGGCGCCAGCGACCACGTCAGCTTCGAGCGGTACGGCATCCCGTCGGTCTTTCTCCACCGGGGCGTGGACCCGCACTACCACCAGCCGGGTGACGTGCCCGCCAACATCACGCCCCACCATCTCGACGAGGCCGCGCGGTTGCTGGTGGGCCTGCTGCAGGAACTGGCCGGCACCCGTCCGGGGACGTGATCGAGCCCTGGCTCTGGTGCCATCGGCGTCGTCCGGGCCACATCCAGTACCTGCGAGTAGGGTAGTAGTCCACCGGCGCATGGGGATGCCGGGCGCGGAAGACCCGGTAGCGCGCCAGCAGCGATCGGTAGCGGGCGTCGGATGACCGCAGCGGTGTGTGGGGAAACCGGACCATGTAGCGCTCCAGCCACCACATGTTCCGCCGATTGAAGCGCCAGTCGTAGGGCGCTACAGTCCGCAGGTCGATCAGGGCGTACCCCGTCAGGCGCCCCGTCCAGTCCACGTAGGGATCGTAGTAGCTCCAGACCAGGTCGCGGATCGAGCGATAGACCGGTCGCCGACCGTGCAGCCCGGCGTCGCGCGAGCGAGCCACCGCGCCCCACCGGCCCCGGTGCCGGAACACGAACAGCACGTGATCCAGGTCGTCCTGTGACTCCAGGCTCACGACCAGGGGCGGGTAGCCGTGCTGCTCCAGGATGACCGCCGCCACCAACGCCGCTTCGATGCACATGGTCTGGCCGCTGCGCAGCACCTCGCGAAACGACGCCAGCCGCGTGCCCACCAGGTGGTGGTTGTACCGCAGCCCGAAGTTCAGGAAGCGCTGGACGGCGGCCGGCGTCCGGTGCCCGTCAATGACGGCGAGTTCGCGGCGGGTGAAGGCCTCACGCGGCGGCGGGTGGTAGACGGCCACGCCGGCGAGTTTTCGCCCGGCGGCCGGCCGATGCCTGCTGCTCGGGGACGGGCTGGCTGCGGCGGCCGCTGGATGGTACTATTGAGGCTGGCAGGAATTGCATAGCGACCTTCGGGGCAGGGTGAGCCGGCGCAGAGCCGGCAATTCCCGATCGGCGGTACAGCCCGCGAGCCTGCGTCGCGCCAGCGGCAGGGCAGGATCCGGTGAGACTCCGGAGCCGACGGTACAGTCCGGATGGGAGAAGGTCACCGGTGGAGCCTGGCTTTGGGACAGGGGGCTCGCGACCCTGTGTTCGGTGTCGCGGGTTCCGGCCCGGCCGTCGCTTCGTCGTTGCTGCGCCCGGAGGCTCGTTGCGATCCGGGCGCCTGTATTTTGGGGTGAGGACCACTGACGCACACTGCCGCACCAGGCGATGTCGCCATGATGGAAGAGGCGCTGGCGCTGGCTCGGCGAGCCGAGGGCCGCACCAGCCCCAATCCCATCGTGGGTGCGGTCGTGGTCGCCGATGGTCAGATCGTCGGCCGCGGGTTCCATCCTGGAGCAGGGCAGCCTCACGCCGAGGTGCTGGCGCTGCGGGAGGCCGGCGAGCGCGCCAGGGGCGCGACCGTGTACGTGACCCTCGAGCCCTGCAACCACACCGGTCGGACGGGGCCCTGCACCGAGGCGCTGATCGCCGCCGGCGTCCGGCGCGTGGTCGCCGCGATGATAGACCCCGATCCCGCGGTGAGCGGCAGGGGCATCGTCCGGTTGCGGGAGGCGGGTATCGAGGTCGAGGTGGGCCTGCTTGAAGCCCGGGCGCGGCGCGCCAACGAGGGCTTCATCAAGCACCGGCGGACTGGCCTGCCGTTCGTGACGCTGAAGTGGGCGATGAGTCTCGACGGTAGGACCGCCGCGCGGCGCGACCGCCGGACCACGCTGACCGGCGAGGAGGCGAGGCGGTTCGTGCACCGCCTGCGGAACGTCTCCGACGCGGTGCTGGTCGGCGTGGGGACGGTGCTGGCTGACGACCCGCACCTGACCTGCCGACTCCCGGCGGAGACCGTGCCGGCACCTCGCAACCCGCTGAGGGTCGTGCTGGACTCCCGGCTGCGCACGCCGAGCGCAGCACGCGTGGTCAGGGCCGTCGGCGAGGCGCCCACCCTGATTGCGACCACGCGCGCGGCACCGGCCGACCGCGTGGAGGCGCTGCGCCGGGAGGGGGTCGAGGTCCTGGTGCAGGACCGCCCCGGGGGTCCGGTGGACCTCAGGGCGCTATTAGAGGTCCTGGGGCGCCGCGGCCTGCTCCACGTGCTCATCGAAGGGGGCGGGACCGTCCACGCGGCGGCCCTGGCCGCGGGCGTCGCGGACAAGATCGTGGCGCTGGTTGCGCCCTGCCTCCTGGGCGAGGAGCGGGCCCCGACGCCCCTGGACGGCGCGGGTGCCGCCGCCCTCACCGCACCGCTCCGCCTGCACCACGTGGAAATCGTGGCCCTCGGTGACGACGTGGCGGTCACCGGATATCTGGAGGCGTGATGTTCACCGGTATCGTCGAAGGCATGGGTCACGTGACGTCGGTCGAGATGCGCCCCGACGGCGCGCGGGTCAGGATTCGGGCGGGCACGCTGATCGACGGCGCCACCATCGGCGAGAGCATCGCGGTCAACGGCGTGTGCCTGACGATGGTCGAGCTCGGCTCAGGGGAATTTGCGGCCGACCTGGCAGCCGAGACGCTGCGCCGCACCACCCTGGGCGAGCTGCGGCCCGGCGATCCGGTCAATCTGGAGCGGCCGGTGCGCCTCGATCAACGCCTGGGCGGGCATCTCGTGCAGGGTCATATAGACGGCGTGGGGACGATCGCGTCCGTCCGACCCGAGGGTGACGGCGTCTGGATGGAGATCGACGCGCCCGGCCCGCTGGCGCGCTACATCGCCGAGAAGGGGTCAATCGCGGTGGACGGCGTCAGCCTCACCGTGGCCGCCGCGGGGCCTGGCGGCCGGTTCGCGGTGGCGTTGATCCCGCACACGCTGGCGGTCACCACTCTGGGCCGCAAAGGGCCGGGCGAGGGCGTCAACCTCGAGGTGGACATCCTGGCCAAGTACGTGGAGCGCCTGCTGGAGGGAGGGCGGTCATGACCGACCGGGCCGATGTGGCGACGGATATCTTCGCCACTGTGGACGAAGCCATCGCCGAGGTGCGCGCTGGCCGCATGCTCGTCGTGGTGGACGACGAGGACCGCGAGAACGAGGGCGACCTGGTCATGGCCGCCCAGTTCGCGACGCCGGACGCCATCAACTTCATGATCACCTACGGGCGCGGCCTGGTGTTCGCGCCGCTGTCCCCGGAGCGGTGCGACGAGCTGCGGCTGCCGCCCATGGTCACCGAGAACACCTCGAAGTACGGGACGGCGTTCACCGTGTCGGTCGACGCCCGCCTCGGCGGCACCGGCGTCTCGGCCCACGACCGCGCGCTGACCGTGCGGCTGCTGGGTGATCCGGCCACGCGGCCTGACGATCTGGTGCGGCCCGGCCATGTGTTCCCGCTGCGGGCGGCACCAGGCGGTGTGCTGCGCCGCGCCGGCCACACCGAGGCGGTGGTGGACCTCGCGCGCCTGGCCGGCCTGCAGCCTGCCGGCGTTGCCTGCGAGATCGTGGCCGACGACGGCACCATGGCCCGGTTGCCGGAGCTGGAGCGCTTCGCCCGGCACCACGGGCTCAAGATCCTCACGGTGCGCGACCTCATTCGCTACCGGCTGCGTACCGATCGCTTCGTGCAGCGCGAGGGGCAGACGCGGCTGCCCACGGTGTTCGGCGAGTTTGAGGCGGTCGTCTACAAGAATCTGCTGGACGGGTCCGGCCACCTGGCCCTCGTCATGGGCACCGTCAATGATGGCGCACCGGTGCTGGTGCGCATGCACTCCGAATGCCTCACGGGCGAGGTGTTCGGATCGCTGCGCTGCGACTGCGGCGAACAGCTCCGGGCGGCCATGCGGGCCATCGCGCGCGAGGGCCGGGGGGTCATCGTCTACATCCGACAGCACGAAGGACGGGGGATCGGGCTCACCAACAAGATCAAGGCGTACGCGCTGCAGGACCAGGGCCGCGATACCGTCGAGGCCAACGAGCTCCTGGGTTTTCCTCCCGACCCGCGCGACTACGGCATCGGTGCCCAGATCCTCCGCGACCTGGGCCTGACCAGGATCCGGCTCCTGACCAACAACCCCCAGAAGCGCGCCGGGCTGGAGGGATACGGGCTCGAGGTGATCGAGCGGGTGCCGATCGAGATTCCACCGAACGCCGAGAACTACCGCTACCTCAAGACCAAACGCCACCGGCTCGGCCATCTGCTGGGCATCGAGTGAGGCAGGGCGAGGCCACTATGGGCACGGTGTTCCAGGGCAGCGATGACGCATCGGGGCTGTCATTCGCCGTCGTGGTCAGCCGCTACAACGAGTACGTCACGCAGCGGCTGCTGGACGGCGCGCAGGCCGTCCTGGCGGCGGCGGGCGCCGCGCGCGTGGACGTGGCCTGGGTGCCGGGCGCGCTGGAGATCCCGCTGGCGGCGCGCAGGCTGGCCCAGACGCGCGCCTACGACGCCATCATCTGTCTTGGGTGCGTCATCCGGGGCGAGACCCTGCACTTCGATCTCGTGGCCCACAACGCCGCGGCGGGCATGGCCCAGGTGGCCCTGCAGACCGGCGTCCCGGTGATCAACGAGGTGCTGGCCGTGTTCGATCCGGCCCACGCCGCCGATCGGGCCGGGGGAAAGGTCAACCGCGGCGAGGACGCCGCCCGCGCCGCGATCCGGATGGCGACACTCATGCGCTCGCTGCCCAGTCCCTGAGGCACTGACCGCCCCTGGCGGCGCAGGAGTCGCCGCACCTCAGAGTGAAGTCGGCCGTCAGAGTGTCTGTCGTCGTCTACCACAACGCCCGCGTGCACGCCGACGGAGGCCCGGCCCCCACGGCCGATGCCATGGCGGTGGGCATGGGGCGCCTGCTGGCTGTGGGGCGCACGGCCCGCCTGCTGGCCGAGTTCCCCGGAGCCGCGCGCGTAGACCTGCGGGGCCTCACCGTCTTCCCTGGCTTCATCGACGCCCACATCCACTGCGTGGGCTACGGCCTTAGCCTGCTGGAGATCGATCTGCGCAAGACCCGGTCGATCGCGGAGGCGGTGCAAACTATCGCCGGGGCCGCCGCGATGCGACCGGAAGGAACATGGCTCGTTGGCCACGGCTGGGACAAGAACGTCTGGGCTGAAGGCCGCTTTCCGACCCGGCACGATCTCGATCCGGTCACGGACGGACGGCCCGCGGCGCTGGCCAGTAAGGACGGGCACCTGCTCTGGGTCAACACCGCGGCGCTGCGCGCAGCCGGGGTCACGCGCTACACCCCTGACCCGCCGGGCGGAACCATCGGTCGCGAGACCTCGGGAGAGCCCGACGGTCTGCTCAAGGAGCAGGCGACGGCGCTGGTCAGGCTGGCCGCGCCGGCCCCGTCGGCCGAGATGCGCGAACAGGCGACGCTGTCCGCGGCTGCGGCGCTCAACTGCCTGGGCATCACGGGCATCCACAACTTCACCGGCACGACCGAGCACACCCCGGCCAACTTCGCCACGTTCCAGCGGCTACGTGCGCGGGACGCACTTACCGTGCGAATTGTCGCGTGCGTGCCGGACACCCACCTTGAGGCGGCGGCCGCCGCCGGCATGCAGACGGGTCTGGGCGATGCGATGCTGCGGATCGGGCCCGTCAAGATCTTCGCCGACGGCACGCTGGGCTCGCAGACGGCCAGCATGCTGGAGCCGTTCGAGGGCCAGCCGGGCAACTACGGCATTCAGGTGCGCACCCCGGAGGAGATCGATCGCCTGGTTCGCCAGGCGCTCGAGGCCGGCCTGTGGGCTGCGGTTCACGCCATCGGTGACCGAGCCAACCGAGACGTGCTCGACGTCTTCGAGCGACACCACGAGGCGTCGCGGCGCGCTGGTTGCCGGCACCGCATCGAGCACGTCCAGGTACTGCACCCCGACGACCTGCCGCGGCTGGCGAGGCTCGGCGTGACCGCGTCCATGCAGCCGGTTCACGCCACCGCCGACCGCGACATCGCCGACCGCTACTGGGGCTGTCGCGCGCGGCTGGCGTACGCCTTCCGCTCGCTGGCTGCCACCCGGGTCAACCTGGCCTTCGGGTCGGATGCGCCGGTCGAGACCCCCGATCCCTGGCGGGGCCTGTACGCCGCAGTGGCGCGGAAGCGCGAGGACGAACCCGACCGCCCGGCATGGCACCCCGAGGAACGCCTGTCCCTGCACGAGGCGATTCAGGCGTACACCCTGGGCGCCGCCCGCGCTGCGGGCACGGAGACCTGGCAGGGGTCGCTGGAGGAGGGCAAGGTGGCCGACTTCATCGTGCTCGACCGCGACCCGTACGTCGGCCCGCCCGAGGAGTTGCTGCGTGTCGACGTGCTGGCCACGGTTCTAGGCGGCCGCGTCGTGCACGCGGCCGGCGAGCTGGCAGAGCTGGCTGGGTCGCCTGATAAAGGAGCCTACGCGTGAAGAACACCGTCCTGCTCGAAGAGCTCACCTGGCCCGAAGTGCACGACCTGATCCAGCGGGGCGTGCGGACCGTGGTCATCGTCGCCGCGTCCATCGAGCAGCACGGCCCCCACCTGCCCATGGTCACCGACACGGCGATCGGCCAGGTGGTCGGCGAACAGCTCGCGCGCAAGCTGGGCAACGCCCTACTCGCGCCGCCGATCCGCCCGGCCTGCTCGGACCACCACCTAGCATTTCCCGGCAGCCTCTCGGTGCCGCAGGACGTCTTCATCGAGACCGTGGTGGCCTACGTTCGGTCGCTGGCACCCCACGGCTTCGACACGTTCGTGCTGTTCTCGTCGCACGGCGGCAACTTCGCGCCGCTGGAGGTTGCCGGGAAGCGGCTGGAGGACGAGTTTGGGGGAAAGGGCGTGCGCATCGTGACCTTCGCCGGGATGGCCGCCCTGCAGGAGATGATGCGGGTCATGGTGGGGACCGCGGCCGGGCTGGGCGCGCCGCAGGACGTGGACGCCATTCACGCCGACGTCACCGAGACGTCCATCATGCTGGCGCGCTATCCACACCTGGTGGCGACCGATCGGTTGGAGCCGGGCTATCTCGGCCGGGTTGACGCCACCGAGATCTTCACGCGCGGGATGCGGGCGATTACGCCCAACGGCATCTTCGGCGATCCCCGGCGGGCGAGCGTCGAGATCGGCAACGCGGTGATCGAACGGCTGGCCAGCGACCTGGCCGACTTCGTGCGTCGGCAGCTCGAGCCGGGACGACGGTGACGGTCCGGGGCGCGCCTAGTAGTGCAGCGACGACTCCGCCTCGTCCTCGGGGGTGACGTAATCGCGCCCTCGAGGCACGGCGCGGTGGCCGCAGATCGGGCACTCGAACCAGACGTGCTCGGGCATGTGGAGATGGAAGCGCTGCTCCATCACCGTCTCGCAATACGGACAGCAGAGCTCCTGCTCTTCCATATGCTGCTCACCTTTCGCGTGCGCACCTTCCGGCTTCGTCTTCTGCTCTGACGCTTCCTCCCTCCCGGGGATCACCGTCCCGGCAGCCTTCCCCTCGCGCGGCCCGGGCGGCACGAGGCTCAGCCCCTCCGTGCCTGCTCGTAGCGCGCCGCCACCTCGGCCCAGTTCACGATGTTCCACCAAGCGGCCAGATAGTCGGCCCGACGGTTCTGGTACTTGAGGTAGTAGGCGTGCTCCCAAACATCCACGCCCAGGACCGGCGTCTTGCCTTCCATGATGGGCGTGTCCTGGTTCGGGGTGCTGGTGACGGCAAGCCTCCCGCCCGGCTCGACGACGACCCAGGCCCAGCCGCTGCCAAAGCGTCCCAGGCCGGCGGCATTCACCGCCTCCTGCAGCTTGCCAATCGAGCCGAAGGTGGTGTTGATCGCATCGGCAAGGGCGCCGCCCGGCGCCGCGGGCCCGCCGGGCTTCATGATCTCCCAGAACAGGGTGTGGTTGTAGTGGCCGCCGCCGTTGTTGCGCACGGCGGTGCGGATGGCCTCCGGCACCGCGTCCAGGTGCGAGAGCAGGTCCTCGATGGACTTGCCCGCCAGCTCGGGCGCGCTCTCCAGGGCCTTGTTGAGGTTGGTCACGTAGGCGGCATGGTGCTTGCCGTGATGGATCTGCATGGTCATCTCATCAATGTGGGGCTCCAGCGCGTTGTGCGGGTATGGCAACGGTGGCAGCTCAAACGGCATTTCGTTCTCTCCTCCTTCAATGTGTGGGCGAGGGAGGCGGAATCCTCCACGCGCCGCACACGGCAGTTGTAGGGGTGTGCCACGTCATCATACCACGTCCGGCCACGAGGAGGGCCCACGGCAATGGCCGCCGCGACTGTTCCCCCTGGACTCCACACAGCATTCGAACCGCGCGGGGTCTAAACCTAAGAGCGCCCGACGGTGTTACAATTCATAGAGGGATGCCACGTGGACGCCGAGGATCGCGCACTCGTCGAGGCCTTTCGGCGCGGGGAGGATAGCGCCTTTTCGGCGCTCGTCATCAAGTACCGCGACGGCGTCTACCGCGTGGCGCGCCGGATGCTGGGCAGTCACGAGGACGCCGCGGACGTCACCCAGGAAGTCTTCGTCCGCGCGCACCGGGCCCTGTCCCGCTTCGATGGCCGTTCTCAGCTCTACACCTGGCTGTACCGGATCACGGTCAACCTGTGTCTCGACCTGCGCAACCGGCTGGCGAAGATGCCGCTCGTCGTGGGCGGCGAGGCGATACGCGATCACCCGACCAGCGCGACCATTGAGGACGTGGCGGAGGACCGAGAGACCGGCCGGATGGTGGCCCGGGCAGTGGCGGCCCTGCCACCCCGGCAGCGCGCCATGGTGGTCCTGAGGCTCTACCAGGACCTACCCTATCAGGACATCGCGCGCATCATGGGCTGTTCCGAGGGCACGGTGAAGGCCACGATGTTCGCGGCGCTGCGCCGGCTGCGCCGCACCCTGGCCCAGGAGGGCGTGGAGGCGCCGTGACGGACCGTTGCCAGGAGGTCCTCGAGCGTCTCGCCGAGGCCGTGACCGGATCGGTCCCACCGGAGCAGCGGGTCGGTGTCGCGGAGCACCTGGCGGTCTGCCAGCGCTGCCGGGACGAGGCCGCAGCCATCGAGGCCACTGTGGCGCGCCTGCGAGCGGCCGGGCAGTTCGCCGTGCCACCGGGATTCTGGACGGCGTTCATGGAGCACTTGCACGAGCGCACCGCGGGTGAGAACGCCCCGGCGGCGGCCCGTCTATGGCGATGGCTGGCGTCCCCGCGCCACGCCCTCGGCACCGCCGCAGTCACTGCGGCCGTGGCGGTGGCGATCACGGCCGCGGTCCGTCTCGCGCCAGCGCCGTCTCAGCCGGACCCGGTGCAAATCAGGGCACGCGCGCTGCTCACCGAGACCATGACGAGCACGCTGCCGTCCCTGGGCGAGATGCTGGAGACCTGGCGCGCGGGCATCACACCGGACGCCGACTTCGCGTCCGACCGGTCGCGGCCGTGACGGTGTCCTCCGCGCGACGTTTTGCCGCGGGCGTACTGCTCGTGTTGCTGGCGGTGACCCTGCCCGCCGTCGGGCAGGAGGCCCATCCCACGCCGCGGGGCGAACGCATCATCGAGGCTTTCCTCATCTGGCGCCTCGTGGACGAGCTCGACCTCACCGAGGGGCAGATCGCCCGCATCTTTCCCAGGGTCAAGGCGCTGAAGAGCATCAGGCTCGAGATGGGGCGGCGCGTGCCGCCACTGTTGCGCGAGATCCGCCGGCTCAGTGCGGCTCCAGTGCGTGACGACGAGGCGATTCGCCTCAAGGTTAATGAGCTGAACCTGTTGAGATCGCAGATGGAGACGCGGCGCCGGCGGGAGCTCGAGCTCATCGCTCAAGCCCTGGCACCGGAGCAACTGGCCAAGTTTGCCCTCATCCAGGAGACGTTCGAGGCCGAAACGCTCCACCTGCTGGAGCACATGCGCCGCATCGCGGAAGACCAGTCGCCCGGGCGGCGGTAGCTGCCCTACACCGGTCTGAAGTGCGTGATGTCGAGGATCGAACCCGTACGCTGGGCGGCGGGCTTGAGCGCAGGGTGCACGCGCAGGCCAATGCGCGCCTCGTCTCTGGGCACCTCGTCCAGGTAGTGGAGCAGGACCGTGTCGGCGCCGTCGAGCCTGATTAGTGCCAGCAGCACCGGCTGCGGTAGCCTGGTCCCGTCGGCGGCGAGGTGCAATGCTGTCACGGCCTCCACGGTGCCGGCGGGCCCCACCTCCGTCCAGTCGCTCAGCTCGTCGAAGCAGCGCTCGCAGAACAGCCGTCCCGGCACGTAGGTGATCCCGCAGCGGCCGCAACGCGTACCCAGGATGCGGCCGCCCTCTTTGAGCTCGCGGAAGAACCGCTCCCCGGCCGGGCCGACCGTATAGCGGTGCGCGGCAGGAAGCTCGCCCCTCCAGGCGCGCAGGCGCTCCACCTCTCGGACCGGTTCCAGCGGCATGGCTACCCTCCCGGCAGCGGCTTGAAGTACCTGATGTCGGTGATCGCGCCGCGGCGCTGGGCTGCCGGTTTCCAGGCCGCCTGCACCCGCAGCCCCACGCGCACCGCTTCCGGCCGGATCTCCCCCAGCAGGTGGAGGATGCCGGCGCGCGGTGAGGTGCCGTCCAGGTCGATCACCGCCGGGAGCTGCGGCTCGGTGATCCGCCTGACGTCCCAGGTGACGTAGCACAACGAGTACGTGTTGACGGTCCCGGTGTCGGGGAGCGGGACGAACGCGTCCATAGGCGAGAAGCACCGCTCACAGAACGCCCGGGGCGGGACCACCGTGCGCCGGCAGCGATGACAGCGCACGCCCAGGATCTGCCCCTGCTTGAGCCCTTCCAGATACCGGCCGATGGCCAGCCCGGCGTCCCAGGCGTACTCGGCCCGGAGGTGGTCGTGCACCGTGAGCACGCGCCCGGCGGTGATGTCGTCTTCGCGCAGGGCCGTGCCCGGATACGCGGTGGTGGGTCTGGTCATGGCGCCGGTCCCCTCCTTCACGCGGGCTTCTGTGTGCCGAGGATCACGACGGTGCCCACCTGCATCAGGTCGCCCCAGGCCTGCGCGAGCCCGCGTTCGGGCCGCCCCGGCACCTGCCGTGCGCCGGCCTCGCCACGCAGCTGCCAGAAGACCTCCGCGATCTTCATCAGACCCGCGGCGGCGATGGGGTTGCCGACGCCGAGCAGCCCGCCCGACGGGCAGGAGGGCATGCTGCCATGGCGCAGGGTCACGCCGTGGGCCACCAGCTCCGGTGCCTTGCCGCGATCGGCGAGGAGCAGGCCCTCCAGGTGGTGGCACTCCTTGTAGTCGAACGGGTCGTACGGCTCGACGATGTGGATCTCTTTCCGCGGTTCCCTGACCCCGGCCATGTCGTAGGCCATGCGGGCGGCCCGCTCGACGTACTCGGGGTAGGCCAGGTCGCGGTTCGTCCAGTAGGCCGTGTCGAGATTCCAGCCCACGCCCTGGACCCACACCGGCCTGTCCGTGATCCGCTGCGCGGCGCGCTCCGAGGCCATCACGACGGCAACCGCACCGTCGCTCACCGGGCTCACATCCAGGCGCTGGACCGGCCAGGCCAGCACCTCCGAGTTCAGCACGTCGTCGACGGTGATGCTGGCATCCCCCAACAGCGCGGCGGGATGGTCGGCCGCGTTGCGTTTGTTCTTCACGGCGACCTGGGCGATGTCGCGCTTGGAGATGCCGTAGGTGTGCATGTAGCGGTTCATCTCCAGCGCGAAGATCCACAGGAGGTTGGGGCCCAGCGGTCGCTCCGTGGTGTGGTCGAAGATGGTGAGAAACGCGGCCTGGGGATGCGGAACGTAGCTGGACATCTTCTCCTCGGCCACCACCAGCACCACGTCGAACAGCCCGCTGGCCACGTGGTACCAGCCGTGCGCGCCCAGGAACACCCCGGTGCCGCCTCCGACGTAGGAGCGCATGACCGGCTTGCCCCAGGCGCCGCTCCCGTCGGCCAGGTACTCGCCCTTCATGTGCACGCCGTCGAAGGCCTCGGGCGCGCTGCCGATGCAGACGGCGTCCACGTCCGCCAGCGTCAGCCCGCAGGAGTCCAGTGCCATCCGCGCGGCCTGCCACGCCAGCTCCTTCGGCGTCTCCAGCGCGCGCCGCACGAACCGGGTCATCCCGGCGCCGACCACCGCCACCCGTCGCGTGCTCATGTCGTCCTCCCGTCCGGTGAGGCGCTCAACACCGCGACGGCGCCGCTAGCCGTGGGCACCCCGCGCCACGACTGCGCCAGCCCGGTGGTGATGTGGTGAAGCTGTCGTGCGCCAGCCTGGCCGCGGAGCTGCAGCACCACCTCCAGTGCCCGGGCCAGCCCCGCGGCCTCCAGCAGATGGCCGCCGCCCAGACTCCCGCCCGAGACGTTCACGGGCAGCCTGCCGCCCGGCTGTGTGGCGCCGTCGGCGGTCATGGGGCCGGCCTGCGCGGCCTGGCACAACCCCAGCGCTTCCAGGTGCTGGAGCTCTTTGTAGGCATACGTGTCGTCCACTTCGGCGAACTGGATCGCGTCCGCCGGGGCGGCGATGCCGGCCATCCTGTACGCCATGGCGGCGGCCCGCTCGGCGTAGAGGGCGCGGGCCCACTGACGGCTCTCCAGGGTCGGACTGTCGGTGGCCCACCCGACGCCGCGCACCCAGATCGGATGGGCCGACAGCGTCCGGGCCGCCTCTGCGGCGGCGAGCACCATCACGATCGCTCCGTCGGCGGGTTCGCTGATCTCGAGGCGCCCAAGGGGCGACGCCACGGTTTCCGCGGCCAGCACCTGCTCTGCGCTGACGTCTGCCCCGTAGGCGGCCGAAGGGTGCCGCAGGGCGTTGCGGCGATTCTTGGCCGCCACCGCGGCGCAGTGCGCGCGGGAAGTACCCGTCTCGTGGAGATAGCGGCTGGCCTCCAGCCCGGCCAGGGCCAGCGGATGCGCGCCAAGGGGCCGGTTGAGGACCGGGTCCATCGCGTAGGCGGTGATCTCCGGCAGCGTCAGGATGTTGCTGGCCTTGCTGTGACCCTCGACCACCACGATGCGGAACCGGCCGGTCAGGATCTGCATCACTGCCGCAGCCAGACCGTGCAGGCCGTCGCCGGTGATGGTGTGCACGGGCCGCCCTGCGGCGCCCAGCTGGTCGGGCACGTACTCGTCGAAGATACTGGTGCCCTCGTGGAAGTCCTCGGCCACGGTGACGAACGAGTCAACGTCGGTGCGGGGATCGAAGCCGGCATCGGCGTAGGCCGCCTCGGCCGCCTCGTACATCAGCTCCTTGTACGACGCCTCGGGCGTGACCGGCCGGAAGCCAGCCCATCCTACGCCCACAATGGCCGCCTGGGTGCTCATGCGCGCCTCCCGATTGTCGGGGCCCGTGCCTGCGACGCTATTCTTCTTTGCGGGGAGGGCGCAGGCCTGTTGGCGCCTCGCGCAGTTCGTACGCGTCCTTGCCATACGTCTGGCGGGTGCCACAGCGGGGACAGGTGTGGTAGTTCGCCGCCAGGGTACCCCGCCGGAACGAGCCCTCGTCCATGCGCAACCCGGTGTCGAAGGCGTCCCCGCAGTGACGGCAGGTCACCCACAGCGCCACCTTAGCCATCAGCCGCCTCCGGGACCACCCTGTGCCCGGTACGCCTCGAGGTCGGCCCGGCGCCACAGCCGCCGGTGCTCCACGGCGAAGAGCGGTCTGGGGAAATCCGCCCGACTCGCCACCTGGTCGAGGAACTGGGCCGGTGGCAGACCGAACAGCTCAGCCGCCTCCACCGCGCTGGCAATGGGCGTGCCCTCGGCGATGTAGCGGCAGACGGCGGCGATCAATGAGTCCGAAGCCTGGGGGCGCCTCAGCACCAAGGCCAGGGCCGAGAGGCCGCGCGGGTGGGCCTGCTTGATCAGGTTGCTGTAGTGGCGGAGGTCTTCGGGGTAGCCGCGCAGGTGCGCGAGGACCGCGAGATCCTCTGCGAAGACGGTCTGGTCCATCGGAGGCGGTGTTTCCCTCAGTGCGGGCGCCTCCCCTGCATCATCAGACGCGGCGGGGAGGCGGAATAGCGCCCCGCAGGGCCGCGTTGGCAGGGGAAGGGTTCCTGGGAAGGGAGCAACCATGCCGCTGCTCAACGATCAGGACGCCGCGTTCCTGCGCAAGCGGTTCACCGAGGAGATGAGCCATGACGTGCGGCTCGTCTTCTTCGCGCCCAGCCTCGGAGGGATCGCGCTGCCGGGCGCGGACTACGAGATGGTGGAGTACACGCGGCAGATCCTGAAGGAAGTGGCGACTCTCTCCGACCGCATCGTCCTGGAGGAACACAGCGCCGCGAGTGAGCCCGACCTGGCAAAGCAGTATGGGATCGCCCGCACTCCGGCCGTCGCCGTCGTGGGCGCCGAGGACTTCGGGGTGCGCTTCTACGGGATGCCAGGTGGCTACGAGTTCGTCACCCTGGTGGATGTGATTCTCGACGCGTCCAAGGGGCGCGCGCCGGTCTCAGCCGAGACCGCCGCGGCGCTGGCGGCGCTGCCGGGTGAGGCGCACGTGCAGGTGTTCGTCACCCCCACCTGACCCCATTGTCCGAAGGCGGCCAGGCTGGCTGCCGCCCTCGCGATCACCTCGCCGCGCGTGCGGGCCGACATCGTCGAGGTCAGCGAGTTTCCCTCGCTCGCGCAACAGTACAACGTGTACGCGGTACCCAAGACCGTGATCAACGACGCGAAGGAGGTGGTGGGTGCGCTGCCCGAGCCGGAGTTCGTCCGGGCCGTGGTCGAGGCGGCCTCGCCACCGGCGCCTGCGGCCACCTGACGACCGGACGGCTAGGAGCCTGTCCGAGAAATCGGTCTTGGACAGGACTTTAGTGCGCTAAAGTCGAATCGTTGTCCATGCCGACCAAAGAGTACCGTCCCTACAGTCCGCATCAGCTCCTGATCCTCCCGCCCTCGC
>JAVKIJ010000016.1:0-45115 GCA_031459535.1 Candidatus Fervidifonticultor quintus | reverse complement strand
GGGATTCTGCTTGCCGGCATCAATGAGCTCCCTGAGGGTCTTGTACGGCGACGAGTCCAGCACCCCGATGACGAACGCATCCCAGTTGAGGCTGGCGATGTGGTCGAGCTGGATGATGGAGCCCGCGGTCAGGCCCTGCAGCGCGGCCGTAACGGTATGCGTGCCCGAGAGCAGCAACGTGTGCCCGTCAGGCCTGGCGCGCAGCACTTCATTGGTCCCAATCCCGCTACCGGCGCCCGGGATATTGCGGATCACGATGGGCGGCTCGATGAATCGCTGCATCGCCCGCTGGAGCTGGCGGGCGATAATGTCGGTTCCGCCGCCTGCGGCAAACGGCACGACGATGGTAATCGGACGGCTCTCCGGCCATCCCGCAGACCCCGCCCACGCAGGTGTGACTGTGAGGACCGCAGCGATGCAGATCAGTGCCAGCGTGCGAGTCACCCTTCTCCCCCCTGAAGCGTCATACACCCCCCGTGGTTCCTGCTTCTTGAACGGCCAAGACCCGTCCTGCAGGAACCCACACGCGCTCATCGGCCCAGCGGAACCAGCTCTTCCTCCGGATCGCCGGCAAAGGCTTCGAGAAACGCGCGCGCGGAGTCCAGGGAGGTGAAGGTCGGGATATTGAGCTCGCACGCCGTCCGGCGCAACGCGAACCCATCGCGATCCTGCCGGTAGCCCATCGTCGGGGTATTCACCACCGCCCCGAACCGGCCGCTGCGCACCGCACTCACCGCTTCGGCCGACGGTACCACCTCTACCGGCACACCCCGCGCGGCGATCGCCTCGGCGGTTCCCGGCGTGGCTGCCAGCGAGAATCCGGCGGCATGGGCGGCCGCGGCCATGTCCGCGGTGCCGGCCTTGTCCCGGTCCGCTACCGAGAGGAGGATCGCCCGCGCAACGCGCGGCGGGACGCCGGCGGCCACGAACGCCTTGCGCAGCGCCGCCGCTGGCGTGGCGCCCACTCCCATGACCTCGCCGGTGGACCGCATCTCTGGCCCGAGCAGGGGATCGGCGCCGAACAGTTTGCCGCTGGAGAAGACCGGCGCTTTCACGGCCCATCGGCGGGGCGCGGGTAACAGGGTCACCCCGCCGTAGCCGAACTCCGCGAGCGAGCGGCCGAGCATCACCTCAGTCGCCAGCCGGACGAGCGGAATGCCCGTGGCCTTGCAGACGAAGGGCACGGTGCGGCTGGCCCGCAGGTTGACCTCCAGCACGTAGGGCTGCCCCTTCCAGATGACCAGCTGGATGTTGAGGAATCCTCGCACCTGGAGCGCCCAGGAGATCCGGGCGGCATAGTCCACAATGACGCGGGCGGTATCCGGATGCACCGCGCGCGCGGGCAGCAACGCCAAGCTGTCCCCGGAGTGCACACCGGCCCGCTCGATCTGCTCCATCAGGGCCGGAACCAGCAGGTTGGTCCCATCGGCCACCGCATCCAGCTCGACCTCGAGGCCTTCGAGGTAGCGGTCGAGCAGGACCGGGCCCATCGAGCCACCCAGCGCCTCCACCGCGGCTTCGCGCAGCTCCTCAGCCGACCGCGCGATGACCATCCCCCGGCCGCCCAGCACATACGACGGCCGCACCAGGAGCGGCAGGCCCTGGTGCTCGCCCACGGCCACGGCTTCTTCAACCGTGGCTGCCGTCCATCCGTCGGGTTGCGGGATGTTCAGCTCGCGCAGCAGGGCGGCGAATTTCCGTCGGTCTTCGGAGATGTCCAGACTCTCCGGGGACGTCCCCAGGATCCGTACGCCGGCCCGTGCCAGCGGCAGGGCCGCGACCAGCGGAGTCTGGCCGCCGAACTGCACCAGCACCCCTGCCGCGCCCTCGCGCTCCACCACGGCGCGGACGTCTTCGGGGGTCAGCGGCTCCAGATAGAGGCGGTCCGAGATGTCGAAGTCCGTGGAGAGCGTCTCCGGATTGTTGTTGACCACCACCGCTTCCCACCCGGCCCGCTTGAGCGCCTGGATGCCGTGGACGGTGCAGTAGTCGAACTCGATCCCCTGACCGATACGGATGGGCCCCGAGCCCAGGATGACGGCCGAGCGGGCGGCCGGCGGCGGTACCTCGTCCTCGTCCTCGTACGCGCTGTAATAGTACGGCGTCCGCGCGGGAAACTCGCCGGCACAGGTGTCAACGCACTTGTACGTGGGCACGAGGCCCAACGCGACCCGCTGGGCCCGGACGTCGCGCGGCGCACGGCCCGAGAAGTTGGCGATGGCCCGCTCGTCGAAGCCCAGCCGCAGCAGGCGGAGCAGGGTGGCGCGCCCGGCGTCGGGACCCGCGGCGCGCGCCTCGCGCTCTGCGGCCACGAGACGGGCAATGGCGTGCAGGAAGAACGGGGCGATGCCGCTGGCGCGCTCCAGGGCCGCCACGGAGGCCCCACGCCGGAGGGCCTCGGCGATCGCGAACAACCGGTGTTCGTGCGGCGCGGTAATGCGCACCCACAGCTCCCGGTCGTTCCAGCCATCCACCATCGGGTGCCAGAGCCCCAGGGCGCCCACGTCCACGGAACGCACGCCCTTCATCAGTGCCTCCTCGAAGGTGCGGCCCAGCGCCATGGCTTCGCCGGTGGACTTCATCTGCGTGCCCAGCGTCCGCTCCGCCCCTGGGAACTTGTCGAACGGCCACCGGGGGATCTTGACCGCCACGTAGTCGAGGGCCGGCTCGAAGCAAGCGACGCCGCCCGTGATGGGATTGACGATCTCGTTCAGGCGGCGGCCGATGGCGATCTGCGCGGCGACCCGCGCGATCGGGTACCCGGTGGCCTTGCTGGCCAGGGCGCTCGACCGGCTCACCCGGGGATTCACCTCGATGACGTAGTACCCTGACCGGGCGGCCGACCGGCCCTGGCAAGCGGCGCGCGGGTCGAGGGCGAACTGGACGTTGCAGGCGCCCCGCACGTCGAGGTGGCGCACGATGCGCAACGCCGCGGTGCGCAACCGATGGTAGATCTCATCGCTCAGCGTCTGACTTGGCGCGACCACAATCGAGTCGCCCGTGTGCACCCCCATCGGGTCCACGTTCTCCATGTTGCAGATCACGATGGCGTCATCGGCCGCGTCGCGCAGGACCTCGTACTCGACCTCCTGCCAGCCAGCCACGGACTTCTCCACGAGCACCTGGCCGATCCGGCTCAACGCGAGGCCGCGGACGGCCGTGGCCCGTACCTCGTCCATGGTAGCCGCGATGCCGCCTCCGCTCCCTCCCAGAGTAAAGGCGGGTCGTACGACCACCGGCAGCCCGATGCGGCGCGCGGCCTCGATCGCCTCGACCACCGATCCAGCGGCCTCCGACGGCGGCAAGGGCTCGCTCAGCGCTTCCATGGCCGCCTTGAACAGCGCCCGGTCCTCGGCGCGCTTGATGGCGTCCAGCGGCGTGCCCAGCACCTGCACGCCGTAGCGGTCGAGCACACCTGTCTCGTGCAGGGCGGTGGTGAGATTGAGCCCGGTCTGCCCGCCCATGGTCCCGATCAGGCCCTGCGGCCGCTCAGCGGCGATGATGTCCGCCACGATCTCGGGCACCAGCGGTTCCACGTACACCCGGTCGGCGACGCCGGGATCGGTCATGATCGTCGCCGGGTTGCTGTTGACCAGGACCACCTCGAGACCGGCATCGCGCAGCGCGCGGCACGCCTGGGTTCCCGCATAGTCGAACTCGGCCGCCTGACCGATGATGATGGGGCCGGACCCGATGATGAGGACCTTACGGATGCCGGCGGGCGCCTCAGGCATGGCCCACCCTGCCATGCTCGCGCACCATCCAAAGAAATTGGTCGAACAGGTACGTGGAGTCCCTCGGCCCTGGTCTGCCTTCGGGATGATACTGCACCGAGAAGACCGGCAGCCGGCGGTGCCGCAGGCCCTCCACGGTGCCGTCGTGCAGGTTGCGGTGGGTGACTTGGAAACCGGTGCCCTCCAGCGACGCTTCGTCAACGGCATACCCGTGGTTCTGGGTCGTGATGGAGGTGCGGCCCGTGGTCTCATCCCGCACGGGGTGGTTCGACCCGCGGTGACCAAATGGCAGCTTGAAGGTCTTCGCGCCCGCGGCGATCGCCAGGATCTGGTGGCCCAGACAGATGCCCAGCACCGGCAGCTCGGCCCACAACGCGGCCACCTCAGCGGCGATGTACCCCAGGCGCGCTGGATCCCCGGGGCCGTTGCTGACCACGAGGCCGGCCGGGGCGGTCTCGCGGATGGCGCCGGCCGGCGTGTCGTGTGGGAAGATCACGACCTCGCACCCCCGGGCGCGCAGGTGGTGGACGATGCCCTGCTTCACTCCGCAGTCCAGCACCGCGATCCGAGGACCCGGCCCCGGGTAGTGGACCACGCTGCGCGTCGAGACGCCGCTGACCAGGTCCAACTCTGCCAGGTCGGGCAGCGCGCGGGCCCGCGCCAGCAGGTCGCCCGGGAACTCGTCGTCGGTCGTGATCAGCCCCCGCCGCACGCCGCCGGTCCGCAGGTGACGGACCAACCTGCGGGTGTCCAGGCCGGCGATCCCGACGACGCCCCAGGCGCGCAGATACGCGTCCAGACCTCCCGAGGGCCCACCATCCGGACCGGGCGCGGCCCACCGCACCACGAACCCCGCCGCCTGGGGGCGGCTCGACTCCAGCCAAGTCCCATCGAACCCGTAGTTGCCGATCAAGGGATAGGCCATGACGACGATCTGGCCCCGGTACGAGGGGTCGCTGAGGACCTCCTGGTAGCCGGTCACGCTGGTAGTGAACACGACCTCGCCGCCGGCCTCACCGGCCGCGCCGATGGACTCACCGGTCAGGATCAGGCCGTCGTCGAGCGCCAGGGTCGCCTGCATGCACCCGCCTCCCGGCATTTTCGCATAATCATACAGATTTGTGCATTAAGATGCAAGCGGCCTGTGCCCGGCCGGGACGCCGAGGAGTCCGATGCCGCGGCGCAGAAGCCCCAACAGGCCGGATGGGATCCAAGATCGTCTTGACGGACGTCACCAAGGTCTTCCAGGCCCGCGCCCGCCGCGTCGTGGCCCTAGACGGCGTCTCGCTCACCGTGGCCGACGGCGAGTTCGTGTGCGTGGTCGGGCCGTCCGGCTGCGGCAAGTCCACCCTGCTCCGGATCATCGCCGGGCTGATCCCGCAAACCGCGGGCGAGGTGGTGATCCACAGCAGCGGCCGGGGGAAGCCGCTGCACAGCCTGGTGTTCCAGGAGTACGCGATCTTCCCCTGGAAGACCGTCCTCGAGAACGTCGCCTTCGGCCTGCAGATGCGGGGCGTGCCCCGAGCCGCGCGCGAAGCGGCGGCGCACATGTGGATCGCGCGCGTGGGGCTGGCCGAGTTTGCCGACGCCTACCCCCGCCAGCTCTCCGGAGGGATGCGCCAGCGGGTCGGGATCGCCCGGGCGTTTGCCAACGATCCCGAGGTGCTGCTCATGGACGAGCCCATGGGCTCCTTAGACGCCCAGACGCGGTTGCTGCTGATGGACGAGCTGCTGCGGCTGTGGGAGGCCGATCGCAAGACCGTGGTCTACATCACCCACGACATCGAGGAGGCGGTGCTGCTCGGCGATCGCGTGGCGCTCATGACGGCCCGGCCCGGCCGTCTCAAGGCAGTCTACGACGTCCCGTTCGCACGCCCGCGCGGCATCCCGTTGATGGCCTCGCCGCAGTTCGCCAGACTCGCCTACAACATCTGGGAGTCGTTGCGCGACGAGGCGGCCATCGCCATGGGAGGCCGGCCGTGAGCCCCGAGGCCCAGGACCGGGTGCTGGCCCTGGGCGCGCCGCTGGCGCTGGTGACCCTGTGGGAAGGGGCAGTGCGCACGGGCGTGCTGGATGCCCGGTTCTTCCCGCCGCCGTCGCTGGTCCTGGCGACCCTCTACCGCCTGATCACCGACGGCACCGTGGCCCAGCATCTGGCCGCGACCGTGGTCCGGGTGCTGGCCGGTTTCGGGATCGGGGCATCAGCCGGGCTCGTCGCCGGCCTGGCGCTGGGTGCGGCTCACCCGCTGCGGGCAGCGCTGGAGCCCACCATCTCGGCCCTCTACGTCATCCCCAAGGTGGCCATCCTGCCCCTGGTGATGCTGATCTTCGGGCTGGGTGAGGCCTCCAAGATCGCCATCGTGGCCATCGCTACGTTCTTCATCGTGGTGATCAACACCACCGCCGCGGTGATCGGCGTGGAGTCCATCTATCTGGAGGCGGGCAGGGCTTTTGGGGCCAGGCGGTTGAACATGTTCCGGCACATTGTCCTGCCGGGCGCGCTACCGGTGATCGTGACCGGCCTGCGGCTGGCGCTGGGCACGGCGCTGATCGTGGTGATCGCCGCCGAGTTCGTGGCGACCCAGGAAGGCATCGGCTTCTTCGTCTGGCACGCCTGGAACACGCTGCGGCCGGAGGAGATGTTTGCCGGCTTCATCGTGATCGGCGCGCTGGGCGCGCTGTCGTACGCGATCATCCGCTGGTTTGGTCGGCGCGTCATGCCCTGGCTCGAAGACGACCGGCGGGGGGAGGGGAGGATCAATCATGGGTAGGCTCACCCGGTTCGGGGTGCTGCTGGCCATGGCAACTGCCGTGGCGGCGACGCCAGCGGCGGCCCAGCGTGCAGAACGCGTGCTTGTGGCGCACGTACCGCTCATCAACTTCTCCACCCTCTATGTGGCCATCGAGCGGGGCTACATGCGTGAGGGAGGCATCGAGATCGATCTCCAGCGCGTCGCCTCGGGCACCGAGGCGCTCGTCTTCCTGGCCCAGGACCGCCTGGACGTGGGCGCCATTGGTCTATCGGCTTCGATCTTCAACGCCTTCAACCGCAAACTGGAACTGCGGATCGTAGCCTCCACTTCCGCATGGGGCCAGCGGCACGGGACGCGGATCTTGACCCGGCTGGACCTCTATGATTCCGGGGAGGTGCGATCGGTGCGCGACCTGCGCGGCCGCCGCATTGCCATCGCCGGGGGCGTGGGTTCCACGGGCCACTACCTGTTCCTGATCGGCGCGCGGCGCGCCGGCATCGGCCCCCGCGACTTCGAGATCGTCAACCTGCCCAATCCGGATCACGGCCCTGCCCTGCGCGCCGGCCGCGTGGACGGGTCGCTAACCGGATCGCCGTTCTCCTCGGCCGCGCTGGCCCAGTTCATGGCCCGGCCCATTCTCGAGAACTTCGCGCCCGGCAACGCGTCCACGGTCTTCGCGTTCTCGGGCAAGTTCATGCGCGAGCGCCCCGAGGTCGCCACCGGGTTCCTGGTGGCGCTCATGAAGGCCGCCCGCGCCATGCAGGGATCCCGATTCCTCGATCCCGAGAACGTGGCCGCCTACAAGAAGTACACCGGCGTGCGCGACGAGGTGCTGCAGGGCGAACCACCGCTGGTCTACCACCCCGACATGCGCATCGTAACCACGACCATCATCGACATGGAGAGGACCTTCCGGCAAGCCGGCCTCGCAGACTACAACACGCCGATTCCGTTGGAGGCGATGATCGATCGCCGCTTCCAGCAGGAGGCCCTGAAGCGGTTGGGCCGCTAGGCCCCCGGGCCCCTCGACCCGGCAGTATGTGATGTCGTGGCCCCGGAGGCGCCGTCTGGCGCCTGCAGCCGGAACCAGTAGAAACTGTGGGGGCCCAGCGTCAGGAAGTACGGTAGCTCGCCGATGGCCGGGAACGGGACGTTGCCGAAGAGCTCGACGGGCCCCCAGCCCCGGTAGCGCCGGAGGTCGAGTTCGCAGGGCTGCGAGTACCGGGAGAGGTTGGCCGCGCAGAGGATAGTGTTGGTGGCGTCTGAGCGGAGATACGCGAAGACCCGCGGGTTCGCAGGCTCGAGAATCTCCAGCTCCCCACGCCCGAAGACCGGGAACCGCTTGCGAATGGCGATGACGCGCCGCATCCAGTTCAACAGGGACGCCGGGCTGCGCTCCTGCGCCTCCACGTTCACGGCGGCATAGTGATAGAGGGGGTTCTCGATGGGCGGCAGGTAGAGCTGTTCAGGGTCGGCGCGCGAGAATCCGGCGTTGCGATCCGGGGACCACTGCATCGGCGTGCGGACGCCGTTGCGGTCACCAAGATAGACGTTGTCCCCCATGCCGATCTCGTCGCCGTAGTAGATGATGGGCGTGCCGGGCAGCGAGAGCAGCAGGCTGTTGAGCAGCTCGATGCGCCGCCGGTTGCCGTCCAGCAGCGGGGCCAGGCGGCGCCGGATGCCCAGGTTGAGCTTCATGCGCGGGTCCCGGGCGTACTCGGCGTACATGTAGTCCCGCTCTTCATCGGTGACCATCTCCAGCGTGAGTTCGTCGTGGTTGCGCAGGAACAGAGCCCACTGGCAGCCCGGCGGCACCGGCGGTGTCCTCCGCAGGATGTCCACGATGGGCCGGCGATCCTCCTTGCGGATCGCCATGAACAGGCGCGGCATCAGGGGAAACTGGAAGGCCATGTGGAACTCGTCGCCCTCCCCCATGTACGCCACCACGTCCTCGGGCCACTGGTTGGCCTCGGCCAGGAGCACCCGACCCTCGTACCGCTCGTCTACGAACCGCCGCAGCCGTTTCAAGAAGGCATGGGTCTCTGGGAGGTTCTCGCACGTGGTGCCCTCGCGCTCGAAGAGGTAGGGCACCGCGTCACAGCGCAAGCCGTCCACCCCCATGCCCAGCCAGAAGGCGACCACGTCCAGGATTTCGTTCTGGACGGCCGGGTTGTCGTAGTTGAGGTCCGGCTGATGGCTGAAGAACCGGTGCCAGAAGTAGGCCTTCGCCACAGGATCCCAGGTCCAGTTGGAACGCTCGGTATCGCGAAAGATGACCCGGGCCAGCTTGTAGCGGGTATCGGTCTCGCTCCAGACATAGTAGGCCCGGTACGGCGAAGCCGGATTCGCCCGCGCCTCCTGGAACCACGGGTGCTGATCGGAGGTATGGTTGAGAACCAGTTCGGTCAGGACCCGGAACCCGCGCCGGTGGGCCTCGGCGAGGAAGGTCTGGAAATCTCCCAGGGTACCGTAGTCGGGATGGACGCCGCGGTAGTCGGCAATGTCGTAGCCGTCGTCCCGCAGCGGCGAGGGGTAGAAGGGTAGCAGCCAGAGCGCATTGACCCCCAGGCGCTCGAGATAGCCGAGCTTGGCGGTCAGGCCCGCGAAGTCCCCGATCCCGTCGGCGTTGCTGTCGTAGAACGCCTTGACGTGGAGCTGGTAGACGATGGCGTCCCGGTACCAGTCAGCGTTCACGCACTGTTGTCGGCTCCGGCGTCGTGACCCACGCCAGGATAGTCTGGAGGAGCTGGGTGAACTCGGCGACATCGCGGACCATGTACCGTGCGGCGGTGGGATACGGGCTCGAGCCCACCTTGATGGTGATCGCGGCGTCGCCGAGGGCCAGGAAGGCATCCTCATCGGTACGGTCGTCGCCCGCGTAGAGCACCCCGCACCGCTTCCGCCAGTCGCTGCCCACCAACCGCTCCAGCAGCCACACCGCGGCCCGGCCCTTGTCCCAGTCAATGGCCGGGCGCAGCTCCAGGACCCGCTTGCCGCGCCGCACCTCCACCTTTCCCGGAGGGAGCTGGGCGACCTCGGTCAAGACGATCTGCCGCACCTGCTCGACCTGATCGCCCCGGACGAGCCGGTAGTGCACGCTGGCCGTCAGACCCTTGTCCTCCACCATGGCACCCCGGATGTGCTGCAGCCGCTCCCGCAGCCGCGCGCTACACGCGGCGATGAGGCGGCGCACCTCGGCGGCGTCCCGGCGCTCGGCGGCCCATCCCGGACCCGCGATCTCGAACCCGTGGTTGCCGACGTAGACCACGTCCTGCAGACCGACACGCGCCTTGAGGTCGTCCAGCGCGCGGCCGCTCACCACGGCTACCCGGCAGCGGGGCCGGCGGGCCAGCCGCGCCAGCAGTGACCGCGTCAGCGGAGGCAGCGTGACGTCGAACGGCCGGTCGGCGATGGGGGCCAGTGTGCCGTCGAAGTCCACCAGCAGCGCCAGGACGTCCCGCGAGGTCGAGACCCGACGCACGGTCTCCAGGTCCTCGAAGACCGACCGGGTGGCCTCACGGCCCACCACGAGGTGCGCCGCCGCACGCAGATGCTGCTCCATCCAGTGATAGATGTCGCGCTGGCGCAGGTGCGCCCGCATCTGGCGCATGCGCTCCTGCCGGTCGGCCGCGGGCACGAGCAGCGCCTGGTACAACGCCTCGGCCGCCCCGTCGGGATCGTAAGGGTTGATCGTGATGGCCCACGGCGCCTCGTCGGAGACCCCGGCCAGCTCGCTGAGCACCAGGACGCCGCGGCCGTCCACCTGAGAGGCCACGAACTCCTTGGCCACGAGGTTCATCCCGTCTTGCAGGGAGGACACGACGCACACGTCCGCCATCCGGTAGAGGGCCGCCATGCCCGCGGGTGGCAGCGGCCTGGGAATGTGGATGATGGGCCGCCAGGTGTCGTTGCCAAAGATGCTGTTGATCCGGTTGATTGCGGCCTCGACCTGCGCTTGTAGATCGCGGTAGGCTTTTATCCGCGTGCGGCTCGGCGCCGATTTCTGAATGAAGACGAAGCGGCCTCGGACGTCGGGGTGCCGATGGAACAGCAGCTCGATGGCGCGCAGGCGCTCGGGAATCCCCTTGGTGTAGTCCAGGCGGTCCACGCCGATACCCACAGCCCGATCGGCGAGGCGAAAGCGGTGTCGCAGGCGGGCCATCCAGCGCGCGCAGTCCAACGAGGACGCCGCCCGCTCCCAGGCATCCACGTCGATGCTGATGGGCAGGGCCTGGACGCGGGTGTAGCGCCCGCCGTACTCCACCAGGCCCAGATCGTGATCCACCTCAGCCCCCAGTTCGTGCGCCACACAGTCGAGGAAGTTCCGCACGTGCCGCGGCAGGTGGAAGCCCAGCAGGTCGTTGGCCAGCAACCCCTCCAGCAGTTCCCCGCTCTGCGGGCAGATGCGGAACACGTCCCACGATGGCCAGGGAATGTGCCAGAAGTGCATGAGGAACACCTGCGGGAGCCACTGTCGCAGATACCGGGGGCAGAGGGCCAGATGGTAGTCGTGGATCCACACCAGGGCCCCGGGACGGATCATCTCGCGCGCCGCCGCGGCGAACCGCCGATTGACCTCCTGGTAGGCGATCCAGTACCGCCGCGCGAAGCGCGCCTTGTCCACCGCGAGATGGAACAGCGGCCACAGCGATTGGTTGGCATACCCGTGGTAGAAGCGTTCGACGTCCTTGGGTGACAGGCGCACCCGACGAAGCGTGTAGGCGCCAGCGCCAGGTGGGACGGCCACACAGTCCCGACCGTCGGTGACCTCGAAGTCCGCCTCGCCGACCCCCCAGGCGACCCAGACGCCGCCAACAGCCTGCATGACCGGGTCGAGGGCCGCGACGAGCCCGCCGGGCGGCGACTCGACTTCCACACCTCCACGCCCGCGGCGATGGACGTAGGGCTCCCGGTTGCTCACGACGATCAACTGGCGCTGGCCGAGCAGGTCCTTCATCGTGGCCTGGACCCGGGCCGCGCGATTCGACGAAGGCTGGAGCGTCATACCACCTCTCTGGTCTGCCGGCGGTGTGAGCTGACGGGCTCGGGTCCAGAGACACCCCGTCTCGCGGCCTCCTGCGCGCCGCGAGATTCGCCCCACATCTTGGGTCCCCCGCTCCCTCCGGATGGAGGGATTAGGCGATTGGCAGGCTGGTGCGCTCCTTCCATTATACCGATCGTGGCCAAATGTGACGAGGTGCTCCGCTTGACATCCGCGTCGGGCTCTCGTATGGTAGCCGATAAAGGCCGGTCGAGGTTGCCCTCGCCGGCGTCATTGAGGACGTGCGTCTAGGGTTCCGCGGCCCGACCAGGGCCGGTCTGGTTCGAGCGACGCAGGCGGATCATCTATCCGCTACACCGTCGGGAGAGAAGCCCGAGGGAGAGGTTCCTCGCTGCGGAGGTCGGCCTCCGTGCCAGGGGGGACCAGTTCCTCGGGCTTCCGTATTCGATGTCGAGTCGCCATGCCGCAAGCGCAGGAACACCGGAAGACTGACATCCCGGCGAGCTGGTCGCGCGAGCGCGATGCGTGCGGGGTGGGCTTCGTGGCCGACCGGCGGGGCCGCCATAGCCACGCCATCCTGCACCACGCGCTGGCGGCCGTGGCGGCCATGAGCCACCGGGGCGCACTGGCCGCAGACGCGCGCACGGGCGACGGCGCCGGCGTGCTGACCCAGCTCCCCTACGCCCTGCTACGCCGTGACCTGCGACTGAAGACGCCCAACGCCGACCTCGGCCTGGGCATGATCTTCCTGCCCCAGGACGCCGACGCGGCCCGAGCCGCCTGGATGCTGGTGGCGACCGCGCTGGAGGCGTGCGGTGTCCCTGTGCTGGGGTGGCGCCTGGTGCCCACCGATCCGAGCGCGCTGGGCGAGCACGCCCGGCGTACGCAGCCCGAGATCGCCCAGTTCGTCGTGGGCCGGCCGCGCGACTGTGACGACGAGGCGTTCGAGCGCACGCTGTATCGGGCGCGGCGGCTGATCGAGCGTCGGGCGCTGGCAGACGGCCTGGCGTTGCACGTGGCCTCGCTGTCGGCGGCGACCGTGGTGTACAAGGGGCTGCTGGTCTCGCCGCAGCTGTCCCGTTTCTATCCCGACCTGACCGATCCCGCCTTCGAGACCGCCATCGCCGTGTTCCACCAGCGGTACAGTACCAACACCCTGCCGTCCTGGGCGCTGGCCCAGCCCTTCAGGCTGCTGGCCCACAACGGCGAGATCAACACCCTGCAGGGCAACGTGACCTGGATGGCCGCGCGCGAGCCGCTGCTCTCCTCACCGCTGTGGCCCGGCGGCCTGGACGATCTGCTCCCCATTGTCCAGCCGGGCGGCAGCGACAGCGCCATGCTGGACAACGTGATGGAGCTGTTGCGGCGCAGCGGTCGAGGCCTGCTCCACACGCTGCTGATGCTGATTCCCGGTGCCTGGGAAGGCATCGTTGACCTCCCGGACTTCGTGCGCGCCTTCTTCGAATACCACGCGTGCCTGATGGAGCCATGGGACGGGCCGGCGGCCATCGCGTGCTCGGACGGCCGCTTTGTTGCCGCCTCGCTGGACCGCAACGGCCTGCGCCCTGCCCGCTACGTGATCACCCGTGACGGCCTGGTGCTGGTCGCCTCCGAAGCCGGCGTGGTGGATATCGCCCCGGGCCGGGTGCTGGAGAAGGGGCGGCTGGGCCCCGGGCAGGTCCTGGCCGTGGACACGCACAAGGGCGTGGTGCTGCGCGATGATGCCGTCAAGATCCTCTGCGGTGCGCAGCGTCCCTACGGCGACTGGCTGGAGCGCCACTTGGTGCGCCTCACCGAAGTCCGGACCCCGGCCCGGCCGCCGGTACCACCCGACCTGACCGCGCAGCAGCGCGCGTTTGGCTACACCGGCGAGGACCTCAACAGGGTCCTGCGGTCCATGGTCGAAGAGGCGAAGGACCCAGTCTTCTCCATGGGCGACGACACGCCGCTGCCCCCGCTGGCCACGCGGCCCCGGGCGCTGGCCGACTACTTCCGCCAGCGCTTCGCCCAGGTGACGAACCCGCCCATCGACCCGCTGCGCGAGCGGCTGGTGATGTCGCTGGCCGGCTATGTGGGACCGCGCAGCAATCCCCTCGAGGAGGGCCCGCAGCACGCCCGGTTGATCCACCTGCCCACGCCCGTGCTCACCCTGGAGATGATGGACGCAATCCGCGCACGCACCCCATTCCCCGTGCGCACTCTGTCCACGCTGTTCGACGCGCATCGAGGCCCGGGCGAGATGCGCCGGGCGCTTGAGGCGCTCTCAGTCAGCGCCTGCCGCGCGGCGGCCGAAGGCGTGGGCCTCATCGTGCTCTCCGACCGGGGCGTTGCGCCGGACCGGGCTCCAGTGCCCATGCTGCTCGCAGTCTCGGCGGTGCACCACGGCCTGCTGCGTGCCGGCCTGCGCGGCCGGGTCGGGTTGATCGCCGAGTCGGGCGAGGCCAAAGACATCCACCACATGGCCTGCCTGATCGGCTATGGGGCTAGCGCCGTCTGCGCGTACCTGGCGTTGGAAACCATCGTCGCCGACGCCGAAGACGAGCACACCGCCCGCCGCCGCGTCGCAGCGTGGCGGGAGGCCGTGGAAGGCGGACTGCTCAAGATCATGTCCAAAATGGGCATCAGCACCCTCTCGGCCTATCACGGCGCACAGGTCTTTGAAGTCGTGGGTCTGGCGCCCGACCTCATCGAGGCCTACTTCCCCGGCACCCCGTCACGCGTCGGCGGTGTGGGGCTCGACGAGCTCGCGGCGGCGGTGCTGGCCCGCCACGTCCAGGCGTTCGCCGCAGGCGGCCCCATCGTGGAGACGGGGTGGATCCGCTACCGCAAGGACGGGGAGTACCACGCCTTCAACCCCGCCGTCGTGAAGGCGATCCACCGGGTCGCCCGGGGCGAGGACGCCGGCGCCCCTGCGGCCGTGGCGGACCTGGCGGCGCTGGTGGACCAGCGGCCGCCGACGGCGCTGCGCGACCTCCTGGAGTTCGTCCCGGGCGATCCGGTGCCGCTGGATGAGGTCGAGCCGGCTTCCGAAATCGTGCGGCGCTTCGTCATCTCGGCCATGTCCCATGGCGCCCTGTCGCTGGAGGCGCATACCGCCCTGGCCATCGCCGCCAACCGTCTCGGCGCCCGCTCCAACTCCGGCGAGGGTGGGGAAGATCCCGGCCGCTACGCCCGCCGCCCGCAAGAGGCGTGGGCCAACAGCCGGATCAAACAGATTGCCTCGGCCCGGTTCGGCGTCACGCCTGCCTACGTGCTGTCGGCGGACGAGCTGGAGATCAAGATGGCCCAGGGGAGCAAGCCCGGGGAAGGCGGGCAGCTTCCGGGCCACAAGGTCAGCGCCGAGATCGCGCGCATCCGGCGGGCCCAACCGGGGATCACCCTGATCTCGCCGCCGCCGCACCACGACATCTACAGCATTGAGGACCTCGCCCAGCTCATCTACGATCTGAAGGTCGTGCACCCGCAGGCCAGAGTGGCGGTGAAGCTGGTCGCCGAGACCGGTGTCGGGACTATCGCTGCGGGAGTCGCCAAGGGCTTTGCCGACACGATCCAGATCAGTGGCGCCGATGGCGGAACCGGCGCGTCGCCGCTGGACTCGATCAAGCACGCCGGCGTCCCGTGGGAGATCGGCCTGGCCGAGACCCAGCGGGTCCTGATCGCCAGCGGCCTGCGCGGCCGGGTGCGGCTGCGGGTGGACGGCGGGCTGAAGGTCGCGCGCGACGTGGTTATCGCTGCGTTGCTGGGAGCCGAGGAGTTCGGCTTCGGTACCGCGGCCGTGGCGGCTCTGGGCTGCGTGATGGCGCGGCAGTGCCACCTCAACACCTGCCCGGTGGGGATCGCCACGCAGCGGGAGGATCTGCGTCGCAAGTTCGCCGGCAGGCCCGAGAACGTGATCAACTATCTGCTCGGCGTGGCCGAAGGGGTGCGCAGCCTCCTGGCGTCACTGGGCGCGCGCCGGCTCGACGAGATCATCGGCCGGGCCGACCGGCTGCGGCCCAAACCGGGTGCGCCGGTGGAGGTCGGCGCGCTGCTGGCAGACGTCCCGGTACCCGATGATCCGCGGCTGAGGCGGTGCGTCGTCCCGCGCAACCTGCGGCCCGAGGAGCCCTACGATGAGACGCACCTGCTCCCGCACCTGCCGGCCATCCTCTTGGGGCAGCCGGTGGAGCTCCACCTGCCGCTGCGCAACGTCCACCGGGCGGTGGCCGCCCGGCTGGCCGGCGCCGTGGCGGTCCGGTTCGGCGATGCGGGCCTGCCCGAGGGATCGGTCAGGTTGCACTTTGCGGGCGCCGCGGGGCAGAGCTTCGGTGCCTTCCTCGTGAGTGGCATCCACCTCCGCCTGGTCGGCGAGGCCAACGACTATGTCGGCAAGAGCATGGCCGGCGGCGAGATCGTGCTGGTGCCCCCGGCGCCGCTGGTCGCCGAGAGCTGGCGGCACGTCATCGCCGGGAACACGGTGCTCTACGGGGCGACCGGCGGCCGCTTCTTCGCCGCCGGTCGCGTGGGCGAGCGCTTCGCCGTGCGCAACAGCGGCGCGACCGCGGTCGTCGAGGGCTGCGGCGACCACGGCTGCGAGTACATGACCGGCGGGGTCGTGGTCGTCCTGGGCGAGACCGGTCGCAACTTCGGCGCGGGCATGACGGGCGGCGAGGCGTTCGTCTACGACGACGCTGAGACGCTGCCGCAGCGCTACAACACCCAGCTCGTCACCATCACGCGCGTGAGTGGCGCAGACGCCGAGCGCCTGCGCGACCTCGTGGCCGCGCACTACGAGGCCACAGGGAGCCGCCGGGCGCGGATGCTGCTTGGCAACTGGGAAGCCCACCTGATGCGCTTCTGGAAGGTGGCACCGAAAGCGGCGGCGGACTACGGACGGCGCGAGGCGACAGCCCGGTGGATGCGGCCCATGATCGGGACCCCGCCAACGATGAGGACTGCTTCGCTCAACAGCAACGGCGGGAAGAGCACGGCGTAGGGCACCCTCAGGATCGCCGACAGCATCAGGCTCACCGCCGCGGCAATGATCACCGCGTAGGCTGCCGCGCCCAGATACGGGGAGCGTCGGCCCGTCACGGCGCACAGCGTGGCGCCTATCAGATTAGCTGCCGGCATGAACGCCAGCTCCCACGGCCCGACGTTCGGGCTGGTCAGGTTGCCGAGGAAGTTTCCCACCACGAAGGCGGCCACCAGATGCGGTCGCCACACCACCAGCGACTTGAGCCCCTCGGCAAGGCGAAACTGCACCGGCCCGTAGCTGATGGGGGCCAGAAGAATGGTCAGCGCGGCATAGGCCGCAGCGACGACGCAGATTTCGGCAAAGGCGCGCGCCCGCACGTGGCGTGAAGCGCGCCGGTCCGCCGACGTCACGGGCCGGAATCGGGCCAGCGCACCGTCACCGTGGTGTGGAGGCCGCCGCGGATGTTGTAGTCGAGCACCAGCTCCATCCGCTTGGGCTGGGTGGCCGCGACCAAGTCCCGCAAGATCCGGTTGGCCGCATGCTCCTGATAGATCCCCACGGTGCGATACGAGTGCAGGTAGTACTTGAACGACTTCAACTCCAGCACCCGCTCGCTGGGCACGTACCGAACGGTCACGCGGCCGAAGTCGGGCAGTCCCGACCAGGGACAGACGGCGGTGAACTCGTCGGTGGAGATCTCCACGACCGCATCGCTGCCGGGATATTCGTAGGCGAACGTCTCCAGGCGGCCGGCGTCGATGCGCTCATAGCCTTCGACGTCCCACCGCTCCTCTGCCGTCGTTTCGCTGGAGGTCCTAGTAGCCGGGCGGTCCATCTGCCCCCCTCCTCCCACCGCGCCCACGGCAGCATCATACGGCCGGCATCGCGGCCCGACAACAGGCCGGATATGGGCTCTGCCGTGTAGGCACTGCGGGGCCGCGTGGCGAAATCCTGGTGGCAGCCCTGGGTTCGGGAGGACACGATGGCGGTCATCGGCAAGGCCACGAAGCGGATCGACGGCCGGGAGAAGGTGACGGGAGCGGCGCGCTACACCGAAGATCTGCGGCTGCCGGGCATGCTCCATGCGCGGTTGCTACTCAGTCCGTACCCCAGGGCGCGTGTGGCGATCGTAGACCGCGACGCTGCGCTGCGGGTGCCGGGGGTCAGGGCCGTCGTCACAGCCGCAGACCTGGCCCCTGTGGGTGGAGACGCGGCCGGCCTGCTAGCCGGACCGACCACTCGCTACACCGGCCAGCCGGTCGCCGTCGTGCTGGCGGAGTCGGAGCAGGCCGCCGCCGACGGGCTCCACGCTCTCCGAGGCGCCACGCGGTTCGAGCCGCTGGCAGCCGTGCTCACCATCGAAGACGCCCTGCGGGCAGATGCGCCGCTGGTGCGCGAGACGGCCGAATTCGACGAGGGCGACGCGCAGGCCCACGCCACCGTGGCGGCGGCCGAGCAGAGGACGGAAGGTCCCAGCAACATCGCCAACAGGGTCGTCTTCACCCGTGGGGATGTCGAGGCCGCGATGCGGGCAGCCGAGGTGGTCGTCCGCGGCACCTACACCACCTCGCGCATCCACCAGGGCTACCTGGAACCCCAGGCGACGGTTGCGACTACCGATCCCGTCACAGGCCAGTTGACAATCTACACCGCCACCCAGGGCACGTTCTACCTGCGCGCCGACGTGGCGAGGACCCTCAATCTACCCCAGCAGCGGGTCAAGGTGGTCCCCATGACCGTCGGCGGCGCCTTTGGCGGCAAGATCGTGATGCTGCAGCCGCTCGCCGGCGCGCTCGCACTGCTTACGCGCCGACCGATCCGGCTGGTTCTTCCGCGCAGCGACGACTTTGCCGTCACCGAGCCCGCCCCGGCGGCGCGCATCGAGCTTGAACTGGGCGCCCGCAGGGACGGCGATCTGGTCGCCCTGCGCGCGCGGCTGGTCTTCGACTCGGGGTGCGAACCCGGCGCCCCGCTCTCGGTGGCCGGCATCTTGCTGGGCGGTTACTACCGGTTCCCCAACCTGTCCATCGAAGCGGTCGAGGTGCTGACCAACAAGCCAGCGGCGGGCGCCTACCGCGCGCCGGGCGCGCCCCAGGCCACGTTTGCCATCGAGTCGGCGATGAACGAACTCGCCCAGAGGCTGGGTCTGGACCCTGTGGCGTTCCGCCTGCGGCACTGCGCGGCGCCGGGCGACCCGATGCCCAACGGCCGGCCGTGGCCCAGAATGGGCCTGCGGGAAGTCCTGGAGGCGCTTGAGCGGCATCCTGCCCGCCGGCGGCCCAGGGCGCGCGGCGAGGGCATCGGGGTGGCGGTCGGCGGCTGGCTGGGCGGGTTGGAGTCGGCCACCGCCTGCATCCGGGCCAACACCGACGGGACGTTCGAGGTCCTCACCGGAGCCGTGGATATCACGGGCACCGCGACCTCGTTTGGGTTGATCGCCGCCGAGGTCCTGGGCGTGGGGCCCGACCGGATCCGGGTGCTGACGCCGGACACCGATCAGGCGCCGTACTCCGGCATGAGCGGCGGTAGCAAGATCACATACACCGTGGGCGAAGCGGTGCGGCGGGCCGCCGAGGACGCGCGCCGTCAGATCCTCCACATCGCCGCGAGCCATCTCGAGGCCCACGTGGACGACCTGGAGATGGCAGACGGCGAAGTCCGCGTCAAGGGCTCGCCGACCGCCAGGCTCTCGCTGGCCGAGATTGCAGCCATGAGCATGCGTTTCGGCGCCAAGTACCCGCCCATCTTCGGGCAGGGTTCCACGGCCCTGACGCGCCAGTCGCCCGGGTTCGCCGGGCACCTAGTCAGGGTGCGCGTCGACGAGGAGACCGGCGGGGTGACCATCCTCGAGTACGTCGCCGTCCAGGACGTCGGCTTCGCCATCAACCCCCCGGCCGTCTGGGGTCAGGTACTGGGCGGCGTCGCGCAGGGCATCGGGTGGGGACTGCTGGAAGGCGTCGTCTACGACGAAGACGGAGGGTTGCTGACCGCCACGTTCACCGACTACCCCCTGCCCCGGGCGTCATCAGTCCCCCGCGTGGATACCGTGATCGTCGAGGTGCCCTCTGACGACGGGCCGTTTGGGGCCAAAGGCGTGGGCGAACCGCCCGTGGTCCCTGCCGCCGCGGCGATCGCCCATGCCATCGCAGACGCCACGGGTGTCCGTGTCACGTCGCTGCCGATCACGCCCGAGCGGCTGCTAGGAGCGCTGCGGGCCCGCGAGGCGACGCAGAGGTAGGCAGCACGCCGGCACGCAACACGAAGGGCGGACCCGCCCTCGGGTCCGCCCTTCCAGCCTCGAAGATAACTGACCTACGGGAACGTGCGGCTCAGGCCGATCGTCCAGCCGTTGGTCGTGAAGTCGGCGGCCAGGAAGCTCCCACCTGCGGGCACGCCGAACTTCACCTGACGCCACCCGCCTTCAACCGACCAGCCGCTCGCGAAGGTGTAGCCGAGCAGCGCCCCGTACTCGCTGAGGCTGCCTGTCCCCTGGGCGGACGTGCCGAACCCAGGCCACTCCGAAGTCCCCTGAGGGCTGATGCCGACGGCGCCCCAGGCCATCAGGCTCCAGTTGTTGCGGCGCCACACCAAGTCTCCGCCAGCCCGCAGTCCTGCGACCCTCTGAGTCTGGTCAACTCCCAAGAACGTCGACCGACTCGACGCGCTACCGTAGCCGAGGAAGAGGCTGAAATTGGCGTTCTCCGCCGCGAAGTTCCGATGGAAGTTGATGTTCCAGTAGGTGTTGCTGCCCGCCGTCGCACTGACCCAAGTGCCGGCCCAGTTCCTCTGCCCGCCGGTATCCAGGTTGAACGAGAGGGCCCAGTCCGAACCAAAGTTGCGCCGGACGCTCAGGTTGACCATGTAGTTGTCGTAGGCCCGAAACGCCGGCGCTCCACTCAGCGACACACTCGTCTGCGTGGACCAGTACCGGAGGGCCACGTACATATTCTGCGCGGCGGCGGGTAAAGCGACCATCGCACACACCAGGAGCGCCAGCACAGGAACCACGATGAACTTCGTCCTCCGCATAGAAGCCTCCCTTACGCTGCGTTCGTCGAGCCCCAACCGGTCGCTGGGGCCCCGTGCCTCAGCGGGCCTGAGCCCGCCCTCACGTTCCCCGTCGGCTCCAGCCGGGGAGCCCCCCGTCACCTCCTTTCGAAAAACACGAACGCGCCGCGGGGAGGTCTCCCGTGTTGTCCTCCGACCGCGCGCAGCCGCCATCTTTGCCTCGATCATTCGCCGCCGGGGAGCCCATCCCCTGCCGATCCGACGGCGGAATGCGGCGCGCCGGTGCGGGGTTGTTGTATGATGAGAGCGGCAAGCGAAGTCGCGGAGGCGTCGAGCGCTCCAGGAGGTCGGGCATGGTACGCTGCCGTGCGGTGTTGATCGCCCTGATGGTCCTCTGGGTTGGCGGAGGGCAGCCCGTCCCGTCATCGGCGGCCCCCCGGCGTGTAGATCTGCCTGGGGTGCGGGTGCTGGCCGTGGCGCCGTTCTACGACGAGTGGTACGCCCCGGACCTGGTCCAGTACGGACCGGCCAGGCTCACCGAGCTCCTTCAGACGGGCCCGTACCGGGTGGTGCCGCCTGCTGTGGTCGCCGAGGCCATGACGCGGCTGGGGGTCACCGCCCGCGACCTGATCAGCCCGTCGCGCACCGTGGAACTGGGGGCCATGGTCAACGCCGACGCGGTGCTGACCGGCCGGATCACCTACGCGCTCCGCGAGAAACCCGGGCCGCGCGAGGACACCAACCGCATCGCCGACGGCGGGGCCGGCAGCCGGGTGGATGTGGACATCCGGATCCTGAACATTAGGACCCGCCTGAAACCCCTCGAGGAGCAGTTCTCCTGCCAGCTCGAGGGGTCGCTGCGGGCGGCGATGGACTGCGTGGTCAAAGACGCCGCGTCCAGGTTGGTCCCGTAGCGGCGGACGTGGGGACGTAGCTCAGCGGGAGAGCACCTGCTTTGCACGCAGGGGGTCGGGGGTTCGAATCCCCTCGTCTCCACCAATCCAGTCGGGATGCGGGTTTCAGCCGTTGGACCCCTCGCCAAACCCGCCGAGAAAGCAGGGGCTCACCCCCTCGCTGATGCTGTCGAGGCGTTCCTGCTGACCAAGCGCGTGGCCGGCTGCACCCAGGCCACGCTCCAGGTCTATGACTGGTGGCTGCGCCGGCTGACCGCCGAGGTGCCCGAGGTGACGGCGCTCAGTGTGCGCCGGTTCCTCGCCGGACTGCAGCAGCGCAGCGCCAGCCTCCAGCACCAGGCGTACCGGACCCTCAAGACGTTCTTCCGGTGGTGCGTCGAGGTCGGCGCGCTCGCGGAGAGCCCTCTGCGCGGGTTCGCCATGCGCACGCCCAAGACGCTGCCCGACGTGCCCTCCGAGGACGAACTGCGCGCTGTGCTTGCGGCATGTCCCAACACCCTGGAGGGCACCAGGAACCGGGCGCTCATCCTTGCGCTGGCGGATGCCGGCCTGCGCGCCAGCGAGGTGCTACACCTGCTGGTCGAGGACTGGAGGTCCGCCGACCGTGGCCTGTTCGTGCGGGCCGGCAAAGGCCGCAAGGACCGGGTGGCCTTCATCGGGCCGACCACGACACGGGCCCTGAAGGCGTGGCTGGCGCGTCACCCGACCCCGTCCCCGGAGTCGTTTCTGTTCACCGACCGCCGGGGCCGGCCGCTCAAGCGCCGGCACCTGGTGACCTTGCTCCATCGGCTTTCGGCCAAGGCCGGCCTGCCACCGCACCGACGGCTGCACCCCCACGCGCTCCGACACTTCGCGGCGACGGCCTGGCTTCGGAATGGCGCGGGGTTGGACGAGGTACGCCAGCTGCTCGGGCACGAGAGCCTCAACACCACGCTGCGGTACAGCAGCCTGGTCGGGGCGGACCTGCGGCGGGCGCACAAGAAGGCCGGGGCGATTGAACGGCTGCGGTTGGAGTGAGGGCCCTCCTGGGCCGGCGCGAGGAGCGTGGGGTCTCGGGACGTGAGCGCGCAATTCAGAAGGGCGAGCCCGCTGAAAACCTGCGGGGCATAGTCCTCACAGTCGCAGGACGGGAGTATGCGTGCAGTTCCGGAGCAGGCCCTTTGTCGTGACGGTTCGCCACCTCGTGTTGAAGAGGTGCTTCCTGACGACCTTCGAATCTTACTCCTGAGGCTGAAGTTTGCGGGTCCTGAACCAATTCGGGCGAGGTTGACAGATGCCTGGGAACAGCGGGCTCGACGTCTCGACCCTTGAGTCATGGCTTTGGGAGGCCGCCTGCGTCATCCGCGGGCCGGTCGATGCCCCCAAGTTCAAGGACTACATCCTCCCGCTGATCTTCCTGAAGCGACTATCAGATGTCTTCGATGACGAAGTAGAGCACCTCGGCCACGACTTCGGGAGCAAGGAGAAGGCAGCCAGGCTTGTCGAGGACGATCACAAGCTCGTCCGATTCTACATCCCGCCCGGAGCTCGATGGCCGGCGATCTCGAAGGTTACCACCGGCCTCGGCCAGTACCTCACCGATGCCGTCCGTAGCGTTGCCCGCGAGAATCCCCGCCTCCAGGGCGTCATCGACGTGATCGACTTCAACGCCACCGCGGCAGGTCAGCGCATCCTCGACGAAGAGCCGCTTTCGGCCCTGGTCCAGGTGCTGAGCAAGTACCGCCTGGGGCTGGACGACGTCGAACCCGACATCTTCGGCCGCGCCTACGAGTACCTTCTCAGGAAGTTCGCCGAGGGCCAGGGGCAGAGCGCTGGTGAGTTCTATACTCCGCGCGAGGTAGCGATCCTGATGGCGCGCATCCTCGAACCTCAACCGGGAATGGAAGTCTACGATCCCTGCTGCGGCTCCGGGGGTTTGCTTATCAAGTGCCACCTGCGGCTCCTGGAGACCCACGGAGAACGCCGGAACGGACGGCTGCGGCTCCCGGAGCGGGCTGCGCCGCTCAGACTCTTTGGGCAGGAGATCAACCCCGCGACATTCGCCATCGCCCGAATGAACGCGTTTATCCATGAAATGGAGGCCGACATTCGCCTCGGGGATACCATGCGGAGGCCGGCCCTGACTGACGCTGACGGGCGGCTGCGGCGGTTCGACATCGTTGCCGCCAATCCCATGTGGAACCAGCCCTTCCCGCCAAGCGTGTACGAGAACGACCTCTATGACCGCTTCCGCTCGGGCACCCCGCCCTCCTCCAGCGCCGACTGGGGCTGGATTCAGCACATGCTGGCCTCGCTCCGCGACGGGGGAAGGATGGCCGTTGTGATTGATACCGGGGCGGTCAGCCGCGGCAGCGGCAACCAGGGCAACAACCGTGAGCGGGACATTCGCCGTGGCTTCGTTGAAGCCGATATGGTCGAGGCCGTGGTCCTGCTGCCAGAGAACCTCTTCTATAACACGACCGCACCCGGCATCATCATGATCATCAACAAGGCCAAGCGGCATCCTGGCCAGATCCTGCTGATCAACGCGAGCAAACTCTTTAGCAAGGGACGCCCAAAGAACTTTCTCGCCGAGGAGCACATTACCCGGATCGCCGAGATCTACCAAGCCTGGGAGCCCCAGGAAGGGCTGGCAGCCCTGATCACCAAGGACGAGGCCGCCCGCAATGACTACAACCTTTCGCCGAGCCGGTACGTCGCCAGCGGCGAGAAAGAGGAGGTCCTGCCGCTGGAGGAGGCGGTCGTGCTGCTTCGGGAGGCGGAAGAGGAGCGGGCTCAGGCCGACCGCGAGCTGGCGCGGGTCCTGGAGACGCTTGGCCTCGGAGGGTTCAGTGCCAAAGATTGACCTCCAGGAAGGCGAAGAGGTTGAGTTCAAGCAGCAGTGGACCGACCGTGCGCTGGAAGATCTGGCAGCCTTCGCCAACACCGGAGGCGGCACAGTGCTGATCGGGGTGCGGAAGGACGGGGAAGTCATCGGCACAGCGGCGCACGACGCCGAGATTGAGCGAATCGCCAACGTCGTCGTGTCGCGGCTGGGGTTGACGCCGTCGATTGCACGCCAGACCGTGGAAGACCGGGAGATCATCAAGATCCACGTCGAGCGAGCCCGCGGCATCGTGGGGTACGGCGGGCGCTACCTGACCCGTGTGGGTAGCACCAACCGCGACCTTTCCCAGGATGAACTGGCTCGCCTGATGATGGAACGGTCGGGGCAGAGCTGGGACGGTGTCGCCAGCCCCTGGGGGCTCGACCGGATCGATGGGGCTGTGCTGGCTCGATTCGCGGAACTGGCGAGATCACGGCTGCCGGAGATCGACCCCGCAGATCCCAATCGCACGCTTCGAAACCTCGGCCTGATCCGGGACGGGCGGCTCACCAACGCCGGTGTGCTGCTTTTCGCGGACAGCCCTCAGGAGCTGTTACCCCACGCCCAGGCGCGCATAGGCGTGTTCAAAGGGACCGGGATCGTTGACAGTCACGACTTTAGGGGCGCGTTGTGGCAGCAGCTCGACGGTGTGATGGAGCGATTCCGCAGGCTGCTTCAGGTGCGGTTCGACGTCAGCGTGACCGAACCCACCGTAGAAGGGCTGCAGCGCAAGGAGATCTGGGAGTACCCCCTGGAGGCCCTGCGGGAGGGCGTCATCAATGCGCTCATTCATCGGGACTACGCGGCCCCGGGCGACATTCAGATCCGGCTGCAGGACGACCGGCTCCAGATTTGGAATCCCGGTCGGCTCCCCGAAGGCATCCGCCTGGATCAGCTCCGCGCCCCGAACCACCCGTCGATCCCGCGCAACCCCATGCTCGCCAGAGCCTTCTACTTCGCCGGTCTGATCGAGCAGTGGGGTACCGGGACGACCCGCATCCTGGAGTGGTGCAGGAACCGGGGCCTGCCCGAACCCGAGTTCGCTGAGGAGGCCGGAGGGTTCCGGGTGGTGTTCCTGAAGGACCCGTTCACTCCGGAGCGGCTCCGAGCGATGGGACTGAATGACCGGCAGGTCCAGGCTGTGCTGTACGTGAAGGCGCGCGGGGGCATCAACAACAAGGAATATCGGGAGCTCACTGGGGCTAAGGAGCGGACGGCCACCGCAGAGCTTGGCGACTTGGTCGAGAAGGGGGTCCTGGAGAGGATTGGCTCGACGGGACGGGGTACGCGGTATGCCGCAAGAAAGGCGCAAATGGCGCAGTGAAGGCGCAAGAAAGGCGCAAATGGGACCAGGAACGGGTCATGTAACTACAGTCCGAGCAGCCGCGGAGATTGCCGTTGACCTCCCCGAGGGCTTCAAGATAACCGAACTCGGCCCGCTGCCGGATGAGTGGGAGGTTCGCCCGCTTTCTCATCTCGCCGATTATTAGGAAGGGCAGAAAGCCACGCCTGACGGCAAGGGAACCCGCTGATCGAGCACTTCCCTACCTAACCGCGGAATACTTCCGAACAGGGATTGCTAAGGAGTTCGTGCCCCGGGAGGAGTGTGAAAGTCTTTCGGTCTGCGACACAGAGGACGTAGTGCTCCTCGATGGCGGCAAGGGATTGCGGCGGACAGTCCGCGAGGTCTTCGGAGCGCAGGCGCAGATCCAACGGTGTATCTGGCACAAGCGGGAGAATGTGGTCGCCTACCTCCCCAAGCATCTTCAGGCCGCCTGGCGGGCCAAGTTACAGCACGCCTATCGGCAGCCGACGTATGCGGCCGCGCGGTCGATGCTGGACCGGCTCCACGGGGAGTTGCGGCGGCCGAACCGGGACGCGGTTCGCAGCCTGGCCGAAGGGATCGAGGAAACCCTCACCCTGGCGGACAGGTGGCGTAGTGATGGTCGGGGCTGCGAGTGCAATTTCAACTGGCCCTGGGACACCGCGGTTTGCGAACGCTGCTGAGGAGGGGGGCGGTGTGCTGTGAAAGTCCTATACAGGGAGCGAATTATCGTCTCATTGCTTATCGTCATTCTGGCCCTGGAGGGCGTGCCAGCTCTGGCAGCAGGGCCGCCGTCTGCGCAGGAGATCGCATCCCGCTATGTGCGGGGGCTCACTTCCGGGGATCTGGGACCGTTTTTCACTTTCAACTTTCTGTACCGGGCTGGGGAGGCCCAAGTCAAACGGCAGTACCCACAGGCCCTGTGGTCGCAGCAAATCGGGAAGCTGCAAGACGAGGTCAGGAGAGATTTCCTGCAGCGGCGAGACGCACTAGCTCTTGAGTCATCAATACTTGGTCCGGTCGACTCTTCGCTGTTCCTCTTCCAACCAAAAACCCGGGCAGCCATCTTGGAGCTGCGTGGCCCGAGCAAAGTCAACCTGGACCTCAAGGACACCTTAGGACGGATAGTTACGGGCATCCCCTATCACACGGCATTCGTGAAGGTAGAGTACCCCGATGCAAGCGCAGCGCCAATCGTCCTGCTTCAACCGGCCCTGCTCCAGCTGTCGGAGAAGAAGCGACTGAGGGAAATCGTCGTGCTCTTTGCGGTGATGTACTTCCCTTCTGATCCTGAACTGTTGAGCGTAGGGATGTCCGGGCCGATCATCTACAGCATGAGCAGCACGTTCGGTGGCGTCGTGATGCAAGGAGCCTGGCGGCCCGGCCCGCCGCTAGTGGAAGCGGTTCTATGAAATACTCCCGCAGGCCGGGCAGAAGCGTGCGCCCGGCCTCACCGACCTACCACACGCCGGGCATGCCTGGGCCCGTGGAGCCTGCACCGGCTCCGGCGGTGCGGGGCGTGCCATGTGTGCCGTTACGGGAGGTACGATGGTTGGTGGAGGTGTGGCTGCGGGAGGAAGGGCCTGGGGCGGTGCGGTCGAGATCGGAGGTCCCATCGGTCCGGATGATGGCTCACCGGGGCTGGAGGGCGGCCCAACGCCGCTTGGAGGAGCCGGGCCGGGGTGCACAGGAGGCCGTGGATCGGCTGCTGGAATGCCCAGGGATTGCCCGCAGTTCTCGCAGAACATCGCGCTCCCCCGGGTGACCCTTTGGCCACAGTGGGGACATGTTCGGCCGGCCAGACTCCCGCCGCAGCCTAAGCAGAACCTTGCGCCTTCTCTATTCGACGCTCCGCAGTGTGGACAGATTAGTTTCGGCTGGATTGCCATCAGAGACCTCCACGCCGCCCACAACGCGGGAACACACCGCCCCGCGCCCGGCGTTCCACGGACGGGGTATGGAGTCCATGACAGATCGGATGGCGCTGTTGCGGCGCGTCGTCCTGTTCAGCTCACTTGGCGACGAGACGCTGGCGGTTCTGGAGGCCGGCCTGCGCCGGCACACCTACCGGCGCGATGCGACGATCTTCCAGAAGGGCCAGGACGGAGATGCGCTCTACCTCATCGAGTCGGGCCGGGTGCGCATCTTTCTGCAGACGGAAGCCGGAGAGGAACACACCCTGGCGCTGCTCGGGCCAACGGACTTCTTTGGCGAGCTGGCGCTGCTCGATCAGCTTCCCCGGTCGGCCAGCGCTGAGGCGGTCGAGGACTCGGTGCTCTATGCACTGGGCCGAGCGGACTTCCAGCGGGAACTGACCCGCGCCCCTGATCTGGCCATGGCGCTGCTGGCGGCGCTGGGCGCCCGACAGCGGCGCATGACCGAGTACACGGAATCACTGGCTCTGCAAGACGTTTATGGACGGCTGGCTCACGTGCTCCTCGATATGGCCGAACGGCACGGCCATCAGGAGGACGGGCTCGTCCTCGACCTCCACGTGACCCAGGCAGAGCTGGCCCGCATGATCGGCGCCACCCGCGAGCGGGTCAACCGGGCGCTGGCTGCCTTCAAGGCTGCGGGCCTCATCCAGATGCGGGGACGTACGATCGTCATCACAAATCCCCAACGGTTGCGCGCACGCATGTCCTGAGGCCCGCAGGGTGCTAATCCGCGGAATGCGGCCACCGGAGGAGACGGGCGCCCGCCTCCGCCGGTCTGCACACGGTGCGACGCGTTGGCGCCGCGCCCGCGGGCGTTAGCTCGCCACGGGCGGAATGAGCTCCTCGCGCGGTCCCTCGGGAGTGTCGTTCGTCATCGCCACGATCGGCGGCCGGATCTCCTCACGCGGCCCTTCCACGTCCGCGACTGTGGTGCGGGGAAGCGCCGAGAACATGAGGCCGCTCAGGACGGCGGCCGCTATCAGCTTCTTCATTATGGTCCACCTCTTCCATCGAGTTGGTGGTCTCTCGTCTGAGTACCGACGGTCGGCCACCTGGCTCTCAGTGTACGCCCAGGGGTACCCAATCACGTGTGCGCAATCGCACACGGTTCCAGTGAAATTGGTCACACCCCGGTCTGAGGCTCGATCCTATACTCACCATGGCCGGAACTCGGCCTGCACGCGCAGCCCAACGGTCAAGCGACATTCTGGGAGGTGAGTTGTGATCAGACGTCTATTACTGGGATTGTTGTGCGCTGCCTTCGGTGCGGCGCTGATCCCCACATTACCGCGCGCCAGCGCTGCGACGATATGGACCATCAGGGCGGGGTCTTCAAGGGATGACCAGGCCCTGCAGGCGTTGCTCTTCCTGCCCAAGGCCGTCACGATCAACGAGGGCGACACGGTCCAGTGGGCCGTGGGTGCCTCGGATCACACCATCTACTTTCCGGCCGGGCAGCAGCCTCCTGACCTCATTGTGCCGGGCACAACCAAGAACGAGCTGCTCTGGAACCCGGCGGTCGTCTTGCCGACGCCGACCAAGACCTACGACGGCATCGGCCCACTGAGCGGAGGGGTACTCTCGTCGGCAGATCCCAAGGCGCCAAAGCGATACGCGGTGACCTTCACCAAGGCCGGGACCTATACCTATCTCTGCATGTTCCATCCGGGGATGGAGGGCACCATCACGGTACGGACCGCGGGAAGTCCCCATCCCAGGACACAGGCCGAATACGATCAGATCGCGGCTCAAGAGTCAAAGGCGGCGCTGGCCAGGGCAGAAGCGCTGCGGGCCTCGAACAAACCGGTAGTGCGCGGGACGGCCGGCAAGCGAACCTACACCCTCGATCTCGTAGGCACGGCGCGTGATCCTGTCTCGCTTTACCGTTTCCCGGCCCAGCGCCTGGAGGTCCGCCGCGGCGAGACCGTCAATTGGGTCATGAAGGATCCAGGCGAAATGCACACAGTGACCTTCGGAGCCAGGGACCCGTTCGAGGTCATGACCATGAAGCCGCAGCCGCAGGGGCCGCCGTTGATGCTGGTCAACCAGCGCTCGATGAACCCGGCCGGAGGAAAGATCCACACGGGAGCGGGCTTCTACAACTCGGGGTTCATGTTCGCAACGGGTCCGGGGGTCAGGCGATACACCCTCACCTTTACACGCCCGGGCACCTATCAGTATGAATGCACGACCCACGACATGTTCGGGATGAGAGCGAGCATCGTCGTGAGGTAAGACTCCACACGCGGGCACCGTCACGCCTGCCGACGGCCCCTGGGTGTCAGGGCATCGCGCAGCCCCTCGCCCAGCAGGCTCACCGCGAGCACGGCCAGGAAGATCGCCAACCCTCCGAACGCGATCGCCCACGGCGCCGTGCGCATGTGCATTATGCCTTCGCCGACGATACGGCCCCATGTGGGTGCCGGCGGCGGCACGCCCAGGCCGAGGAACCCCAGGCTGGCCTCAGATAGCATGGCCCCACCGACACTGAGCGTGATGACCACCGCGAACGGGCCCCAGGCGTTGGGCAGGACGTGGCGCCAGAGGATCCGCAGCTCGCTCGCGCCGCTGGCGAGCGCTGCGGTCACGAAGTCCAGCGCCCGCACCCGCAGCACCTCTCCTCGCATCACGCGCGCAACCCCTGGCCACGTGGCCAGGGCGATGGCCGCCACCACGTTGGCCAGACCGCTGCCCAGCACCGCAACGAACGCCAGGGCCAGCAGGAGCGTGGGAAACGAGAGGAGGGCGTCTGTGAGCAGGCTGATGACGGCGTCCGTCCACCTCCCGAAGTACCCGGCCGCCACGCCGAGCGTGCCTCCCAGGAGCCCACCGAGTCCCACGGACGTCCCCCCGACCAGCAGCGACGTCCTGGCTCCGTAGAGGAGCCGGCTCAACAGGTCACGGCCCAGGTGGTCGGTTCCAAGGGGAGTCGACGGCAGGGAGGGCGCCGTCAGTTGACGGGACAGGTCCTGGGCAAGGGGATTGCGCGGCGCCAGAGACGGCGCGCCGAGCGCGGCCAGCACCAGGGTGACCAGCAGCCCGCACCCGACCGCGATGCGACCATGGCGCAGCAGCGTCACGAGCGCACCCGGGGGTCGAAGACGGGATACAGGAGGTCCACCGCGGCGTTGAGGACGACAATGCCCACGGCGAAGATCAGGATCGCGCCCTGCACCACCGGATAGTCACGCGACCGCATGGCCTCGACCAGCAGTGTGCCGATGCCCGGGCGGACGAATACCGTCTCGATGACCACCGAGCCTCCGAGCAACCGGCCCAGTCCCAGGCCGGCCACCGTGGCGACCGGGGGCAGGGCGCTGCGCAGCCCGTGGCGGATCAGCACGTGACGCGGGGCCAGGCCTTTGCCGCGCGCCGTCCGCACGAAGTCCTGGCTCAGCGCCTCGAGCATGCCGGCCCGGGTCACCCGCGCCAGCAGCGCGGCCTGCGTCAGGGCCACGGCCATCGCCGGGAGCACCAGGTGGTGCAGACGGTCCAGCGGATCGCCGGGCGACCCGGCCCCGATGACCGGAAACCACGGCAACCGCAGCGCGAAGACCAGCAAGAGGGCCAGCCCGATCCAGAACCGCGGCATGGCATGCAGGGCCACCGCCGAGGTCATGGCCAGGTGATCGAGCCACGAGTCGCGCCGCACTGCTGCCAGCAGGCCCAGCGGGATACCTATGGCGACGGAGAGCACGTGGGCTGCCAGCGCCAGTTCCAGCGTGAACCGCAGCCGAGAGCGGATCAACGCGCCAACGGGCTCCTGCGAGAAGTATGATCGCCCGAGGTCGCCGCGGAGCAGGCGGCCCAGGTAGGCGGCGAACTGCAGGGGCACCGGCCGATCGAGACCGAGCGCATGGCGCGCCCGCGTCAGTTGCTCGTCGCTCAGCCGGACCTCATCGGCAAACGCCTCGGCCGGATCCCCGGGCGCCAGCCGCACCATCAAGAACGAGGCCGCCACGACCAGTCCTAGTGTCGAGAGCGCGACCCCCAGCCTCCTGACCACGTACCGGGCCACCGGCTATCGGCCTCCGGTCTCGATCGTGAAGCCGTAGAACTCGTTGTTGATGCCGCTGACCACCCGCCTGATCGGCGCGCGCCATGCCGCGATGAACGCCTCGTTGGCCAGCGGGATGTACGGCAGGTCCGTCATCACCTGCCGCAGCAGTTGCACGTACAGCGCCTGACGGCGCTGCGGGTCGGGCTCCACGGACGCGGCCTCGATCAGCCGGTCGGCGGCATCATACCGGGCCGTGTTGCGCCCGGGCGGAAACCCCGACGAGTGCAGGATCTCCCGCGCGTGCTGATCGGGGTCGATGCCACGCCCGAAACTGATGAGCGTCATCTGGAACTGCACCTGGCGCCACCGCCGGTTCCATGCGACCTGTTCCAGCCCTTCCAGGTGCACCTCGACCCCCACGCGCCGCAACTGCTCGGCGATGACCTGCGCCACGAGCGGCCCGGGCGATGAGAGCGGAAACGTCAACGTCGTGCGCAGTCCCGGGTAGCCCGCGTCGGCCAGGAGCCGTTTGGCCCTGGCCGGATCGTAGGCGTAGATCGGGAACTTGCCGGCCCGCCCCGCCGCCTGCAGGTAGGGCAGGTCGGGCAACAGGTGGTCCGCAGGGGTGAGCTGGCCGGCACTGGCCAGGGCCAGTTCGCGCTTGTTGATGGCGTGGGCCAGGGCGCGCCGGACCCGCACGTCGGCGAAGGCCGCCACCTGCGGATTGAGCCCCAGGAACCGCACGGCGTTGCGGCGCCGGACGACCTCGGCCGCGATGCTCGTGTTGGCCCGCAGCAGCCGTTCGGCCTCGACGCTGCCGCGCGTCCACATGGCATGGATCTCCCCGCGTTCCAGCGCGGCGACCGCCACCGTCTCTTCCGCGATGGGCACGAACGTGATCCGCGCCACGCGCGGCGGGCCCCGGAAGTAGCGGTCGTTGGCCTCGACGACGAGCTCGTCCGCCGGGGTCCACTGGGCGAAGACGAAGGGACCGGTGCCGATCGGCGACCGCGAGAACGCCTTGCCGCGCTCGAGCACGGCCCTGCGCGAGACGATCATGGCCGACCGGCTCGCCATCTGATTCCCGTCGAACACCAGGCTGGGCTCCCGCAGCGTGAACTGCACGGTATACGGATCGAGGACCGCGATGCGGTTGATGATGCTGAAATCGCCGGCGGCCGGGCTGTTTGCGGCGGGGTCGAGGATGCGCTCGAACGTGAACTTCACGTCGTGCGCGGTCGCCTCACCGTACCCCCCGTGGAACTGCACACCCCGACGCAGACGAAACGTCCACACCCGGCCGCCGGATGAGGCCTGCCAGCGCTCTGCCAGGTCGGGCTCCAGCTCGGTCCCTCCAGGCCGATACCGCACCAGATGGCTGAAGATGTTGCAGTACACGAAATAGTCTGACGCGCGGGTGTTGTTGGCGGGGTCCAGATCGACCGCCCGCGCGAACTGCAGGCGGACGCGCACATCGGGCCGCGGCGGCTGGGCATCGAGCCTCGCTGGCGGATGCAGCCCCAGGAGCGCGAGCAATGCCGCGACAAGCCAGCGGGCGGTCACGGGTCTCGCCCCCGGCGGGTCAGGTGCAACGGCAGGAGCCTCGTCCGCGGGGTCCAGATGGGTGGTGCACGCCTGACCCTGATCGTTCCCGCCTGCCGGTACAGCTCCCGTGGCCCCGCGGCGAGCGACTCGAGCACCACGTCGGCCACGCGGGCCTCATCGGCGATCGGGACCTTGGGGTCGACGAGAATCTCGAATCGAGTGAACCCCGTCTCGTCCTCCACCTCAGCCAGCTGGTAGTCCAGCGGGCTACCGCCGAAGCGCGCCGGCAGGACCTCCTCGAGCACCCGCACTAGGTCGGTACCGACCAGGGTCATCCCGTGGCCGGTGAGCTTGCCGAAGCTGCGTACGTAGCGGAAGTGCTCGGTGAACCCGCACGCCTCGAGGGGGCAGCCGCACGACCGGGCCTCCACGACGCCATAGTCGTCGCTCTCCGTGTTCAGCATGATCTTGGGTGCCGACGGGAGCAGAGTCGTGAAGTAGAAAGCGTCGACCGCGATCGACGAGCCTGGGACTGTTCGCGGGTGCTGGACCAGGGCCAGGCCGTCTTTCAGGAAGTGCATGTCGCCCTCGTCGGCGGGCCGCGCGCATCCGGCGCCGATGTACCCGGCTTCGCTCATCACATAGTTCGGGATCCACCGGGCGCCGGCACGCAGCATCTGCGCCACCTTCCCGGGCGTTCCAGGCTCGCCCCCGCCCATGATCGTCACGCCGCTCAGGTCGAGCCCCTCCTCCCGCGCTGCCAGCGCCAGGCGCACGCCCGCGCTGGGGCTGCACCGGATCAGGCATCGCCCGTCCTTCCTCGCGGTCGCAACCGCCCACCGGGCCAGGACCGCGGCCCGGTCCAGCGGCAGCGGCTCCGGAGATGGCAACGCGACTCCCAGCAGGCGGGCGAGCACAAGGATATGCCAGGTCGCCAGGCGATAGCGAATTGGCTGCCGCACCCGCCCCGGCGTGGCGGGCACATACCACTTGCGCGGCACGTTGCCCATGCGCGCCCCCTGGAGGACGTTGCTGAGCCCGGTCACCTCCGGCAGCAGCCCTCTCCAGATGGCGGTGGGCGCGTCCAGGAGCCCGTGCGCTTCGTAGACCAGCACGCGCTGGTGGACCCGGGCGGCGAGCTGGTCCAGCTCGATCGGCACGCGGGTCCCCGGGCCCGTCGTGCCTCCTGAGCGCGCCTCGTAGTGGGGCCGCAGGTACGGGTTGTTGAAGTCCTCGGCCCGCACCTGCAGCTCCAGCCCGCCGCGAACGATCGGCCTGCGTCCCTTGAACTCCTCGAACGTGACGTAGACCCCGGCCTCCCGCAGCGCCGCGAGCGTCTTCTCGAGCCCCCGACGCCGCACCATCTCCCGCACGTCGGCAAACTCGCACCCGGCATGCCGCAAGAGGGCTAGGTACGGGCTCCGCGGATACCCGAAGATACCGCGCTCGAGGAGCCGGAGGAAGGCGTCGTCGCGGCCCTCCAGCCGCCGCCGGACGACGGCGCGGGCTTCTTCCAGGGTCGTCGTATGACGCAGGAACCCGGGCAGCGCCCGCGAGAAACGGGCGTACATGCACAGATCGCCGAGCAGGCTCATTGGGATCCGCGCTCCCCGGCATTGGGCGCCTGGCGGAGCAGCGCTGGCCAGATGAGCCGCCAGGCGCCTGCCCCGGCCTCGCCCAGGACCAGGAATCCGACGGCGGCAGCCGCGACCAGGACGCCCAGTTTGATCAGCACTCCCGCCCCGGACGTCGGCCATGCGGCGGCAACGAGGTAGCCGCCCACAGTGAGGACGGCACTGCGACCGAAGGTGGCCAGTGGCGGTGCGACACCTGCGACGCGGCGCACCGCCAGCATGCCGGCGGCCGCGCCCAGCCCAGCGCACGCGGAGGTGACCGTGGCCGCGCCTGCGGCCCCAAACCGCGGAATCGCCAGCCAGTGGCCCGCAGCTGCCATCGGTACCAGCGGCCACGCGATCCAGGCGGTCCACTTGGGCTTTCCGACACCCACCAGGACCGCCGTACTGACCGAGATCTGAACGGACGCCACCGCCGAGAGCAGGAGGATGGCCACCAGCGGCGCCGACGGCGCATACCCCGCCCCGAAGATTAGGGCCACCAGCTCCGGCGCGGCGCCGGCCGCGAGGCCTGCCAGCGGCAGCAGTGCCAGCGCAGCCCGCTGGGCGTCTCGAGCCAGTGCCGCGGCAGCCTGCCGACGACCGGCCCGGAGCAACTGGCTCAGCGTCGCGAGCAGCAGAGACGACAGCGACAGGGCGAAGATCTTCGGGGCGAACGACAGATTCGCGGCCGCGCCGTAGTGCCCGGCGACCTGCGTGGGGGCTCCCAGTACTTTGAGCATGAACAGATCCAGCCGCTCGAGCAACCGCAGGCTCACCGCAGAGACGAACAGCGGCGTCGCATACGACCACAACTGCCCCACGCGGAGCGACCCCCGGCCAAACAGCGGCGGACGGATGGCCGTGCGGACGACCGCAAGCTCGACCAGCGACGCTCCAATGCTGCCCAGGATGGCGCCGGCAATCGACAGGCCCATCTCCACCAGCGCCACGACCAGCAACAGCCGGGCGATCCATCGCACGGCGGCAGCGAGCGCGCGCGACCTGAATCCGCCGACCCCGACCAGCAGGCTGCGGTGCGCATGGACCACGGTCACCAGGGGGATGTCGACGGCGAAGAGTCGCAGGTAGCCGGCGAGGGTCGGTTCGCCCAGCAACGTCGCCGCCAAATCGGCCAGCAGCACGAGCAGCAACGCGGCGAGCACCCCTACGACGAGGTGCAGCCGCACGATGGCCCCTCCGGCGGGGCGCCAGTCCCCGGCGTCGCCAGTGAGCTTGACCGTGGCGCGCGCAAACAGGGCGGCTACGCTCCATTCGACCCACAGCACCGGCGCCATGACCAGGGCCAGCACGCCATATCCTTCGGGGCCGAGACGGCGGGTGAGGAACGCCACAACCAACAAGCCGGTAGGAAAGAACAGGGCCTCGCCAACGAACACCCGTACTGCCCCGTCGACCAGATGGCGCCGGCTCTGCGCCTCTGCGGACATGCCATAGGTGTTCACCACGATCCAGACGCTCCCTTTTCATGGGTTGGGCATGGGACGCCTGCCAGAGGAGGCGCAGCTGGCGCGCGCGAAGTCATCTCCGGGTCGCGCACGTCGGAGGCGAGTTTGCTCGTCCTGCAACCGACGAGGAGGTCCGCTCGGTCGGTGCCCCGGCAACCAGAAGAATCGGTCTATCTCTCGTTCTGGGAGGACACCGGAGCGCACTTCCCTTCCCTCAAGGGCGCGGTGTCCACGGACTACTATCGTGAGTGTGAGGAGATCCTCCTACGCGATCACATTCCAGCGTTTGTTGGCCGGAGGTTGCTCAAGACGGATCTGTGGGACGAGGCGAAGAACACCGAAATCCTGCGGTGGGCCGCCGAGCAGGGCGCGCGACCGTTTGGCATCGATATCTCCTTCAGCGTGGCCCGCGATGCGCGGGCCGTCCTGCTGGCTCACCGTCCGGGATGCGTGGTGGCCGATGCCCGCGCGCTCCCCTTCGCGTCGAACTCGTTCGACCTGATCTACTCCATGGGCACCATCGAGCACTTCCATGAGACCGAGACGGCCATTGGCGAGATGTACCGGGTGCTCAAGCCTGGCGGCATCGCCGTGGTCGGCGTCCCCAACAAGCTGGACCCCTTCCTGCGACCGGTCATGTCCGGCGTGATGCAATGGCTCCACGTGTATCCCTACGGCATGGAGAAGTCCTTCACCGCGGGCGGGCTGCGCCGCATGCTCACCAGGGCCGGGTTTCGCGTGGCCGCCACGAGCGGCGTCCTCTTCATGCCGGGCTGGTTGCGGATCCTGGACCTGTGGTTCCACGTCAGGTCGTCGCCGCTGGCCGCGCTCACCGGCTGGTTGACGCGGCCGTTCGCCTGGGCGTACCGGCGCTTCCCGGCGGTGCGCCGCCACGGCTATCTGGTCGCCTGCGTGGCTGAGAAGCCCCACGCGGCCCCGGCAGGAGGCCGGCCATAGACGCTGCGGGGTTCTTCCATGATCTTGGGGGCCTGGCCCGTCTCGCCCGTGACCTCGGTCCTTTCCTGCGCAGGCCGTTGACATTCGAACAGGCGTGGCAACACGCAGCGGCACGGCGGGCAGCTCGCGAAGCGCACTTCCTGGACCTCTGCCGGCGCCTCATCTACGGTCACGCATCCAGCCCCTATCTGAAGCTGCTACGCGCTGCCGGGTGCGAGTTCGGCGACGTGGAACGGCTGGTGGGGGAGCACGGCCTGGAAGGCGCGCTCTCGCATCTGGCCGCAGCAGGGGTCTACGTCACCTTCGACGAGTTCAAGGGACGCCGCGAGGCCGTGCGGGGGAGCGCGCGCTTTGCCTTCGCGGAGGCCGATTTCGACAACCCCCTGCTCGCGCCCCACTTCGAGGTGCGCAGCGGCGGCACCCGCGGCCCGGCCACCGCGGTGAAGATGCACCTGGCCTTCGTAACAGAACTGGCGGCGGGCACGGCGCTGGCATTTCGCGCGCACGACCTCGAGCACCACGACCAGCTCATCTGGCTCGTGGCCGGGCTCACGCCCACGCTCATCTACGCCCGGCTCGGCCGGCCGCCGGCCGCCTGGTTGTATTCGGTTGACCCGCTGCCCCTACCCGTGTGGGCGGGCTCGCGGTACCTCGCCGCGCTGGCGACGGTGTGGGGGAGTCGGTTGCCCGTTCCGGCCTACCACGACCTGGCCGATGCCGCAGGGCTGGCCAGGCGTCTTGCCGCGCGGCTTCGGGGTGGACGGCGCGTATGCCTCACGACCTATGCCAGCTCGGCCGTCCGCGTCGCCGCGGCGGCGGCCGAGGGCGGCACCGACCTCTCCGGGGTTTGCTTCATCACCCTTGGCGAGCCGTTCACGGCGGGCAAGCACGCGGTCGTAGAGAGAGCGGGCGCCAGGGCCCTGGTCCGATACGCCTTCACCGAGGGTGGCATCCTCGGTTATGGCTGCGGCACAGCCGCCTCACCCGACGACCTCCACTTCTTCTCCGACTGCTACGGCCTGGTGCAGCGACGCCGCCCCGTGGGGGACATGGGGATGGAGGTCGACGCGTTCCTGGTCACAGCGCTCCTGCCGTCGGCGCCCAAGGTGCTCCTGAACGTCGAGACGGGCGACTATGGTCGGGTGGAACGCAGGTCCTGCGGGTGTCTGCTCGGTGACGCCGGGCTCGACGTGCACCTCTCCTGCATCCGAAGCTTTGAGAAACTCACCGGGGAGGGCATGACCTTCGTGCAGACCGACCTCCTCCGGATCCTGGAGGAGGTGCTGCCGGCCCGCCTCGGGGGGACCGGGGCGGACTACCAGGTGGTTGAAGAAGAAGAGGACGGGATCCTCCGCCTGTCTTTGATCATCAGCCCGCGCGTCGGCGCCGTGGACGAAGCGTTGGCCCGCGAGATCTTCCTGCGGGAGCTGGGCCACCACAATGGATTCCAGCGGGCCGGCGTGCAGGTCTGGCGCAAAGCGAAGACGGTCGTGGTGCGGCGCCGGGCGCCGATCCCGACCAGAGCCGGTAAGATCCTCCCCTTTCAGATCGAGAAGTGATGCGTCCGCTGCTGTCGGTCATCATCCCGGCGTATAACGAGCGCGCCACCATCGAGGAGTTGGTTCGCCGGGTCTGCGCCGAGCGGACCGACAAAGAGATCATCGTGGTGGACGACGGCTCGACCGACGGCACGCTGGACGTACTCCGGCGGCTGAACGGAGACCTCGGAGCCCAGATGCGGGTGCTGCCGCAGCCCGCCAACGCCGGCAAGGGCGCGGCGCTGCGGCGAGGCTTTCGGGAGGCCAGGGGCGAGGTCGTGCTGGTGCAGGACGCCGACCTCGAGTACGACCCGCGGGATTACCCGCGGCTGCTCGCGCCGCTACTGCGCGGCGAGGCCGACGTGGTCTACGGTTCCCGGGTTCTCGGGAGGAACTCAAGGGGGACATCGGGCCAGCGGTTGGGCAACTGGGCCCTGACAGTGTGGGCGAACGCCTTCACCCGGCTCGGCCTCTCGGACGTCTGCGTCTGCTACAAGGTCTTCCGGCGTGACGTGCTCGAGCGTCTCGACCTGCGCGAGGACCGTTTCGGGTTCGACCCTGAGGTGACCGTGAAGATCGCCAGGGGCGGATGGCGCATCCGGGAGGTCCCCATCTCGTACCGACCGCGGACGCGGGCCGAGGGCAAGAAGGTCAGGCTGAAGGACGCGCTGACCAGTCTGTGGTGCGTCGTCCGCTACAGCGTGCGCCCGTGACGCGCCGCGGCGCGGCTCATCGGAGTTCGAAGAACTTCAGCGCCCCGACCTCAACAGCACGCGCGGGAGCCGGTTTGATCTCGATCTGCGCGGACGCGGCGCCGCGTGGGGCCGTGCCCGCCAGCCGGATGCGCGCCCACGCCGGACCGGCGCGCACGTGCCGCTCGACGCCCGTCCCGATCGGTCGCCCCGCGGGATCGGTCCACCGGACGATGAGGTCTGCGTCTGCACCGTCACCGGTAGATCGGATCTCCACCTCCAGGCCGTAGAGCGCCTCCTGGGCGATGGAGATCGCGTAGATGATCGGCGCCTGGGCGGCGCGGGAGACTTGCGCCTGATCCAGCAACGTCTGCCCGGGCACGCGTGGACCGAGCGGGCTCGCGACGGTCAACAGGTACCGGCCCGCATCGGCGTACTCGAGCCGGGGGCCCTCTTTCCACAGAGCTGAGCGGGCGACCCACGAGCCGGCGACCTCTCCCAGGCCGGCCAGCGGATAGTCGGGATAGAGCACCAAGTGCGTGAATCCGGCACGGGCCAGCACGTGCTCGACGTCGGCGCCGGTGCGCGCCGAGAGGACCTCGGTGCGCAGCTGCCGGTGATACCGGCGTCCGTACCACGAGATCGGCACGAAGAAATGGTCGTAGAGCCACGCCCGGTCTTCACCCACACCCAGGATCCGCGCCCGCTCCGGGAGCGTCCGCCTGGCAAACGAGGCGACCGAATATCCCGGGACGTACCGCTCCAGATAACGCTCGCGCGACATCGTCCGGGCCGCCACCGGCCAGGGAAAGTTCGGAGGCCCGGGCGCGGCCCATGCGCCCGCGCCAAGGGCCAGGCAGAGGACGAGCACTGCGACCCACCCTCGGTGCGCCGGGCCCCCCTGACCCAGGGTCCCGGCCGCCGCCAGCAGCGCGGCCAGGGGAAGCGCGGGCAGCAGGTACCGGAGGTACTGGGCGGTCCATGCCCAGAAGAGCCCGGCGGCCAGGAACATGACGACGAACCAGCGCGGGATCCGTCCGCGGACCGCAGCGATCATGGCCGGCGGCAAGGCCACAAGATAGGCGATGCCCAACCAGCCATCTTCGACGAACCACTCGGGATGCCGTGTGGTGCGCCAGGGCAGGAGTAGCAGGTCCTGCGGCGCACGTCCCGCGCCAAAGGTCATCGGACCCAGCGGCGCCGCACGCGGCGCACCGATGGAGACAATCAGCCGGGACAGCGGGTAGACCGGGTCTCCGGTGAGCGCAAAGGCGCGGGCGTACCAGTACCCGCCCGATGCTGCCGCACTGACGACGAGAGCCGCGATCGCAAGGGCCCGGCGTCGCCTGCGGAGCGCCAACGACCATGCCGCGAACACGGCCACCATCGGGGCGACCGTGGCCACGCCCGTGATCTTGCTCCCGACCGCTGCCCCGGCCAACAATCCGATGAGGGCGGCGCGTGCCGGTCCGGGCCTGCCGGCATAGTCCAGCAGACCGTCGAGCGCCGCCACGGCGAACAGCGCGACCCAGAGGTCGGTGTACGCCGTACCACCCACCCACCACCACAGCGGCGTGCCCGCCACCACCGCAGCTGCAGCCAGACCCACCCTGGCGTCCCAGAGTCGCGCACCGATCCGGTAGACGATCAGGGTGGCCGCGACGCCGGCGCCGAAGTGCAGGAACTTCGGCAGGCCCTCGCCGGGCAGGAGCAGCATGCCTATTGCGTAGAGGAGGTCGGCATTCAACTGAAAGTAGCTGGCGGCGTTGTGGCGGATCTCGACGATGCGCCCCCGCGCCGCGAACTCGCGCGCGATGGGCAGGTGCGCCGTGAGCGCGTCGTGGCGCACCTCTGGCGCGGCCGCGCCCACGAACCCCACCAGCAGCAGCACCACGACGCCCCACCACCACGCCACCGGGACGCAAGGGTCGCTGCGGGGAGGAACCGAGGCCGACGCCGGAGGCGAGCTCGAGCGCGCGCGTCGGGCGAGCCCAGCAGCAGCCAGGACGATCCCCACCATGCCGATGGCCGCGACGGCTGGCCTGGTGAGGAACCCGAGATGCCCGAGCGCCAGAGCGCAGATGACGAGCACGCCCCACCCGGCGGCGAGTGACGTGGGAACGGCGCCGGCGCCTCCCCACCGGACCAGCCACCGGCCGTAGCCGTATGCCGCCACCTGGAGGACGAGGGCGACACCAAGCGCATCCAGGACCCGCGCACCGGCCGCGATGCCCACCGCCGCCGCAGCGGCCGCGAAGGTCAGGAAGGCGATGGCGGCTCGCCGCCCAGCCCGGACTTCGGCGACGTGGAGGGCGAGCGCCGGAAGGCCGATGCCGAGCGCGCCGGCTGCTCCGGTGAGCACCAGTCGGCCCGCGGACACGGTCGTGTCGGCGAGGGGCAGGAGCGCCACATACAGGGCCGGCGGTACCAACACAAATGGGACCGCGGCTGCCAGGAACCGCGCCACGGCCAGACCTCTCACCGGCTGCTGTTTTCGCCTCATGTCAGGGGCTCGACCCGCGCGGTCGTGGCGCGCGCCAGGTCCCGAGGGTCGAGCCAGATCTGCAGGCCACGGAGCCCGGCGCTCACACTGACTCTGGCGTGGTCGAGTGCCGACCGGTCGATGAACGTGGCGCAGCGCCGCCGGGTTCCTAGCGGCGACACCGCGCCCTTGACGTAGCCGACGAGCCGCATCAACTCAGAGGCGTCCACCAGCTCGACCCGCTTCGCGCCCGCCACCCTGGCCAGGGCCCGCAGGTTCAACTCGCGGTCGGCCGGGACACACGCCAGCATCACCTGTCCCTGGTCAGTGCGGACCACGAGGGTCTTGAAGAGCTGGGCTGCACGCAGTCCTAGCCGCTCCACGGCTTCGGCTGCCGTGTACTCTTCGGCCTCGAACTCGAGCAGCTCATAGGGGATGCCCAGCGACTCGAGCACGGCGGTGGCGCGGGTACGCACAGTCCTCAGTGTACGCCGTCGGGACCGTCCGTGTCAGGCGACGATGCGCCGGTAGAACCGGCAAATGGAATGAATGGAATAGAGGAAGGCCCCGGATAGGCTCAATCTCGCTCTCGGTACTCCGCGCGGGTGACTGGGCGGTCCGGCCTGGTGCCTTACTGAGGAGGCGTTGGTCCGCTTCTTGTTCGCGGCCTGCTCCTGCCCTCGCCAGGGGTTGCCTCAGTTTGCCCACCGAGAGCGCCGGCTGTATCCGGGGCCCTTGGCTGGCTCCACGATAACCTGCGCCCAAGCGGGGTGCCTATCCGGTCCGGACCCGATTTGGGCCTGCGCCGGCGAGTTGGTTTGCAGAAATCACCCTCCAGCACAGATTCGCACGCCCCGTCTCCTTAGGCGCTATACTGGCAATGTGATGTCGTCCGTCACCGCAACGGCTGATCGCGGCGCCACCCACCTGCACCCCGGGCTGGAACCCGTGCTCGTCGAGATCGGCGAGGTCCCGCCGGGCCCGTTCGTTCCCGCGCGATTCCAGCAAGAGGCCCTGGCCGCGCTGGTCTCGCACGATGTGCTGGTCTCGGCGCCCACGGGGAGCGGAAAGACCTGGATCGCGCAGGAAGCCATCCGGGCCAGGGTGGCGGGGACCGGGCAGACCTGGTACACCACGCCCCTGAAAGCGCTCTCCAACCAGAAGTTCCGGCAGTTCCAGCGGCTCTTCGGTGCCGCCGCGGTCGGCCTGCTGACGGGAGAGCGGCGAATCAACCCGGGCGCGCCCATCGTCGTGGGTACCACGGAGATCCTGCGCAACATCCTCTACGGCGGGGGCGACGGGATCGGTTTCATCATCCTGGACGAGGCGCACTACCTGGGTGACAGTGAGCGCGGGACCGCGTGGGAAGAGATTCTCATGCTGGCGCCGCAGGGCGCCAGGCTGCTGCTGCTGTCGGCCTCCATCCCCAACGCCGAGGAGCTCGCAGACTGGCTGGGGCGAGTACGCGGTCGACCGCCGCGGATCATCTATGAGCACGAGCGCCCCGTCCCGCTTCGCGTGCTGCTGGCGGACGCGCGAGGTCGTCTGATCCCACCCGCCCTGGCCGGACGGTTGCGGCGCGTGGAGCGGCACCGCCTTTGGATTGCGGAGCTGATGCGCCAGCTCCATGCCGGCAATCTGCTCCCGGCGATTCTGTTCTTCCCCTCGCGGCGCGAGTGTGATCAGGCCGTGCGCGAGCTGGCGCCGATGCGCCAACCCGGCGCCGAGGAACGGGCGCGGGCACTCGGCCTCTGGGAGCGCGAGTATCCCACGCTGATGGGGCACCCGTTCCGGCACACGCTGATCCAGTCGGGCGTCGCGCCCCACCACGCGGGGCACCTGATGGCCTGGCGCCTCGCGGTGGAGGATCTGCTGGCTAGGGGCCTCATTCGAGCCGTCGCCGCCACCACCACACTGGCCAGCGGTCTCGACGTGCCGGCGCGCACCGTCGTGCTCAGCACGCTGGTCCGGAACAGCCCCCAGGGCCCGGTCGCGCTCTCGGCGACTGAGTTCCAGCAGATGGCGGGCCGCGCCGGGCGCCGCGGCCGCGATCGCACCGGCGTCGTGGTGATCCCGGCGTCAGAGAAGAGTGAGGCGCATCTGGGGCTGGCGATGGCCCAAGCCGACCCCGATCCAGTGGAGTCGGCGTTCGCACCGTCGTACACGCAGGTGCTGAACCTGCTGGCCCGGCGCACGCTTGATGAGGCGCTGAGCGAACTGGACCGGTCGTTCGCCGCGTTTCAGGGGCTCGCCGCCCGGCGAGTACGCCTGTCGCGACGATTGCCGCCGGGCCAGATCGGCGAGGCCGCCAGCGGAGCGCGCGATAGCCTGGCCGTCGGGTTTCTCCTCCACGCGGCCGTGCTCCAGACGCTCGGCTACCTCGACCGGCAGGCCCGCCTCACCCACGCCGGGCAGTGGGCCATGCGGCTGCGCCATCCTCGGCTGTTGGTGCTCGCCGAACTGGTGCGCCGGGGGCAGCTGCCCACTGCGGAGCCCCACCTCGCCGCCTTCGCCGCAGCCCTGGGCACCGAACGCGCCCCGAAGGCGGGTGGCGGTAGGGCGCGCCTGGCGGCGCTGGCGCATCTGGTCGCAGAGGTGGCGCGCCTGGAGGGCGAGATGGGCCTGGAACCTGACCCCGTGGCCGAGGAGTTCAAAGCGGAGTGGCAGCGAGCCCGCCCTCGTGTCCTGCCATCGCCTGCGGAGCGCCGGGCCGAGGCCGCAGAGCACTGGACGCGGGGGATGGAGTGGACGAGACTGGTCGCCGCCAGCGATGTCGAAGAAGGCGATCTCCAGCGGACGATCCTGCAGGCGGCGGAGATCCTCATGCAGCTCGAGGGGCTGCCGATGCCGGCGCTGCGGTTGGCGGCGCGCAAGACGCGCGAGGCGATGCTGCGGCCGCCGGTCATCTAGCCCCTAGGAGCCTGTCCGAGAAATCGGTCTTGGACAGGACTTTAGTGCGCTAAAGTCGAATCGTTGTCCATGCCGACCAAAGAGTACCGTCCCTACAGTCCGCATCAGCTCCTGATCCTCCCGCCCTCGCTCCAGGAGTGGCTGCCCGAGGGGCACCTGGCTTATTTCATCAGCGACCTGGTGGAGAGCTTTGATCTGAGCGCCATCGAGACTACCTACGAGGATGAGTTGCGAGGCGGCCCGCCCTACCACCCGGCCATGATGGTCAAGGTCCTGCTGTACGCCTACTGCACGGGCGTCTACAGCTCGCGGCGCGTGGCCCGCCGGCTGCACGAGGACGTGGCCTTTCGGGTCCTGGCCGCGGGCAATGCCCCGGACTTTCGGACGATCAGCGAGTTCCGCCGGCGGCACCTG
>JAVKIJ010000015.1:0-45902 GCA_031459535.1 Candidatus Fervidifonticultor quintus | reverse complement strand
GCTCAGGAGACCGCGTTCGAGGCCATCAGGCCCGGGCGGCCCTGCGCGGACGTGGACCGGGCCGTCCGCGCCTATTTCGAGAAACACGACCTGATGGGATGCTGGCGCCATCACGTGGGGCACGCGCTGGGGATTGGCATCCATGAGGCGCCGTTCCTCGACATCGGCGATGCCACGGAGATCAAAGCGGGGATGGTCTTCAGCGTGGAGCCGGGCATCTACGTCAACGGCTTCGCGGGATTCCGCCATTCGGACACGATCCTGGTCACCGAGCGCGGGATCGAGATGCTGACATACTATCCCCGGGACCTGGAGTCGCTCGTCATCACCTGAGACGCCGGGTCGACGCTTTCGGGTTAGCGGTTGATCGTCACGTCCTTCTGCCGGGGGTCGAGGGCGTCCCGCAGGCCATCGCCCACCAGGTTGAAGGCCAGCACGGTCAGCGAGATCATCACCCCGGGAGCGATGGCGATCTGGGGATAAGTTAGGATGAACGCGCGGCCGTCGGCAAGCATGCCGCCCCACGACGCCGTCGGGGGCTGCGCGCCCAGTCCCAGAAATGAGAGCGCCGACTCCAGCAGGATGATGCCGCCGATACCCAAGCTGGCCAGCACGATGACCGGGCCCAGGACGTTGGGGATCACGTGGCGGAAGACGACACGCGCGGTACTGGCGCCGGCCGCCTGGGCAGCCAGGACGAACTCGCGCTCCCGCAGGCTGAGCACATCGGCCCGGACCACCCGGGCGTACTGCGCCCAGGTCGTGAGGCCGATGATGACCACCACGGTGATCAGGCTGGGACCGAGCACGGCGGCCAGCGTGATGAGCAGCACCAGGAGGGGATAGGCCATCAGGGTGTCCACGAGGCGGGAGAGCAGGCTGTCCACCCATCCGCCCAGGTAGCCCGCTGCGGCGCCCACTGTGACCCCGATGGCCACCGCGATGCCGCTGGCCAGCAGTCCGACGATCAACGCCACCCTGGTGCCCCAGATGATGCGGCTCAGCACGTCTCGGCCGATGTGGTCGAAGCCCAGCGGGTGCGACCAGGACGGCGGCGCGCCCCGCATGCCGCGGAAGACCTGGGTGTAGGGGTACGGCGCGAACAGGTCCGGGAAGGTCGCCAGCACCACGAGGACCAGGATGAACCCCAGCCCCACCATGCCCGGCCGATAGCGCTTGAAGCGCTGCCAGCCGCGGCTCCACTCGGATCGGCGCCGGCCGGCGGGGCTCCAGGCGGTAACAGCGGGCAGCGTGGCGGCCTCGCGGCTTATGGTGTCACCGGATGCGGATGCGCGGGTCGATGAACCCATAGACCAGATCGGTCGCCAGGTTTCCCAGCACCACCAGGACGCTCAGCACCATGACGATGGCCTGAACCACCTGGTAGTCTACACGGTTGACCGATTCCACGAAGAGTTGCCCCAGACCAGGGAGGGCGAACACCGTCTCGACGACGATGGTCCCGCTCAAGATGAATGCCAGTCGGTAGCCGATGACGGTGACGATGGGCAGCAACGCGTTGCGCGCCACGTGCCGGATCACCACTAACGGTTCCCGCAGGCCCTTGGCGCGGGCCGTGCGCACAAAGTCTTCGCCCAAGTTCTCAATGGTGGTACTGCGCATCAGTCGCGCGAGCAGGGCCAGTTGTCCGATGACGATGACCGTCACAGGGAGCACATACCCGTGCCACGACCCCAGGCCGAACGGCGGCAGCCAGCGCAGCAGGAGGGAGAAGACCACGATGAGCATCAGGCCGATCCAGAAGTTGGGCAGTGCTGCGCCCAGCGTGGCGCCCACCATGATGGCGTAGTCGAAGGCCGAGTAGCGGCGCACGGCGGCCAGGACGCCTGCGGGGATGGCCAGGACGATGGAGATGACGAAGGCGATGAGGTTGAGGGTGATGGTTACCGAGGCGGCCTCGGTGATCATGGTCCGCACGGGGACACCGCTGCGGACCACCGACTGGCCGAAGTCGCCCCGCGCCAGGTTTGCGATCCAGGTCAGGTACTGCACGTGCAGGGGTCTATCCAGGCCCCACTTGGCGCGGATGAGGTCAATCTGCTCCTGGCTGATGCGGGCTTCGCCGATGAGGAGCGAGATCGGATCGCCGGGGATGAGGTGCATCATGGCGAACGTGCCGATGCTGACCAGGAGGATGACCACCAGCCCCTGGGCCAGTCTGGCGGCAATGTAGCGTTGCATCCCTGGCGCGTCCCCCGGCGGTGCCGCTCAGCAGGAGGGAGCCGCGCCCCTGGCGCGGCTCCCTCGGGAGGGGCCCGGCCCCCGGCCCTCTATTCGATCCACCACTTGTACGCGTTGCGGTAGATCTCGAACGCCGTCTCGGGCTTGGTGGGCAGCCCCTTGATGCGCTTGTTGAACACGTTGAACCAGTCCCAGTACATGATGTACAGCACCGGCACGTCTTCCACGAAGATCCGCTGGACTTCCTGGTAGATCTTCTGGCGCTTCTTGACGTCGGTCTCCCGCAGGCCCTGGTCCAGTAGCTGATCCATGCGGGGGTTGCTGTAGCTGGCGAAGTTGCGCACGCCGCCTGTCCTGAGGGTGCTCTGCGGGTCTGGCTCTAGCGCGCCGCTGTTGTAGGTCCAGTTGAACAGGGAGGCGTCCAACTGGCCCTTGGGGAGCTGTTCCAGGATGGTGGCCACCGGCCGCTCGACGATGCGCATCTCGATGCCGACCGCCGCCAGGTCCTGCTGGGCGATCTCGGCCTCGGGCCGCCGGGCCCGGTCACCGGTGATGACCGCGCACGTGAACGAGAGCCGCTGCCCGTCCTTGGTGCGCACGTTGCCAGGCCCCATGCGCCAGCCGGCCTCCTCCAGGAGCGAGCGGGCGCGGCCGGGGTCGTAGTTGTAGACTTTCAGCCCGCGGTCGTACCAGGTGCGCATGGACGGCGGATAGATCGAATGGGCGATCTGTGCCGTGCCGCGGAACACATCGTCGATGAGGCGCTGGCGGTCGATGGCGTGCATCATGGCCTGGCGCACGCGCTTGTCGGAGAGCTGAGGCAGCTTGTTGTTGAGCGGGAAGTGGTTGACGCCGGTGCTGGGCGTCCGGAACACCACGTAGTTCGGGTCCTGCTCGAACCGGAGGTTGTCTTCCACTAGCAAGGGCCACGTGGCCGAATCCGAGGCCCCGGTGCGCAGGGCGATGGCACGCACCGACGGCTCGGGCACCACGTCCTGGCGGAAGAAGTCGATGTGGGGCCGGCCCCGGAAGTGCTGGTCGAAGGCCTCCAGGAGGGTGTACTCTGCTGGCCGCCACTCTCGCAGCTTGAACGGCCCGGTCCCCATGGGTTGGCTCTTGTAGGCCTTCTCGCCGATCCGGCCGTGGTACTTGGCGGAGTAGATGAACGTCGTCGCCGTGTTGACCAGGAACGGCGCGAACGGCTCCTTCATCTTGACGAGGACGGTGTATTTGTCGGGGACATCCATCCGGTCGACGCTCTTGAAGTTGATGGCCCCGTTGGCGGCATTGGTCGGGTTCATGTACCATTCGTAGGTGTACTTCACATCTTCGGCGGAGAACTCGCTGCCGTCGTGGAACTTGACCCCGCGCCTCAGTTTGAAGGTGTAGGTGAGGCCGTCCCTGGACACCGTGTAGCTCTCGGCCAGCACCTTCTCGATCACGTTGTACTCGTTGCCCTCGAGCAGCGCATTGTGGAGCTGGGTGGTGATGACCCAGTGGACCGACGGCGCGTCATCGTCAGGGCTGAGGCTGGACACCTCCTGGTGACCCGTCACCCGCACGGTGCCGCCGCGTTTAGGGCTGGGCGCCGCGTTGACGATCAGAGGGTTTCGGAGGAGAATAGCCCCAGCGGTGGCGGCGGTGACGCCCAGTGCGGACATCTGCTTGAGGAACTGCCGCCGCGTGGTGGGGCTCAAGCAAGACAGCACTGCTTCCAGGCGCGCGTCATCGTCCATGGTGTCCCCCCTCGCCGATCGGTATGTCGGTATTGGAGATGGTGGTTTCGGCACCAGCCCCAGGGCTCCTGCGGGGCTTGCCTTCCCGTGGTATACTTACAGGAAAATCTCATAGGCCGAGGACCGGGGAGAGTACCCACCATCGGTGGCTTCCCGATGGGCGTCGGCGTCGCCGCCAGGGCGTCGCCGGCGGAAGAGAGCTGCGGGGTGGTGAAACCGTGGCAGCCACGGGGTGGGGAATGGGCCCGGGAGGCATGAAGCGAAGGTGTAGCGTGGGGTTTGGAGCCTGGACAGCTATAGCACGTCGCGGCCAGGCTCATCACGCCGCACAGTAGGTTCATCGGCGACTCCGTCGAGACAGGAGTACGAGCGCCGCGCGTTCCAGGGAGGCACGCGCGGAACCCGGGTGGCACCGCGGGAGTTCACCTCTCGTCCCTCGTAGGGCGAGAGGTGTTTGTTTGTGAGGGCATCAAGAGGGGGTGAGGAGCTGATGGGATTCGAGCCGGTGGGGTGGATGGCATGATCGTCGTCATGGGGCCCAGCGCCACCGAAGCACAGATCCAGGCGGTGGTCCAGAGGGTCCAGGCTGCGGGCCTGAACACCCACGTCTCGGTGGGCGTGGCGCGCACCGTGATCGGCGTCGTCGGCGACGACCGAACCAAGGAGATCCTCCGGGAGTCGCTGGAGGTCGCCCCCGGCGTGGAGAAGGTCGTCGCGATCCTCCAGCCGTTCAAACTCGTCAGCCGGGAGTTCATCCCGCAGGACACCGTCGTGCGCGTCGGGAACGCCGAGGTGGGCGGGCCGCGCCTGGCGGTCATGGCCGGGCCGTGCTCGGTGGAGAGCCGGGAGCAGATCCTGACCACCGCCGACGCCGTCAAGGCCGCCGGTGCCACCATCCTACGGGGCGGCGCGTTCAAGCCCCGCACCTCTCCCTACTCGTTTCAGGGGCTCGAGGAGGAAGGCCTGCGGCTGCTGGTCGAAGCCCGCGAGCGCACCGGGCTCCCGGTCGTGACCGAGGCCATGGACGCCTCTCAGCTTGAGCTGGTCAGCCGCTACGCAGACATGATCCAGATCGGCGCGCGCAACATGCAGAACTACCCCCTGCTGCGCGAGGCCGGCCGTCTCCGACTGCCGGTGTTGCTCAAACGGGGCGTCAGCGCCACCCTCGAGGAACTGCTGCTGGCCGCAGAATACATCCTGAGCGAAGGGAACTACCAGGTCGTGCTCTGCGAGCGCGGCGTGCGGGGGTTCAACAACCACACGCGCTACACGCTGGACCTCTCGGCTGTGCCGGTCCTCAAGAGCCTGACGCACCTCCCGGTCATCGTTGATCCCAGTCACGGCACCGGGAAGTGGAAGTATGTCCCGGCGATGGCGCGCGCCGCCGTGGCGGCCGGCGCCGACGGGTTGATGGTCGAGGTGCATCCCGACCCGGCTAATGCGTATTCCGATGGCCCGCAGTCGCTCACCCTGGAGAACTTTTCGGGGCTGATGGCGTCGCTGCGGGCGGTGGCGGGCGCGGTCGGCCGCCAGATGTGACCGTGGACACTCCCGGGGAACCCGCTGGCTTTCCGCGCACCGTGGCCGTGATCGGCCTGGGGTTGATCGGTGGGTCGCTGGCGCTCCGGCTGCGCGAGGTGGGTGTCCACGTCGTGGGCATCGACATCGATCTGCGGGCCGTGGAGGAAGCGCAGGCACGCCGCGCCGTGGACGCGGGTGGGGTCGGCCTGGATCTGGTCGGCGGCGCCGACCTGGTTATTGTGGCCACCCCCCTGGCGCAGGTGGCCCCGGTCGGGCTCGCGGCAGCCCGGCGGATGCGGCCCGGTGCGATCCTCACCGACACGGGCAGCGTGAAGGTGCCGGTGGTGGCCGCCATCAGCGCCGCTCTGCCCGGCGGCGTCCGGTTCGTTGGCGGGCATCCCATGGCCGGCAATGAGAAGCAGGGGATGGCAGCTGCGGACGCGTCGCTGCTCGACGGCCGGCCGTACGTCTTGACGCCGACCGCCCGCACGGATCCCGCCGCGGTGGCCACTATGCGGGCCGTGATTGCAGCCCTGCGCATGCAGCCCGTCGTGCTGGACCCTGTGCAGCACGACGAGCTGGTGGCCCAGGCCAGCCACTTGCCCTACCTGGTGAGCCTGGCGCTCGACCGTGCCATCGCCGACGATGCGCGAGCCGTGGGCGGGCCCACCATGCGGGACATGACGCGCGCGGCGCGCAGCCCTCTCGCCCTGTGGCAGGAGATCTGCCGGGCCAACCGTGAGGCCATTTTGCGGGCGCTGGTGCGCTTCGAAGCCGAAGTGGCCCGCCTCCGTCGCGACGTTGAAGAGGGAGTGCTTGGGCGATGAGCCGCCTGGCCATCTCGCCGACCAAGACGGAGTTCCTGAGTCACGCGCGGGGTGGCAATCTGATCCCCGTGACCTGTGATCTCTTCGCAGACCTGGAGACCCCCATCTCGGCGTTCCTCAAGCTGCGCACCGGTCAGGATGCCTACCTGCTGGAGAGCGTCGAGGGCGGTGAGAAGCTGGGCCGCTATTCCTTTATTGGTACCGGCCCCACCACCCGGCTGCGCGCCTACGGCCGTCAGGTGGTGGTGGAAGGCGCCCGGGGGTCGTTTGCGACCGAGGGCGATCCCCTAGAGGTGGCACGGAGCCTGCTGGCCGGGTACACGCCCGTTCCCCAATCCGGGCTGCCGCGCTTCTATGGCGGCCTGGTGGGGTACTTCGGGTACGACTGCGTGCGGCTCTGGGAACGGCTGCCGAACCCGCCGCCCGACCCCCTGGGCATCCCGACGTGCTTCCTGGTGCTCACCGATGCGGTGGTGATCTTCGACCATGTCGCCCACGGGATGAAGATCGTCGCCAACGCCGTGGTGGACAGCAGTGCGCCCGAGGCCTACCGGGGCGCGGTGGAGAGCATCGAGCAGATCTACGAACGCCTGCGGCAGCCGCTGGTCCCGCCTGAGCCGACCGGGCGCGTCGAGCCCGTGATGGATCAGCAGACGACGGCGTCCGACTACCTGCGGGCCGTGGCGCGCGCCAAGGAGTACGTGGCGGCCGGAGACATCTTCCAGGTGGTCCTGTCGCGGCGGTTCTCGGCGCGCGTGGCGGGCCTGGACACCCTGGACATCTACCGAGCGCTGCGCAGGGTGAATCCGTCGCCGTACATGTTCTTCCTGGACTTCGACGCCGTCAAGATCGTGGGCTCCTCACCCGAGCTGCTGGTGCGGCTCGAAGACGGCGTGGTGGAGACGCGGCCGCTGGCCGGCACGCGGCCGCGCGGGTTGAACGAAGCCGACGACCGGCGCCTGGAGGCAGAGCTGCTGGCCGACGAGAAGGAGCGGGCCGAGCACACCATGCTGGTGGACCTGGGTCGCAACGACCTCGGCCGCGTCTGCCGCTATGGGACCGTGGAAGTCACCGACCTGATGAGCATCGAGCGCTACAGCCATGTGATGCACATCGTCAGCAACGTGCGCGGCAGGCTGGATGCGGGCCGCGATGCGTTCGACGTACTGCGCGCCTGTTTCCCGGCCGGCACGGTGACCGGGGCGCCCAAGATCCGCGCCATGGAGATCATTGACGAGCTCGAGCCGGTCTCCCGCGGCCCCTACGCCGGCGCGGTGGGGTATGTGGGCTACTCGGGCAACATGGACACGGCCATTACAATCCGCACGATCTTTGTGTCCGATGACCGCGCGTACCTCCAGGCCGGAGCCGGGATCGTGGCCGACTCGGTGCCCGAGCGCGAGTACCTGGAAACGGTAAGCAAGGCCCGAGCCCTGGTCCGCGCCCTGGAGATCGTCGGCCGGGCCCGCGAGCCCCTTATGCGGGCAGGAGTGGCCACATGATCGCGGTCATCGACAACTACGACTCGTTCACGTACAACCTGGTGCAGCACCTGGGGGCACTGGGCGCCGCGCTCGAGGTATTCCGGAACGACACGATCACGGTCGACGAGCTGGCCACCCGCGGCCCCGAGGCCATCGTCATCTCGCCGGGGCCGTGCACGCCCCGGGAAGCCGGCATCTCGGTCGAGGTCATCCGCCGTCTGGGACCGAGCACACCCATCCTCGGCGTCTGCCTGGGCCACCAGTGCATCGGGGATGCCTTCGGCGGCCGCGTGGTCCGCGCGCCGGTGCCGGTGCACGGCAAGACCTCACGCATCCACCACGACGGACGGACCATCTACGAGGGGCTCCCCCTGCCGTTCGAGGCTACGCGCTACCACTCGTTGATCGTGGCCCGCGAGGGCCTCCCCGACGAGCTGGAGATCTCGGCCCAGCTCGAGGACGGGACCATCATGGGACTGCGGCACAGGCGCTACCCCATCGAGGGTGTTCAATTCCACCCCGAGTCGGTGATGACGGCTGTGGGCCAGGCGATCCTGGCGCGCTTTTTGGGTCTGGCGGCGGCGTACCGCCCCGCCGGCGGGACGGCAGCAGGGCGGCGACGGAGCGGCGAGCCCGTTCCTGCGGCTCCGATGGAGGACGCGAGATGATTCGCGAAGCGATCCGCGCGGTCACCGACCACCAGACGCTCTCAGAGCAAGACGCCTGGGCGGCCATGGGCGAGATCATGGACGGCGAGGCCACCTCGGCGCAGATCGCAGCCTTCATCACCGCCCTGCGGATGCGCGGGGAGACGGTAGACGAGATCGCGGGTTTCGCCCGCGCGATGCGGGAGCGGGCGCTGCGGGTGGTCCCGAGGGTTGAGCGGCTCGTTGACGTGGTCGGGACCGGCGGCGACCGGGTCAGCACGTTCAACGTCTCGACGACGGCGGCGTTGGTCGTGGCCGGCTGTGGGGGGTACGTGGCCAAGCACGGCAACCGGGCGATAAGCCGGCAGTGCGGGAGCGCCGATGTGCTCGAGGCGCTGGGTGTCAACATCCAGGTGCCGCCCGACGTCGTTCAGCGTTGCATCGAGGACATCGGCATTGGATTCCTCTTCGCCCCGATCTACCACGCGGCGATGAAGCACGCGGCCGGCCCGAGGCGGGAGATCGGCATTCGGACCGTGTTCAATATCCTTGGTCCCCTGGCCAATCCAGCGGGAGCGTCGAGCCTGCTGGTCGGCACCTATGATCCCTCGCTGGTGAGGATCATGGCCGAGGTGCTGGGCGAGCTGGGGGTGCGGCGGGCGCTGGTCGTCCACGGCGATGGCATGGACGAGGTGTCGACGCTGGGGCCCACGCAGGTGGCCGAGTTGCGCGACGGTCGGGTCCAGGTGCGGATGATCGAGCCGGCGACGCTGGGCATCCCGCCGGCCCCGGCCGATGCCATCGCCGGCGGGACGCCGCAGCAGAACGCCGAGGTGACCCTGGCCGTCCTGCGGGGCGAGAGGGGGCCGGCGCGGGACCTGGTGGTCGCCAACGCGGGCGCCGCACTGGTGGCCGCGGAGCTGGCCGAGGACTTGGCCGAGGGCATGGACCTGGCGGCCCGCGCCATCGACTCGGGCGCGGCATATGAGAAGCTGGAGGAGTTGCGGGTCCACACCCGGGCGGCGTAGGGGGAGGCGGCCAGGAGTGCGGGACGACGTGACCACCGTGATCCTCGACGAGATCATCGCGCACAAGCGGCAGGAGGTGGCGGCCAGCCGCCAGGCCGTGCCCCTGGAAGCCATGCGTCGACGCGCGTTGGCCGCGCCGCGCGCCCAGGACTTTGCGGCGGCGGTGACTGGCCCGCCGGTGCGCCTCATCGCCGAGGTCAAGCGTGCCTCGCCGTCAGCGGGTGCGATCCGGCCAGACGCGGATCCTGCCGCGATAGCCGGCCGGTACCAGGCCGCTGGCGCGGCGGCCATCTCGGTGCTCACCGACCGTCGGTATTTCGCCGGTCGCCCCGAGGATCTGCCGGCCGTGCGCGCGGCCTCGGCGCTGCCGGTGCTGCGGAAGGACTTCATCGTGGACACCTATCAGATGTACGAGGCGCGGGCGCTGGGCGCGGACGCGGTGCTGCTGATTGCAGGCGCCGTCGCGTCGGAGGATCTGATCACGCTGGGCCGTCTGGCCCAAGAGTTGGGCATGACGGCCCTCTTCGAGGTGCACACGGAGGCCCACGTGGACCTGGCGCTGGCGGCCGGGGCAGGGGTCATCGGCATCAACAACCGCGATCTCCAGACCCTGCGGGTCGATTTGGACACCACCCGCCGGCTGCGGCCGCGCATTCCGGCCGGCGTCGTCGTGATCAGCGAGAGCGGTATCGAGACCCCGGATGACGTGCGGCGGGTGTGCGCCGCCGGGATCGATGCGATCCTGGTGGGGACCGCGCTGATGGCACATCCAGACCCGTCGGCGCATCTGCGAAGCCTGCGGCTCGCCGCCGAGACCGCCGATCAGATAGGAGGTATGGTGCGATGAAGAAGGGACGTCTGCTCACGGGCGACCGTCCCACCGGGAAGCTCCACCTGGGGCATTATGTCGGCACGCTCGCCAACCGGGTGCGGCTGCAGGACGAGTACGAGTGCTTCTTCCTCCTGGCCGACTACCACATCCTCACCACGCGCCTGGAGAACCTCGAGGAGATCGAGCACAACATCCGGGAGATCGTGCTGGACTACCTCAGCGTGGGCATCGATCCCGAGCGCTCCACGATCTTCCTCCAGTCGGCGGTGCCCCAGATCAGCGAGTTGCAGCTCATCTTCTCCATGCTGGTGACCGTGCCGAGGTTGCAGCGGGTGCCCACGTTGAAGGAAGTCATGAGGGACCTGCACATCGTCCAGCCGTCGGCCGGTCTGCTCAACTACCCGGTCCTCCAGGCCGCCGACATCCTCTCCGTGCGCGGTGAGATCGTCCCGGTGGGCAAGGACCAGGCGTCGCATCTGGAGCTGACCCGCGAGATCGCCAGGCGGTTCAACGAGACGTTCGCGCCGGTGTTCCCCGAGCCCGCCACGCTCATCGGCGAGGTGGGCACGCTGCCGGGCACCGACGGCCGGGCCAAGATGAGCAAGTCGCTGGGCAACGTGATCTACCTATCCGATGATGCCGAAGTGGTTACCCAGCGGGTGATGCGGATGTACACGGATCCCAAGCGCATTCACTCCACCGACCCTGGGACGGTCGAGGGCAACCCGGTGTTCACCTACCACGAGGCGTTCAACGCCGACCGGGCCGAGGTGGAGGAGCTCAAGCAACGCTACCGGGCCGGCAAGGTGGGCGACGTGGAGGTGAAACAGCGGCTCGCCCGCGCCCTCAACGCCTTCCTTGCCCCCATCCGCGAGCGGCGGGCCCAGTACGCCGCCCGGCCGGCGTACATCGAGGAGATCGTTGTCGAGGGCAGCCGACGCGCCCGCGCCATCGCCCAGGAGACGCTGGACCGGGTGCGAGACGCGATGAAGATGTCCTACTACCGTGGGGTCCGGGAACGGGCCTGACGGAGTGGATCGGGACGAGGCCGCCAGGTGATCCGCATCAAGATCTGCGGCATCCAGGACGAGGCCGCCGCCCATGCCGCGGCGCAGGCCGGCGCGGATGCCATCGGCCTGGTCTTCGCGCCGGGACGCCGCCAGGTGGACCTGGCCCGGGCGAGGCGGATCGCTGCGTCGCTGCCGCCGTTTGTAACCCGCGTGGGCGTCGTGGTCAACGAGCCGCTGGAGCACTTGCGGGCGCTGGTCGATGGCGTGCGGCTGGATGCGGTGCAGCTCCACGGCGACGAGTCACCGGGGTACTGCGAGGCCGTGGCGGCGATGGGCATCACGGTGATCAAGGCCGTCCCGGTGACCGGACCGTTGGAGGTGGGGGCGCTGCGGGCCCTGCCGGTCTCCGCGATCTTGCTGGACGCGTACCGGCCTGGCCAGCGGGGTGGGACCGGTGAGCCCTTCGACTGGCGCCACGGCGCTCCGGTGGCGCGGGTGATGCCCACCATTCTCTCCGGCGGGCTCACCGCCGAGAATGTGGGGGAGGGGATCGCCGCGGTCCGCCCGTACGGCGTGGACGTCAGCACGGGCGTCGAGACCGACGGCCGCAAGGACCCTGGGAAGATTCGAGCCTTTGTGGTCGCGGCCAGGGAGGCGGCCGCGCGCCTGGCGGAGGTGCGACGGTGATCGCAGCGTCCTCCGCCGCCGGGACAGGGCGCTTCGGCCCGTATGGCGGGCGGTACGTGCCGGAAACCCTGATCCCCGCCCTCGAGGAACTCGAAGGCGCGTACGCCCGTCTGTCCGCCGATTCCGACTTCCAATCAGAGCTCGCCGGAGCGCTGCGCCACTATGCCGGTCGACCCACGCCGCTGTACTTCGCCGCCAGGCTCAGCAGGGCCCTGGGCGTCCAAGTCTACCTCAAGCGCGAAGACCTGCTCCACACCGGCGCCCACAAGATCAACAACGCGTTGGGACAGGTGTTCCTGGCGCGGCGGATGAGCAAGGAGCGGATCATTGCCGAGACCGGCGCCGGCCAGCACGGCGTGGCGACCGCCACCGCCGCCGCCATGGTGGGGCTGCCCTGTGAAGTCTATATGGGCGCCGAGGACGTGGTGCGGCAGAGCCTGAATGTGTTCCGCATGCGGCTGCTCGGCGCCAGGGTGATTCCGGTCGAAGCCGGATCGCGAACCCTCAAGGACGCCATCAATGAGGCGCTGCGCGACTGGGTCACCAACGTGAGGACGACGTTCTACGTCATCGGCTCGGTGGTGGGCCCGCATCCGTATCCCACGCTGGTTCGCGACTTCCAGGCGGTCATCGGCCGCGAGGCGCGGGCGCAGATCCTGGAGCAGGCCGGCCGGCTCCCGGATGCGGTCGTGGCGTGCGTGGGCGGCGGGAGCAACGCCATCGGCCTGTTCCACGCGTTCCGCGACGACCCGGTGCGGCTGATCGGCGTGGAAGCCGGCGGCGAGGGGGTCGCCACGGGTCGGCACGCCGCAACCCTGGTGGCCGGGTCGCCTGGCGTACTGCACGGCGCGATGAGCTACGTCCTCCAGGACGCCGATGGTCAGGTCCTGACCACCCACTCCATCTCGGCGGGCCTCGACTATCCGGGCGTAGGCCCTGAACACGCGTACCTGAAGGACACGGGTCGCGGCGAGTACGTCGCGGTGGATGACCGCGTGGCGCTGGAGGGATTTCGATTGCTGGCGCGGACCGAGGGGATCCTGGCCGCTCTGGAGCCCGCGCATGCCATCGGGTATCTGGCACACACGGCATCGGCGTTCGCGCCGGGATCCCTGCTCCTGGTGGGCCTGTCCGGGCGCGGCGACAAGGACGTCGAGGTCGTCGCGCGGGCGATGGGGGACGAGGCGTGAGCCGGATCGAGGACGCCTTCGCATCGCTGCGCCGGGGGGGCCGGCGCGCCCTGATGCCGTTCGTCATGGGTGGCGATCCTTCTCTGGAAGCCACCGCCGGGTTCCTGCAGCAGTGCGCCGGGGCAGGCGCCGACCTGCTCGAGATCGGTGTGCCCTTCTCCGATCCGATCGCCGACGGCCCGATCAACCAGCGAGCCGCGCAACGGGCGCTGGGCTGTCGCACCACCCTGGCCGGCGTGCTGGCCATGGTGGCGCAGGTGCGATCGTTCCTCCAGCAGCCGGTCGTGCTGCTCTCGTACTACAACCCGATCCTGCGGTACGGGCTCGACGCCTTCGTCGAACGGGCTGCGGCCGCCGGGGTGGACGGCGTCGTGGTGCCCGATCTGCCGCCGGAAGAAGGGGCGGTGTTCCGGGCCGTGGCCTCCTCCGCCGGCTTGGACGTCATCTTCCTGGCCGCACCCACGAGCACCGATGAGCGCTTGGCGCGGGTTGCGGCAGCCAGCCGCGGCTTCGTGTACGGCGTTTCGCTAACCGGCGTGACCGGTGTCCGGGAGAGCCTCTCGGCGGACGTGGGTCATCTGGTGGCGCGGCTCCGTCGGTACACGGCGCTGCCGGTGTGCGTGGGGTTTGGTGTCTCGACGCCAGAACACGCGCGCCAGGTCGCATCGGTCGCCGACGGCGTGATCGTGGGCAGCGCCATCGTGACCATCGTCGAGCGCGAGGGCGTCGGCGCAGGTCCGCCATTGGGCGAGTTCGTCTGGTCGCTGCGCGTGGCGATCGACGGGGCGGGCAGTGGGGATCGTGCGGCCGAACCCGCATCCTGAAGGTCCCGCAGCGATCCGTCTGCGGACCCTCTGCTTCGTGTTCTGCGGCGAGGACCTGCTGCTGATCTGCAGGCAACGGCCTCCCGACGTCGGCCGGTGGAACGCCATCGGTGGCAAGCTCGACCGCGGAGAAGATCCGCTCGACGCCGCTCGACGCGAGCTGAGGGAAGAGGCCGGCATCGAGCCGCCGCTCGCGTTCCGTGGCGTCGCCACCGTGGTGGTACGGTCCACCGGGGATCATTGGGCCATCTTCCTGTTCTCCGCGCAGGTCGCCGACCGCACCGTCACCCCATCTCACGAAGGGCCGCTGCGATGGGCCTCGCCACAGGAGATCGCGTCGCTGCCGGTCCTCCCAGACATCCCTCTGCTGCTCCCGCATCTGCGGGACCGGGACAGTACGGTGATTCTGGCGAAATTCACCTACGCGGATGCCGAGGCCCCTTTCCCAGACGGTGTGCGGATCCACCGGGGGACGCTGTGAGCCAGGAGGCAGTCCGGCATGCCCGCGACGAGATGGACGAAGACATCCTGGTCGTTCCACGCGCCGATCTGTTCTGGAGCGGGCCGTTCCGCGGGGTCTTGACCGAACGGCTCGACGAGTATCTGCGCCGCGTACGGCGGTACGGCGTCTTCCGCCGTCGCCGCGATGTGGAAGATGACCCGACGCTGAAACAGATCATCCCTTATGTGCTCGTCCGCAGCGGTGCCCGGTACATGCTCTTTCAGCGCACACACCGCGGCCTTGAAGGCCGGCTGCGCGGGCTCTTCTCTATCGGGGTGGGCGGGCACGTGGCTAGGGAAGATGTCGAAGGGAGCGACGATGTGGTGGCTGCCGGGCTCCGGCGGGAACTCGGGGAGGAGCTGGTGATGGGCGGGCCGTGGTCCGTGCGGCTGGTGGGCGTGCTCAACGACGACGACAACGCCGTGGGCGCGGTGCATTTCGGGCTGGTGCACGTGGTGGACGTCGCATCCGGCGAGGTCTCGGTCAGGGAGGCCGATCGGTTGGTCGGGCGGCTCGCCTCCCGCGACGAGGTGCGCGCCGCCTATCCGCAGATGGAGACATGGTCGCAGCTGGTGGTGGACGCGAGGCTGCTGGAACCGTGATCGCGGCGCTTCCCGTTCCCGCACCCTACAGTCTGGAGCGCACCCTGCGAAGCGGCCAGTGTTTCAGGTGGGTGCTGACCCCGAGGGGTGCGAGAGGCGTCGTGGGCGGCAGCGTCGTCTGGCTGAGGCAGCGGCCCGAGGGGCTGCTGGTGCGGTGCGGCGGATCAGCGGACTCGCCGCGCCGCCTGCTGCGATACCTCGGCGCCGACCGGCCCCTGGCGGCCGTCGAGGGGGCCCTCGCCCGTGAGCGCCCAATCAGCCGCCTGCTCCCCCACACCTCGGGCATCGGGATCATGCGCCAGGATCCATGGGAGTGCCTGGTGTCCTTCGTCGTCTCCGCGTTCAACAACATCCCGAAGATCCGGATGAGCATTCAGGCGCTGGCCCGTTGCTTCGGGGAGCCGATCGCGGACGGGGGGGCCGCTGGCAGCGAGGCGCGCCCCGTGGACTGGACGTTCCCCTGCCCCGCGCGGCTCGCCGAGGCCAGCCTGCCGGCGCTGCGCCGGTGCGCACTCGGCTACCGGGCCCGCTACGTGCGAGACCTCGCGCGCCTGGTGGCCGACCGCACCCTGGACCTGGACGCGCTCTCCAGATTGCCGCTCGGGGAGGCCCGATCGGCCCTGCTGGAACTGCCCGGTGTCGGCGAGAAGGTAGCCGAGTGCGTGCTCCTCTTCGGCCTGGGCCACGACGAGGCGTTCCCCGTGGACGTGTGGGTCAGGCGGGCGGTCGAGCGCTGGTACTTCCACGGCCGGTCGCAGACACCGCGCGCCATTGGCGCCTGGGCCCGTGAGCGGTTCGGCGCTCTGGCCGGCTACGCCCAGCAGCACTTGTTCGTCGGGGCCAGGTGGGCGAGACTGTCGTGAACCGCGAGGTCCGGATTCGGGCCGACACCATAGGCCGCGTGGCGCTCCTGGCCGTGCTCGCCGACGATCCCCAGACCGTGTTGGCCGGCCTGAGTGGGTACCGCAGCGTCGCAGGCCGCGTCGGGACCATGGACATTGAGAAGGTCATTGCCGCCGTGGAGACTGCGGCCTCTCGCGAGGGTCTCATCAGTGCCGAATATGCTGAGGAGCACGCCCTCTACCACGCCATCATCGAGGCGCTCCACGGCGTCGGTCGAGGGCAACTGGCCCTGGGGACGCTGCTGCGCACGGTCGGGCTGAGGTTTGCCGCGGTCCGCGGGCCGCGGCTGCCCGGTGATCAGACGACCTGGATCGCGGTCGCCCTCTACGGCACCATTGGCCAGCCCGTGAAGGGTAACGAGCACGAGGTGGTCGGATTGGGCATCGTGCACCTCTAACCCGCCACCGCCTGCCAGCCTGCGCGCGCCCGGCGCGGGCCGCCGGCAGGAATCGTGGGGTTGCGCGAGAAGGGGTCAGCGAGGAGTCGGGTCGGCTCAGAGACGCGAGATACGAGGGAGCCATGCTGCCCGCGCGGCGTGGCTCCCATGTTTTCAGCGGAATGCGGGAGGCCGCCATGGTCGAGATCGATGGATGCACGCTCACCCCGGAAGCCGTGGAAGCGGTGGCAGGTGGTGCGGCGGTGACCGTGGCTCCCAGTGCGCTGCAGAGGGTGGCGCGATCCCGCCAGATGGTCGAGCGCATCCTCCGCGAGGGTCGGGCCGTCTACGGTGTCTCGACCGGCGTGGGCGAACTGCGGACGGTCTGGATCTCCCCCGAGGACGCTGCGGCGCTGCAACGCAACATCGTTCGGTCGCACGCCGCCGGGGTCGGTGCGCCGCTGCCGGAGTCGGTGGTGCGGGCGATGATGGCGCTTCGGGCAAACGCCCTGGCTCTGGGTTACTCGGGCGTCCGGCCCCTGGTCATCCAGACCCTGGCAGACATGCTCGAGCGGGGCGTGCACCCCGTCATCCCCGAGCAGGGATCACTGGGCGCGAGTGGCGATCTGGCACCGCTCGCCCACCTGGCCCTGGTGGTCATCGGCGAGGGCGAGGCCACGTACCGAGGGGCACGGTTGCCCGGCGGCCAGGCGATGCGCGAGGCCGGGCTCCAGCCCCTGGTCTTGGAAGCCAAGGAGGGCATCGCGCTCATCAACGGCACGCAGTTTGTGAGCGCGATCGGGGTCTTGTTCCTGCTCGGGGCCGAACGCCTGGCTCTGATCGCCGATGTGGCCGGTGCGTTGAGTCTGGAGGCGTTGCGGGGCACGGATCGCGCATTCCATCCCTTGCTGCACCTCACGCGCCAGCACCCAGGCCAGATCGCCAGCGCCCGTCACCTGCTGCTGCTGCTTCAGGGGAGCGAGCGCGTCCACCGATCCTCCCACCCCGGGGTGCAGGATGCCTACGCGCTCCGCTGCATGCCGCAGGTCCACGGCGCCGTCCGGCAGGCGCTGGCGCATCTGCGCGAAGTCCTCACGGTGGAGATCAACAGCGCCACCGACAACCCGCTCCTGTTTCCCGACCAGGACGAGGTCATCTCCGGCGGCAACTTCCACGCCGAGCCGCTGGCCCTGGCGCTCGACTACGCGGCGATGGCCGTTGCTGAACTGGCCACCATCAGCGAGCGGCGGATCGAGCGCCTGGTCAATCCCTACCTCTCGGGGCTGCCGGCGTTCCTCACCGGCCGCGGCGGCCTGCAGTCGGGGTACATGCTGGCGCAGTACACCGCCGCCGCCCTCGCCTCCGAGAACAAGGTGTTGTGCCACCCGGCCAGTGTGGATTCGATTCCCACCTCCGCGAACCAGGAGGACCACGTGAGCATGGGAGCCCATGCCGCTCGCAAGGCCGCCGCTGTGCTGCGGAACAGCCAGCAGGTCCTCGCGATCGAACTGGTCGTTGCCGCCCAGGGGATCGAAATGGGGGAGAACACACTCGCCCTCGGCCGGGGCACGGCTGCCGCCTACCGCTGCGTGCGGGACGCGGTCCCCTCGCTTGAGGACGACCGGGTCCTCGCCGGGGATTTCGCGCAGGCCATGGAGCTGGTCCAGTCCGGAGCCATCCTCCGCGCCGCCGAAGGCGCGCTGGGCGCCTGATGCGAGGCCGGGGGCGCCTTACTCGACGACCTCGATGGCGACCGTAGTGCGGGGCAGGAACTGACCGACCCGCGCGATGGTCTCCACCTCCCGGCGCCGGAGGGCGGTCTCGAGGGCGCCGGTGCGGTCCGGCGGCACCGCCAGCAGCAGCCCGCCCGAGGTCTGTGCGTCGGCCAGGAGGATCTGCGTGACTTCGTCAATGCCCGGCGCCCAGCGGACCTTGTCCCGCAGCCACTCCAGGTTGCGGGCGGTGCCGCCGGCGACCGCGCCCTGCCCGGCCAGCTCCCGCGCGCCAGCCAGCACCGGCACCGCACCGGCCCAGACCCGCGCGGTGACCGCGTCGCCCAGCACCATCTCATGGAGGTGCCCGAGCAGCCCGTATCCTGTCACGTCGGTCGCCGCGTGGACGCCAACCTCCATCATGGCTTCCGAGGCCGCCCGGTTGAGGATGCTCATGACACGGATCGCCTCCGCGGCCAGCGCATCGACGGTCTTCTCCTGCTTGATCCCGGTCGTCACGACCCCGATGCCGATGGGCTTGGTCAGGTAGATCACGTCGCCCGGTCGCGCGCCGCGGTTGGCCACGAACCTGGCGGGATGGACGAAGCCGGTGACGGCCAGGCCGTACTTGGGCTCGGGATCGTCGATCGAGTGTCCGCCGACGATCAGCACCCCCGCCTCCTTCGCCTTGTCTGCGCCGCCGGCCAGGATGTCCCCGAGGATGTCGAGCGATAGCTTCCGCGGGAAGGCGGCCACATTGAGGGCCAGCACCGGCCGGCCGCCCTTGGCGTAGATGTCGGAGAGAGCGTTGGCGGCGGCGATGACGCCGTACTGGTAGGGGTCGTCCACCACCGGCGTGAACACGTCCACCGTCTGGATGATGGCCAGCTCGTCCGTAAGGCGGTAGATGGCCGCGTCATCGTCGGTTCCGAGCCCGAGCAGCAGGTTCGGGTCGCTGGGTTGTGGAAGACGGCGCAACACGTACGCCAAGTCGCCGGGCGACAGCTTGGACGCTCAGCCGGCGCAGGCGACCATGGACGTGAGCCGGATGCGCTCCCGGTCAGTCAAGGCCCCACCTCCCCGGGGTATTATAGCGTCACGTGGGAACCTACGAGGTCATTGATCACACCGCCGATGTGGGGATCGTGGTGCGCGCCGCCACGCTGCCCGATCTGTTCGAGACCGCGGCCGAAGGGATGTTCTCGTTCATCGTGGATCCTGCGGGTGTGGAGAATCGGGCGTGGCTGGAGCGGCGCGTGGAAGCCGAAGACCTCGAGGGCCTGCTGGTGGCCTGGCTCAACGACCTGCTGACGCTGCTGGCCGCCGAGGCGTTCGTACCGAGGGTGTTCGTCGTGGATGAGGTGAGCGAGCGCCGCGTGCGGGCGACGATCCACGGGGAGCCGGTCGACCCGAGCCGCCACCGCTTCCGGCTCGATGTCAAGGCCGCCACCTACCATCAGCTCCAGGTCACCAGGCAGGACGACGGCTGGACGGCACGGATCATCTTCGATGTCTAGGTGCCTCGGGCGGGCCGCCCTGGTGACGGCCGCGGCGCTCGTGCTCGGTGGGTGGGGCCCCGACCTGCCCGCGGGAGCCGCGCCCGCCGCGTGGGCGGAGTCGCCGGTCCGCGGCGGGGTGCTGCGAGTCGCCCACACCGGCGAACCGCCCACCATAGATCTGCACTGGTCCTCGGGCGCCCCCACCCAGGATGTCGCCATTCACATCTTCGAGGGGCTGTTCGCCTTGTCGGGCGGCTACGAGGCCCGGCCGATGCTGGTCGATCGGTGGACGCGCTCGTCCGACCGCCGCACGTATACGTTCGAGCTGAGGCGCGGGGTCCTGTTCCATCACGGACGGGAGATGACCGCGGATGACGTGGTGGCGTCGCTGCAGCGGTGGGGGCGTGTGGCGGCGAGGGGTCGCGAGTTGTTCCGGGACGTCGAGCGCGTGGTGGCCCGAGACGCCTCCACGGTCGAGATGCGGCTGCGCGAACCCAATGGCCTGGTGCCCCTGGCCCTGGCCATTCCCAGCCAGGGTGCGGTGATCTATCCCCGCGAGGTCATCGACGAGGCCGGCGGTGGCCAGATCCGCCGCCTGATCGGCACCGGGCCGTACCGGTTTGTCGAGCACGTCGCAGACGTGCGCATCCGGCTGGAGCGGTTCGAGCGGTACCGGCCGCGCGACGACCCGCCTGACGGCATGGCGGGCCGGCGCGAGCCCTACCTGGACGCGATCGAGTTCCTCCCGGTCCCGGACGCCTCGGTCCGGATCGCCGGGGTCCTCCGAGGCGATTATCACTTTGCCCACTCGATTCCCACCGACGAGTACCCGAGGCTTCGAGGAGGACGTGCGGCGCTCCCCCTGGTCATCACCACGCCGCAGTGGGCGGGATTCATGTTCAACCACCGATCGCCGATGACCGCGGACCGCGCATTGCGACGAGCCATCGTCGCGGCGATCGACGAAGAGGCGATCCTGCGCGGCACCTACGGTCCCAGGGAGTTCTGGCGCGCCACCGCATCGTTCTTCCCGCGCGGGCATCCGTTGTGGACCGACGCCGGCGCCGAGATCTACCGGCAGCGCGATCCGGCGCAGGCCCGCCGACTGCTGGCGGAGGCCGGCTATCGCGGCCAGCCGGTGCGCTGGCTGGTCAGTGGCGAGATGCCCCACCATCTTGCGGCTGCGACCATTGCCCGAGCGCAACTGGAGGCCGTGGGGCTGGTCGTGGACCTGCAAGTGACGGATTGGGCCACGCTGGTCAGTCGCCGCGCCCGGCCGGAGGGGTGGGATGTCTTTACCACCACCTTCGGCTTCGTGCCCGATCCGGTGTTTCTGCTGCCGCTGTCTCCCGGCTGGCCGGGGTGGTACCAGGATCGGGAGATGGGGGCCTACCTGCGGCTGCTCTGGCGGCACGCCGATCCAGGAGTGCGGGCCCAGATCTGGGCGCGTGCGCAGCGGCGGTTCTACCAGGAGGCGGTGGCGGTGCGGCTGGGCGACTGGTTCCCGCTGCAGCTGCGCCGCGGCGAACTCCGCGGAGTCGTGGCAGGCCCCGGGACCTTCCACTGGAACGTCTGGATGGCCCGCGTGCCCTGACCCCATTCGGCTGAGGACTCAGAGGCGAGTACAGCCGTGCTCGATGCCATAGATCCCATCGCGCGCCCTCACGTGGCCCTGATGCGCCTGCTCGTGGCGGCGCTGCTGGGCGGCCTGATCGGCGTCGAGCGCGAGCGCGCCGAGGGCCGGGGCGCGCGGGAGCAGTTCGCCGGGGTGCGCACCTTCCCGCTCTTCGCCCTGCTCGGCGCCGTCCTGGCGCTGGTCAGCGGACAGGTCGGCGCAGCCGTCGTCTCGGGGTTCGCGGCCGTTGCGGCGCTCGTGGTCGCGTCCTACCTCCGAACGAGCGTGGAGGGCGCCGTGGGCGCGACGACCGAGACCGCTGCGCTCCTCACCTACTGGGTGGGCGTGTTGGCCGGCGGTGGGGCACTGCTGCTTGCGGGTGCCCTGGGCATCGGCATGGCCGTGCTGCTGGCGTCCAAGGCACGGCTCGAGGCCTTCACCCGGGCGCTCACCGCCGAGGAGCTGACCGCGGCCCTGGTGCTGGCCGTCATCGCAGCCGTGATCCTGCCCGTCTTGCCCGATGCGCGCTACGGTCCCTGGGGCGTCTGGAATCCCCGGCACCTCTGGGGGATGGTGGTGATCGTCTGCGCGCTCTCGTTCGCGGCGTTCGTGGCCATGCGGGTCTGGGGGCATGCGCGCGGCCTGTTCGTCAGCGGGATCCTTGGCGGGTTGGTCTCGAGCACGGCCGCCACAGTGTCGTTCGCGAGCCGCTCCCGCGAGGAGCCGGCGCAGGCGGCGGCGCTTGGGGTGGCCGCGGGGCTGGCCTCCCTGGTGATGCTGGTGCGCGTGGCGATCCTGGCCGCGCTGGCAGGCCCGGAGGTGTTGCCCCACCTGGGGCCGTTCCTGCTGGCAGCTCTCCTTGGCGGCGGCACTGCGGTGGCGGCTGCGCCGCGCCGCACGCCGACAGGGCCAAGCGCCGCACCGGGTGTGACCAACCCGTTCCGCCTGGAGCAGGCGATCCGGTTTGCGGTGGTGTACGGGCTCGTGCAGCTCGCGGTTGCCGCCGCGTCCCGCTACCTCGGCGCCTGGGGGGTGGTGGCGGCCGCGGTCGTCGCTGGCCTCACGGACGTCGATGCGATCACGCTGACCCTGGCCGGGATGGCCCCATCGGTGCTGACCCCATCTGCGGCTGGCTACGCGATCGCCCTGGCTGTCGCTTCGAATACGCTGGCCAAGGCCGTCTACGCCTCATGGCTTGGGGGCCGGGCGTTCCACCGCACTGTGCTCGTGGTGCTGGGGTCCGCGCTGACAGTCGGCCTGATCACCCTGGGCGCCGTCTGGCTGTTCCTTGGTGCCCGCGGCCCGGCGATACCCGCAGCGCTGCGCGGGGTGTTCGCTTCTTTCAGGGTGCAGCTCCGTGTTACCCTAGGTGAGTGATCCCCTGTTCGCAGTGCGGCACCGAGAACCCAGCCGACGCTAGGTTCTGCATGCGCTGTGGCGCATCGCTCACCCGGCGGTGCACGAACTGCGGCACCGAGAACCCACTGGACGCCCACTTCTGCCTCGGCTGCGGTACTCCGCTGACAGCAGAGGCCGCGACCGAGCGGCGCGTGGTCACGGTACTGTTCGCCGACCTCGTGGGCTCCACCCCCATGGTCGTGCGGCTGGACGCGGAGAAGACGCGCGCCATCATCACCGACTACTTCGCCGACATGCGCGGCGAGGTCGAGCGTCACAGCGGCGTCGTCGAGAAGTTCATCGGTGATGCGGTGATGGCGCTGTTCGGGCTGCCGGTCGCGCACGAGGACGATCCCGAACGGGCCGTACGCGCCGCGCTGGCCATGAGGGAGCGCATGGTGGCTCTGAATGCTCGGCTGCGCGCCGACCTGGCCCTGCGCATCGGGATCGCCACCGGGGAAGTCATCGCCGATGCCGCAGCAGTCGGGGCCGGGCAGTTCATGGCGACCGGCGAGGCGGTCAACCTGGCCGCGCGGCTGCAGCAGCGGGCCGCCCCCAACACGATCGTCGTGGACGCGCGCACGTACGAGGCCGTACGGCACGTCGTTGCTGGCCGACCGCTTCCGACGCCGCTCGATGGCGACTTCGCGGGTCGGGCGTGGTGGGAGGTCGGCGGCCTCGCCGATCGCCCCAAAGCGAAGCGGCTGCGGGCACCAATGCTCGGCCGGGAAGGCGAGATGGTGTTCCTCCAGGCCCTCTACCGGCGCGTCGCGGACAGCCGACGGCCACACCTGCTGACGATCGTGGGACCGGCCGGCGTGGGGAAGAGCCGCCTGGCTGAGGAGTTCCTCGCGGCGTTGGGCGGGGAGGCCGACGAGCCGCAGGTCCTGCGAGGGCGCTGTCCGGCGTACGGTGAGGGGCTCACCTACTGGCCGATCGCGGAGATGCTCAAGCAGGCGTGTGGGATCAGGGACGACGACCCTGCCCTGGAGGTCGTGGCCAAGCTGCGGGAGCGGGTCTACGGCGTCTGCGGGTCACGGCTCGCATCCGAGGACTGCGATGCGGTTGTGGCCGGCCTGGCGCCGGTGCTCGGCGTGGAGGTTCCTGGAGCCGAGGAGGTCTGGAACCAGCGGCTGCAGCCGCTTCGGCGGGTCGCTGAAACGCGCTCGGGCGCGAGGGAGAGCCTCACTGCGCTCGGCGCGCCCGAGGCTGCGGAGGGCGCGCTGGCGCGGTCGCTGCGCGCTTTCATCTGCGATGAGGCCGCCGCCCGGCCGCTCGTGTTGGTCTTTGAGGACCTCCACTGGGCGGAGCAGAGCTTGCTGGATCTCGTCGAGTACCTGGCCATCCGCATCGGCGACGCGCCGCTGCTGATCCTCTGCCTGGCCAGGCCCGATCTCCTCGAGCGCTATCCTCAGTGGGGCGCTCGGGTGCGCAACTACACCGCGGTGTCGCTGGGGCCGTTGCCCGAGGCGATGGGTGACCGCCTGATCAGCGATCTGTTGCATGGCGAGATGGTCCCGACGGATGTGCGCGCGGCGATTCTTGCCAAAGCCGAGGGGAACCCGTTCTTCATCGAGGAGATCCTGCGGATGCTGATCGACGGCGGCAGCCTGGTGCGGGGTGGCGATGGCTGGCGGTGGGCCGAGCACCCGCTTGAGATCCGCATCCCTGACACGATCACGGGGCTGCTCACTTCCCGCCTCGACCTGCTCACGGCGCTCGAGAAGCGGGTCGCCCAGGATGCTTCGCTCGTGGGCCGCCGGTTCTGGCTGAGCGCGCTGCTGGCGGTGGGCGGGCTGCACCCAGCGGAGGTGAGTGCCGCGTTGGACCGGCTGCAGGAGCGCGAGGTCATCGAGGAGCGGCCGGCGTCGTCACTGGCCGGAGAGCGGGAGTTCACGTTCACGCACACGCTGATCCGCGAGGTGGCCTACGGCACGCTGCCCAAGAGCGATCGGAGCGCCAAACACCTCCGGTTCGCCCGCTGGCTGGAGGCTGCGAGCGGCACCGATGAGGAGTTCCTCGAGATTCTCGCCTACCACTACGAGCAGGCGTGGCGGTATCGGTTCGACGCCGGCGAGCACGACGAGGCCCTGGCCCGCACCGCCATCGAGGCCTTGCGGCGGGCCGGCGAACGGGGCCGACGGCTGCGGGCGCTGCCGGAGGCGCTGCGGCTCTACGACCGGGCGCTGGCCGTGCTGCGCAATGCCGGCCTGACCGATGACACCCCGTTGCTGCTCCAGGTCCTGACCGACCGTTGTGAGGTGGCCAAGTGGATGTTCTCGGTGGAGATCCTCGAGGAAGATACCGAGACCATCCTGCGCCTGGCACCCACCATCGGACGGGACGACCTGCTGGCGCGCGCCTGGCTGAACCGGGCGTTCGCCGAGTACAACCGGAGCCGGCTGGAACCGGCCGAGGAGGCCATTGGCCGGGCACTGGAGCTGTTTCGGAAGCAGGCCGACCGCCGAGGCGAAGCCGAGGCGCTGGAGGTGGCCGGGTTCGTCACCGAGGACCTGCGGGGCAAATTCAGCAAAGCCCACCTCGCCTATCGTCAGGCTCTCGACCTGTACCGCGAGATGCAGGACGGTCAGGGGATGGCCAGGACCATGGCGCGCCTAGGGCGCGCACTGATCGACAACGGCCAGCTCGAGGAGGGCAACCGGGTGCTCACAGAGGCCCTGCGCCTGGCGACCAAACATCACGAGCCGCTGAGCAGCGCCTACGCGCTGACCGGGCTGGGGATCTATGCGCACCTGGCCGGCGACGATGCCGGCGCGGTGCGGTATCTGACCGAGGCCATCCGCATCCGGCACGATCTGGGCAATTTGCTGGCCGAGGCGTACACCCGGCTGCGCCTGGGGATGCATTACCTGCGCGTCGGTCGCCTGGGCGAGGCGGAGCGGGAGCTGCTCATGGCCAGGGCACTGCGCCGCGATCATGGCGTGAACACCGAGTCCGGGCTGGTGCTGCGCGCGCTCGCCGAGCTCTACCTGGCCCGCGGTGACCTGCTTGCGGCCGCCGAGCACGCTGAGCGGGCCCTGGACGTGCTGCCCGAGACCGACGTGGTGGCCCAGGCCACGCACCGGGCCACGCTCGGGAAGATCAGGGCGGCGCAGGGCAGGCGAGAGGCGGCCGAGGCGCTGTTCGGGCAGAGCCTCGAGGTGCTGGAGAGGCGTGAGTATCCTATTGATCTGGCCCTGGCTCTCTTGAGGTATGGCGAGGCGTTGCTGATGTTGGCTGACCGACCCCGGGCCCGAGCGGCCTTCGACCGGGCGCGGGGATTGTTCGCGGGCATGGGCGCGGCGCGGTTCGTCCGTGAGGTGGACGGCAGGCTGCGTGGCGCAGGCTTGCTGACAGGCTCCGGCAGTTGACAGCCGCCGGCCCCCGGTGTTAGGCGTTATAAGAGGCACCAATAACTCGATGTCCGGGCCGCGAAGCCCCCAACCGTGGGGGCTTTCGCTTTTGCAGAGGGGTGACTGTGGCCATGCCGGGTGCTGCCGTAGCGGGCGCCGACACGGTCTGGATGCTGGTCTCGACTGCGCTCGTGCTCTTGATGACCCCCGCGCTGGGGTTCTTCTATGGCGGGCTCGTCCGCGCGAAGAACGCCCTGAACACCCTGATGATGAGTGTGGCCGCGCTGGGATTCGTCGGCGTGGCCTGGGCGCTGTGCGGCTATTCCCTGGCGTTCGGCGGCGGCTCGGCGGTGGTGGGCGGCCTCTCGCGGGCCCTGCTGCGCGGGGTGGGTCTGGACGCGCAGGGGGCGATTCCCCATCTGGTCTTCGCGGCCTATCAGGGCACGTTTGCCATCGTCACGGCGGCGTTGATCTCCGGCGCTGTCGTCGAGCGCATGCAGTTCCGGGCGTACCTGACGTTCATCACCGCGTGGTCGCTGGCGATCTACGCGCCGCTCGCCCACTGGGTCTGGGGTGGCGGCTGGCTGGCGAAGCTGGGAGCGCTGGACTTCGCCGGCGGCACCGTGGTGCACATCAACGCTGGGACCGCGGCGGCGGTTGCCGCCCTGGTGCTCGGCCCGCGCAAGGACTACGCGCGACAAGCTATCCTGCCCCACAATGTGCCGTTCACCGTGTTGGGTGCCGGGCTGCTGTGGTTCGGCTGGTTCGGGTTCAACGGCGGCAGCGCCCTGGCCGCCAACGCCGTGGCCGCGCTGGCCTTTGTGAACACCATGCTGGCCCCGGCGGCCACGCTGCTGGTCTGGACCCTGCTGGATTTCATCCGAACCGGGCGCGCCACGGCCGTGGGTGGTGCCACCGCCATCGTCGTGGGGCTGGTGGCCGTGACGCCTGCCGCGGGCTTCGTCGGCCCGCTGGCCGCGCTGGCTGTCGGCGCGGTGGCAGCGCCCCTGAGCTATTATGCGATCCTCTGGCGGTCGCGCACCCCGCTGGACGATTCGCTCGACGTGCTGGCTGCGCACGGGATCGGCGGAACGGTAGGCGCGGTCCTCACCGGCGTGCTGGCCGAGCGGACCTGGAACGGGCTGGCCGACGGCCTGATCGCCGGCAACCCGGCGCAGGTGGGGATCCAGGTGGTCGCGGTCCTGGCCGCCGTGGCGTACAGCGGGCTGGGGACGGCGGGCCTCCTCAAGGCAGTCGGCGTCGTGCTCCCGCTGCGCGTAGACGACCCGCGGGATGAGGGCCTGGGTCTGGACGTGAGCCAGCACGGCGAGGAAGCCTACACCACCGGCGAAGGCGCCATTCTCGTGCTCTCCGAACCCGCAGTCGGCAGCCCGGAACCCACGCCCGAACCCGCAGGAGGACCCGCATGAAACTCGTGGTCGCCATCGTCAGGCCCGAGCGGCTGAACCATGTCCTGGAGGCGCTCTTCAGGGCAGAAGTCCGAGGCCTCACCATCACCCGAGTTCAGGGGCACGGCGGGGAGATCGAACGCGTGGAGACCTACCGCGGTACCACGGTCAAGATGGTGCTCTCCGAGAAGGTGCGCCTGGAGATCGGCGTCTCAGATCACTTCGTCGAGCCCACCGTGCGCGCCATTCTGGAATCGGCCGGGACCGGCGAGGTCGGAGACGGCAAGATCTTCGTGCTGCCCGTGGAACGCGTCTACCGGATCCGCACCGGCGAGCGCGACGAGGCCGCGGTCACCCCGGTCGCCTGAATCCAGGAAGACGGACTAGGCCGGCGCACCCCACGGGTTGCCGCGCGGGCGCAGTGCTGCCATCCGGGCGATTTCCGCTGCGTGCGCGTCCCCCGTCTCCAGGACCGGCGGGGTATGATGGGGAAGGCCCGATGGCCACAGCCTTCGCCTGAGGAGGCTAAGAGGGGAGTATGCTGGATCTGAAGAGCATTAGGGAGAATCCGGAGCGGTTTCGGGCCGGCCTGCGCAAGCGGGGCCTCGACGCCGAGCCGATCGACCGCATCCTCGAGGCCGATCGCCGGCGGCGGGCGCTGCTGGCCGAGATCGAGAAGCTGCGGGCCGAACAGAAGCGCGCGTCGTCCGAGATCCCCAGACTGCAGGGCCCCGACCGCGACGCGCGCATGGCCCAGATGCGCGCCCTGGCCGAACGGATCCGCGCGCTGGAACCCGACGTCCAGGCCATCGAGCGCGACCTGCACACGTCGCTGCTGGCCCTGCCCAACCAGCCGGACGAGAGCGTCCCGGACGGGCGCGACGCCTCGCAGAACGTGGTCGTGCGCACCTGGAGCCAGCCCCCGGCCTTCGACTTCCCGCCTCTGGACCACGCAGACCTGGGCACGCGACTGGGTATCCTCGACTTCGAGCGCGGCGCCAAGGCTGCCGGCTCTCGCTTTTTCTACCTCCGCGGCGATGGGGTGCTCCTGGAGTTGGCGCTGGTTCGCCTCGCGCTCGATCTGCTGGTCGCCGAGGGATTCGTGCCGATGGTCACACCCATGCTGGTCCGCAGCCAGGTCATCACCGGTGCCTGGGGCGGCCTCGCGCTGGATACCCAGCAGACGTACAAGATCGAGGCCGAGGACCTGGCGCTGATCGGGACCAGTGAGCAGAGCCTGGCGGCCTATCACATGGACGAGATCCTCGACGCCGCAAGACTGCCGCTGCGCTATGTCGGGCTCTCCCACTGCTTCCGGCGGGAAGCGGGCTCGTACGGGAAGGACATCCGCGGCCTCTACCGCGTGCACCAGTTCTACAAGGTCGAGATGTTCTCGTACGCGCACCCGGCCCACTCGGCAGAGGAGCACGAGTACCTGGTCGGTCTGGAAGAGCGCTTCGTCCGCACCCTGGGCCTGCCGTACCGTGTGGTGCTGCTCTGCGGCGGCGACCTCGGCCTGGCCATGACCAAGACTTATGACCTCGAGACCTGGATGCCGGGGCGCGGCGGCTACGGCGAGACGCACTCCTGCAGCAACGCCGGCGATTTCCAGGCCCGGCGGCTTGGCGTTCGCTTTCGCGACGGTGCGCGGGGCAAGGCCGAGTTCGTGCACACCCTGAACGGCACGATGGTCGCCACCAGTCGGGCCCTGATCGCGGTCCTCGAGAACGGCCAGCGGGCCGACGGGTCGGTGCGGCTCCCCGACGCCCTGGTGCCCTACATGGGCGGCCGGACCGAGTTGCGCCCCTCGTGAAGATCGCGCTCTACCTCGCCGCTCCCGGCTCCCGCTTCTGGACCGCAGCCACGCCGCTGTCCCTTGAGGCAGCGCTCGCCCGGGCTTCGGCGCTGGGCTATGACGCCGTGGAGATCATGCCCACAGACTTCAGCGATCCCGATCCGGCAACAGTGGCCGCCACCGCGGCGCGCTGCGGGCTCGAGGTACTCGTGATCGCCTCGGGGTTCCTGGCGGTGGAGCACGGGCTGACCTTCACGCACCCCGACGCTGGGGTGCGCCGCCGCGCCGTGGAAGGGGTGACGCGGTGCGTCGACATCGCGGTCCAAGTCGGCGCCCCCTTCGTCTCCGTCGGCATCGTCCGTGGAAAACTGGTCGACGGCGCCTCGCGCGCCGAAGCGGCGGCCCACCTGGCAGCGTGCCTGCGCGAGGCGGCCCTTTATGCCGGGGCGCGCGGAATCACCCTGGCCCTCGAACCGGGGAACCGGTACGAGACCGACTTCGTCCACACGGTACGGGAGGCCTTGGACCTCCTGGCCGAGGTGGGGCTGCCCTCACTGCGGCTGTTGGTGGATACGTTCCACATGAACATCGAGGAGGCGTCCATCCCCGATGCGGTGCGTCTGGGCGCGGCGCACCTGGTGCACGTGCACTTCGCCGACAGCAACAGACGGGCGCCAGGCTGGGGGCACCTGGACTTCGGCGCCGTGGCCCGAGCGCTGCGCGAGATCGGATACGCGGGCGCCGTCGGCCTGGAGATGAGCCTGGCGCCGGGCTTCGAGGCCGCAGCCGGCCAGGGCCTGCGGTTCGTCCGGGCGCTCCTGCCGCCCCGCTGACCGCGGGTCCCTACGCGGCCAGGCGTCCCAGCCAGAAGTCCCGCCCGGCGCGGATTTCCGCGTCGATGTCGTCGTAGCTGCCGGCGACGTCGATGTTGGCGAAGCCCTCGTAGCCAATCTTGCGCAGGGCGCCCACGACGCCGTCCCAGGGGACGACACCTTTGCCCGGCGCCCAATGGTAGTCGCTGGCACCGTCATTGTCGGCCAGGTGGACGAGGAAGATGCGGTCGCGGAGCTTCTCGACGGCCACCGGGAGCAGCTCCTTCTGCACCACGAAGTGGGCGGTGTCGAACACCAGGCCCAGGGCCGGCGAGCCCACGGCCTCGACCAGGCGCCGCATGCCATCGGCGTTGCTCACCATCTCATACGGCCGGATCTCCAGGGCCAGGCGGATTCCTGCCCGCTGGGCGGCCGCTGCCATCTCCCCGACCACGGCGACGTACTGCTCCCAGGCGGCGGGCCACGAGAACCCGACCGGTACCTCGACCCGCACCGGGGGCGTGAAGTCGTCGTAGAGGCGCTTGAACTCCATACGCCACGACGGGTGCGGCGCGGAATGGAGGTAGACCAGATCTGTCCCCAGCGCCTGGGCGACGCGCACTGACCGCTCCAGTTCTCCCACGGCGCGGCGGCGCACCGCTGGGTCGACGCTCACGGTCATGTGCCGGAGAAACCCGGCCTCAAAGGCGTTGATGGCGAGACCCGCATCGCGGCACCGCGCACCAAACCGCCGCAGGGCGTCCGGGTCGGCGAAGTCCCTCTCGAAGTGCTCGCTGGTAAACGCCGCAATCTCAATGCCCTCAAAGCGCTCGGCGGCGGCCCACTGGGCGAACCGCTCGTACGCCTCCAGGGTCGGTGTCTCGCCGTAGTGCACACGAGCATGGGCTACCGTGACTCCTAATCGCATCGGTGTCCTCCCTCTTGGCGTCCCCACAGAGTCTTCGGCGGCCCGCCGGGCCACTCCCCGTCGACCCCGGGTACGGTGGGGTGGGGGGACTCCCTTCGCCCCGCCGCGTGGTGTAGTGGTGTAATGGAGATGAGGGCCCCCGGCGGGGACTGGGGCCGCGGAGCCGAAGTAGTCTCGCTGGGGGATATGCTGGTTCCATGGGAGGTGGCGTGATGTCATGAGGAAGCTGGCGATTATCGCCGTACTGCTCGTGGTGCTGCTGGCGGCCGGGGTGCAGCCGCTGGGAGCCGGGGCCCGGCAGACGATCACGCTGTGGTACCCGGCCGGTGAGATCACGCAGAGTACGCTCCCCCTGCGCGATCCCACGGTGTTCGCTTCGTTCGAGGCGACCAACAATGTCAAGGTCGAGCTGGTCGCCACTGACTACGACACCATGCAGCAGAAGATCTTCGCTGCGGCGGCAGCGGGCAACGTGGCCGACATCCTGTTCATCGACACGTCCTGGCTGCCGGGGTTTCTCAAGGAGGGCCTCCTCGAGCAGTTGGATCCCACCAAGGCCCGGCGCTGGCTGGCGGCCGTGTCCCCTGAGATCGTGGAGCTCTCGGACTACGGAGCCGGTACCATGTGGGGCTATCCCCAGATGGGGCACGATATCTACGGCCTCACGTGGAACAAGGCCCACTTCCGGGAGGCCGGGCTGGATCCAGAGCGGCCGCCTGCCACCTGGGATGAACTGCGCGACTATGCCAAGAGGCTGGCCAAGCGCGACGCGCAGGGCAACATCACCCGGGTCGGGTATGCCATCCGGCACGTCGGCCACCCGCACGGCGTCGTCCACAAGCACATCTGGGCCATCTGGGGCGCGGGCGCCGACCTGATCGACAATCCCAAGGCCCTGCGGGGCGGCAAGCCCATGTTCAACAACGAAGGCGGCCGTGCGGCCCTCAAGCTGGTGCTCGACATGCTTAACGTGGACAAGTCCACCAGCCTGAACTTCCCGGACCCGCGGGCGGCGTTCCTGCGCGGGATCGCGTCTATGCAGATCAGCGAGTCGGTCAGCATCCGCGCGCGCCAGCCGCGAGAGGCGCCCGCCATGCCCTGGAGCACCGGGTGGGGTCTGGCGCTGCCACCGGCGCGGCGAGCCGGGGACCGGCCGGCCACGCTGCTCGGTGCGTGGTTGTTCTCGGTGCCCAAGGCGGCGAAGAACAAGGACCTGGCGTGGAAGGCCCTCGAGTGGCTCAACAGCGAGATCAACGACTACCGGCTCGCGGCCAAGTTCAACCTGACGCCGCGGTACAAGGCCAACTGGACCAAGGAGCCATTCAAGTCCGACACCTACGTGCAGACGCTCTTGAAGATGGCGCCCTACGGCCGCAAGCTCCCCATCAACCTGGGGCTGAACGGCATCATGGACGCCGTGGGCGGCGCGATCCAGAAGGCCTGGCACGGCGAGGCCACCGTGGAACAGGCCCTGGCCGACGCCGAGCGCATGGCGACGCGGGCGATCCAGGACGCGGCCAAGTAGTGCGGTCTTGCGCACCCGGGCTGGCACGGCGGGCTGATGCCCCCGTGTCAGCCCCAGGCCGCCTGTCGTGATGGCGCCCCAGGTGAGCGCCTGGCTGCGGCGCGCGCACCAGCGGTACTACTTCCACGCCTACCTGTTCATCGCGCCGGTGCTGGTGGCGTTCGGCCTGTTTCGCGTGTGGCCGGCGCTGCAGACGCTCTACTTCAGCTTCTTCAATGTCGAGCTGGTCCGCCGCCGGCTCACCTTCCTGGGGCTGCAGAACTTCATCGATCTGGCCTCCGACGAGATCTTCCAGCTGGCCATCAAGAACACCATCATCTATGCCGCGACCATCGTACCCGCCGCGGCGGCCCTGGGCCTGATCCTGGCCGTGCTGTTCAACGAGCGCTTCCCGGGGAAGGAGCTGCTGAAGGGCGTCTACTTCGCCCCCATGGTGACCAGCACCGTGGCGGCGGCCGTGGTGTGGTGGTGGCTGTACAACCCACAGTACGGTCTGTTCAACGTCCTGCTGCGGCTCGTCGGCCTGCCCCCCTCGCCCTGGCTGCTGTCCAGCACCTGGGCCCTGCCGTCGGTGATCATCTTCAGCATCTGGAAGACGCTGGGCTACAACATGGTGATCTACATCGCCGGGCTCCAGGCCATCCCGCAGGAGTACTACGAGGCGGCCACCATTGACGGTGCGGGTGCCGTTCAGCGGTTCTGGCAGATCACCATTCCCTTGCTGGCGCCGGTGACCGCGTTCATCCTCATCTACAACGGCATCTTTGCTTTTCAGGTATTCGACCAGGTGTTCGTGCTCACTGGCGGTGGCCCGGCCGAGTCCACCAATGTGGTGGTCCTCGAGCTCTACAGGCAGGCGTTCCAGCGCTACCGGTTCGGGTACGCGGCCGCCGAGGCCATGGTGCTGTTCCTGTTCATCCTGGTGATCACCGTCCTGCAGTACCGGGCGAGCCGCCGTTACGAGGTGACCTACTGATGGCGCAGCGGGTGTGGCGCCTGGCGGTCTTCCTGGTGGTGAGCGGTGGGGCGCTGATCATGGTGCTGCCCTTCTACTGGATGCTGATCACCTCAGTCAGCCCGGCGCCGGACATCATCGCGTTCCCGCCCAAGTGGATTCCCAGCCAGATCGTCTGGGACCACTTCCGGGACGCCTGGACGAAGGCGCCCTGGCTGGTCTACTACAGGAACAGCCTGGTGGTCGCCGTCATCTCGGTGGGCTGCTCGGTCGTCTTCGGGCTGTTCGCGGGGTACGCGTTTGCCGTCTACCGGTTCCCGCTGCAGACGCCGCTGTTCCTGCTGACCCTGGCCACGCTCATGGTGCCGGTCCAGGTCACCAGCGTGGCCCTCTACGTGTTTTTGGCCCGGCTGGGCTGGGTAGACACCTATCAGGGGATCCTGGCGCCCAACTTCGCCAGCGCGTTCGCGGTGTTCCTCACGCGGCAGGCGGTCCAGACCGTGCCGATGGATCTCATCGACGCGGCGCGCATCGACGGCGCCGGTGAGGTACGGATCGTCCTGGGGATTGTGGCCCCGCTCATCAAGCCGGTCCTGGCCGCGGTGACCATGCTGTTGTTCTTGAGCTCGTGGAATGACTTCCTGTGGCCGGTGATCGTCATCAACTCCGAGCACCTGCGCACGATTCCCGTGGGGATCGCCCTCTTCAAGGACCCCTACGGCAACATCGACTACGGCCCGCTGATGGCGGGGACGGTGATCTCCGTGGCCCCCATGCTGGTGACCTACGCGTTCTCCCAGCGGTTCATGATCCGGGGGATCGCGCTGACGGGGCTCAAGTAGACCGTACGAGGCGCACGTCGCAGACGCGCGGACGGAGCAGGCCTGCTGCGAGCGTCGGCGAAGCATGAACATGCACGCCCCTCGGCCTGGGAGCCGGCAACCGTCAGGGGACGTGCACAAAGGAGGAGGCTGCATGAGAGCCCATGCATGGCTGGTGATCCTGCTGGCACTGGTCCTCGTCCCGCTGGCGTCGCCTGCCTCGGCGCAGCCCAGGACCATCACCCTGTGGTACCCGGCCGGCGACATCGCCGCCGGACCGGTGAGTCCGTTTGCGGACAAGGAGCTGTTCAAGGAGTTCGAGGCGGCCAACAATGTCAAAGTGGAAATGGTCGCCGTCGACTATGACACCATGCAGCAGAAGATCTTTGCGGCGGCCGTGGCCGGCAATGTCGCCGACATCCTCTTCGTGGACGGATCGTGGTTGCCCGGCTTCCTGAAGGAAGGGCTGCTCGAGCAGGTGGACGCCGCCAAGACCAGACAGTGGTTCGGCGCGGTGTCCCCGGAGATCAAGGAGCTCTCAGACTACGGCGGCGCCATGTGGGGGTACCCCCAGATGGGTATCGACATCTATGGCCTCACGTGGAACAAGGCGCACTTCCGGGAGGCCGGGTTGAATCCCGACCGGCCACCGCGCACGTGGGACGAGTTCCGTGACTATGCCAGGAAGCTGACCAAGCGGGATGCGCGGGGCACCATCACCCGGGTGGGGTTCGCCATCCGGCACGTCGGCCATCCCCACGGCGTGGTGCACAAGTTCACGTGGGCGCTGTGGGGCGCCGGCGCCGACATCATCGACAAGCCCAACCTCCTCCGCGGCGGCCAGGCCGCGTTCAACAACGCCGGCGGACGCGCGGCGCTCAAGCTGGTGCTGGAGATGCTCAACGTCGATAAGTCCACCAGTCTCAACTTCCCCGATCCCCGGGCCGCGTTCCTGAAGGGGATCGCCTCCATGCAGATCAGCGAGGTCGTGAGTATCCGCTCCCGTCAGCCCAAGGAAGCGCCGAACATGCCCTGGATGACCGGTTGGGGCCTCGCGCCGCCTCCGGTGCGCAAGGCGGGTGATCGGCCCGGCTGCCTGCTGGGCGCCTGGCTGTTCTCCGTGCCCAAGACGGCCAGAAACAAGGAACTCGCGTGGAAGGCGATCGAATGGTTGAACAGCGAGGCCAAGGACTACGAGATCGCCAGGAAGTTCGATCTCACGCCCCGGTACAAGGCGAACTGGGCCAAGGAACCCTTCAAGTCGGATACCTACGCCCAGGCCCTGCTGAGGCTCGCCCCCTACGGCCGCAAGCTGCCCATCAACCTGGGGCTGAACGGTGTCATGGACGCCCTCGGCGGTGCGATCCAGAAGGCCTGGCACGAGCAGGCCACGGTAGAGCGGGCCCTGGCCGAAGCGGAGCGTCTCGCGAACAAGGCGATTGCCGACGCGGCCAAGTAGGCTCGGGCAGCACGCCGTGAACGGCGGGCCCTGCGCGAAACGCGCAGGGCCGGTCTATGCCCGAGGGCGCCACTTCCGAGCCACCGCCCTCACCACGCGGCCTGCACCCGCCTGGTTGCGGCTTCCAGGGCCTCACGCATGCGCTCGCCTGTCTGGCGGATGTCGTCTTCGGAGTGCGCCAGCGACAGGTACCCCCGTACGTAGCCGCGCAGCGGGCGGGGGAAGGCCAGCACTCCCCGGCGGGTCAGCTCGATGGAGAGGGCCTCAATCCAGGCGCGAGCTCTCGTCGGGTCGACGGGCAGTGAGGACGCGTGGTCTGGAAACGGTCCGTCGCCGGTTGCCAGGGGCAGGAGGTGCCACACCGGTCCCAGCACGACCACCCGACCGGCAATCCCGGCGGCGGCCAGCGCCTGTTTGAGTGCGGACTCCATCAGCACTGTCAGCGACCGAAGCCGCTGGAAACTCCCCGGCCGGGCCAGGTGCCGCAGCGTTGCCAGACCGGCAGCGGCGGCGACGGCGTTGCCGTGTTGAGAGCCGCTTATCGCCGCAGGCCCGCCCCGCGGATTCGCCAGACCCAGCAGGGCTCGCGATCCCGCGATCGCCGAGAGCGGGTAGCCTCCGCCGAGCACTTTGCCGTAGGTCGCGAGGTCGGGGGTCACGCCGTAGAGTTCCTGCGCGCCCCCGTAGGCGAAGCGGAAACCGGTGACGATCTCGTCGAAGATCAGCGTGATGCCGAACCGCCGACTCTCCTCGCGTAGCATCGTGAGGAACTCGGGGCGGGGCAGCACGACGCGCTGCACTGGCTCCACGATGATGGCAGCCAGCGCGTCGTGATGTTGGCGGATGAGCCCAGCCGTGCCGTCGATATCGTTGAACTGCGCCACCAGCACGTCGTCCAGCGCGTGGGGCGCTACACCGGCCGATTCCGGGGTGGGCGTCGTGCTCCGCCCGGCGGACGTCACGCTCAGGATGCCGACGTCGTGGAAGCCGTGGTAGCCGCCGGCGAACTTGAGGATGCGCGCGCGCCCGGTGAGCGCGCGCGCCAGCCGCAGCGCGATATAGGTAGCCTCGGCGCCGGTCGCCGCGAACATGACCTGCTCGGCACACGGGACGGTCTCCACTATGACCTGCGCCAGCTCCAGCAGCGGCGGCGAGATCATGGCAAACGCCGACCCACGGCGCACTTGGTCCGCGGCCGCGGCCACCACGTCGGGGTGGGCGTGGCCCAGGATCAGCGCGCCGCCGCCCAGGGTGTAGTCGATGTACTCGCCGCCGTTGACATCGCGCAGGCGGCTCCCCGACCCTGACTCCGGGATGAGGGCCACGGCCTCGGGCAGCACCAGCTCATCGAAAGTCGCGCCGGGGATGAGCCGGCCGGCTCGCGCCAGCCAGTCGCGCAGGCGGCCGGCCTCTCCCTCTCGCCCGTTACCGGCCACGGTCGGCTACCTCTTTCCCGAGGACCTCAAGCACCCGGCAGTGTTCCGGGAACAGCAGCCAGACGTCCTGCTGGCTTGAAACGGTCACCGCTTCCGCCGACGGCACATCCACGCGCAGCGGCATCTGCTGGCACCGGACCTCGACCCGCGTGACCGGTCCCAAGAACGTCTTCACGAGCACCCGACCCTGCAGGGCGTTGGCGCCTGCGAGTGGCGGGTACGGGGCAATCCGGAGGTCTTCTGGCCGGATTCCGATGCGTACTCGGTCGCCGGGGCCGGCGCCTCCAAGGTCGGGCACCCGAAGCGTCAGCCCGGCCACGCTCACCAGCGACCGCGCGGCATCTGTGACCTCGGCGACCAGGGCATTCGTGGCCCCGATGAAGCTGGCGGTGAAGGCCGATGCCGGTTCGGCGTAGAGCCGCTCGGGCGTGCCCATCTCGACGATCCGGCCCCGGTCCATGACCGCGACCCGATCGCTCATGCTGAGGGCTTCTTCCTGGTCGTGGGTGACATAGAGCGTGGTCATGTCCAGTTGCTGTTGCAGCCGGCGGATCTCCACGATCAGCCCCCGGCGCACCGGCGCGTCCAGGGCGCTCAGCGGCTCGTCGAGCAGCAGCACCCGTGGCTCGCGCGCCAGCGCCCGCCCCAGGCCCACGCGCTGCTGCTGGCCGCCGCTCAGCTCGTGGGGGTAGCGGTCCTCGAGCCCTTCGAGCCCCAGCAGTCCGATGATCTCGGCCACGCGCGCGGCGATCTGGCGGGGCGGGAGGCCGCGTACCTTGAGGGGGAAGCCGATGTTTTGCGCCGCGGTCATGTTGGGGAAGAGGGCCCACGCCTGGAACACCATTCCCATCTCCCGTTCCGCGGCGGGCAGATGGGAGATCCGTTCTCCCTCTAGCCAGATGTCCCCGGCGTCCAGTGCCAGCAGACCGGCCACGAGGCGCAGCGTGGTGGTCTTGCCGCAGCCGCTGGGCCCCAGCAGGCTGACGAACTCGCCGCGTTCGATCTCAAGGCTGAGGCCGGCCACGGCGGCGGTGGCACCGAACCGTTTCCAGAGATTCTCCAGGACCAGATAAGCCATGCTAGCCACCTCCACGCGCCTGGCGCGGCGCCAGCCCGGCCTCGCGGGCGAGGCGGATGAGCAGGAGCGTGGTGGTCATGGTCACGACCAGGCTCACGATGGACGTGACCGCCATGATGTGTCCGTTCTGGCGCATGATGTATCCTTGCCAGACCGAGAAGGTCAACCAGCTTCCCCCCACCACGAAGTTGGCCACCGCGAAATCGGTGAACGATGCGGTGAAACCGGCCACCGCGGCGACGGCCATGCCGGTGCGGATGTTGGGCAGCACCACGTAGCGCAGCGTCTGCGTCCACCGGGCACCGCAGGTGACCGAGGCGTCGTAGAGTTCGTGCAGGCGAATGGCCCGCAGGTTGTTGAGCACTGCCCAGTAGACGATGGGCAGGGCCAGGGTCGCGTGCGCGGCACCCAGCAGCCACGGCGTGTTCAACAACGCCGGTGCCGCCGCGCCGTAGAAGCGTAGCAGAGCCAGCGCCAGCACCACACCCGGCATCGCGTACGGTAGCAGCGAGGCGGCGTCCAGCACGGGCCGCCACCGGCTCTGCCGGATGGTCGCCACCACCAGGGCGGGCACCACCAGGACCAGGTCGGCGAGGACCACCACGCCGCCCAACGCCAGCGAGCGGCGGATCGTTTCTCCAAACCTGGGCTCGCGGACGGTGCGGATCACCCACTCGGTGGTGAGGTGTTCCGGCAGGACCGTGCTGGTCCAGCGCGTCGCCAGGGCGAAGAGCAGCGTGACCGCCAGCGGCAACACCAGGTAGATCACGAAGGCGCCGATGAGCACGAGGGCCCATCCCCGCCACAGGCGCGATGCGGTCATCGCATCCACCGGGCGGCGCGCGACATCAGCGCGTGGTAGGCCACCAGCGACGCTGAGGCCAGCCCGATGATCATCACAGCCAGGCCGTCAGCCACCGCGATGTCGAAACCGGACTCGCCGAAGATGAACCCGATCTGCACGGTCATCAGCGTCAGGCCGGCGCCGCCCCCGATGATGGCCCATGGTGTCGAGTAGCTGCCCAGCGCCGAGGCGAACAGTAAGACGAAGCTGGCCAGCAGGGGGGGCATGAGGATTGGTCCGCCAATGTAGCGCCAGAAATGGTAGGCCCTGGCCCCGTGGACCTCGGCGGCCTCGCGCAGTTCGGCCCGTAGCGCCGCCAGCGACGGCAGAAACGTGAGGACGCACAGTGGTATCAGGAAGTACAGGTACACGGCGATCAGGCCCCAGAACGAGACCAGTTCGATCTCTACCCGGCGGCCGAGCACCGTACTCACCAGCAGGGTGATCATTCCTGTGGAGCCCAGCAGCAGGATGAAGCCAAACGCCAGCGGCACCCCGCCGTAGTTGTTGGCGACCGTGGCCAGCGACAGGAACGTGGAGCGAAAGCGATCTCCCACCGTGCCGTGGAGAGCCAGGGCGAGCAGCGCGCCCAGCGTGGTGCCTACCGTGGCGGCGGTGGCGGCCAGCGCGAGACTGGTGACGACGGCCTGGCGCAGGTTCGGCGACCGCAGGATCCTCGCGTAGATCCCCGGCGAGAGGCTGCCCTCGGCCCGCAGGCTGTTCCACACCAGGGCACCGGCCGGCCCCACGAGGGTGGCCAGGACGAAGGCGGCGAGCAGGACGACCGCCAGCAGATCGGCCGGCGCGCCTATCCGTGCGCGGCGCCGGCCTCGCGGGCGGCCCGGTGAGATCCCTATGGAGCCACTTCCTTCGCCCACTTCTCCGCGAACGCGACGATCGAGAACTTGTCCCACTCAAGGACCTTGCGCACGCGGGTCCCGTACGCCGAGTCCGGCAGCCACCGCGCCCGAATGTCGGCCGGCACCTTCAGGTTGCCGGCGACGTAGCGAACCGGCCTGGGGTAGGCCCTGGCCACCAGTAGCTGCCCCTCGTCGGAGGTCACGAAGTCGGCGAACGCCCTGGCCAGCGCCTGGTCCGGGGCGTAGCGGTTCAGCACCAGCACCGAGGGGGCGTAGATGGTGCCATCGCTGGGAACGATGATCTCCAGTCGCAGCTCGTTCTTCAGCGCGTCGCGCAGCACCAGGTTCTCGTGATCATACTTGACCGTGATGGGGATTTCACCCTTCTGGATGTTGGAGTCGCTGACCCGCGTCGGGCTGAGGATCCCCATCTCCTTGAGCTGCTTGAAGTAGGCGATGCCCGGGTCGAGATTGGTGAGCGTTCCGCCCATCGCGGCGTTGGCGGCCAGCACCGTGGCCAGGGCGGTTCCTGACGTCCGGGGGTCCTTGATCGCGAAGGTGCGCCGGTAGTCCGGGTTCAGCAGGTCGCGCCAGGAGGCGGGAACGGCCTTCACCGCCCGGGGGTTCACCAGGAATGTGGGGACGCCGGCGTAGACGGCGAACCATCCACCGCCGGCATCCTTGGCCCACGAGGGGATCTTGTCCCAGTTGGCGTTCTTGTACATCATGGCTGCCCCGCGCTGGACCGCCACGGGACCGAACGCGATACCCACCTCCGTGGCGTAGGCCACAGGCTTGCTGCGCTCGGCCACGAACTTGGTGATGGCCTCGGCGCTGCCCATGTCGGTGTCCACGTGGATGCAGTTGTACTTCTTGCAGAAGGCGTCGATGACCAGTGCCCATACCGTTTCGTGGGGCATGCCATAAGTGGCGAACTGAGTCGGCGCGGCGGCTCGCAGCCCTGTCCCCGCGCCCAGCACGAGCCCGGTCACTACCATACTGACCACGAACCAGCGAACCATCCCGCTCACCTCCATGGGGCAGTTGCGGAGCCTGGCCGCATCGCCCGGATCATCGAGTGTCTTGCCCGGGCAGGGCGCCCCGGGTCAGCCGGGGCTCGATCTGGTTGAAAATGACCTCCGGGAGCGCCTTGATGGACGGGATCAGGAAGTCGGGTTCCGCCTCCCTGAGCTGATCGTAGGAGTCATTTCCGGACTCGTACACCCCTACGGTCCAGGCGCCGGCATTGCGGCCCTCGTACATGCCCGCCCGTGTATCGTCCACCTTCACCACGGCTTCCACAGGATAAAGGTCGGCCTTCTCCATGCAGTCGAACACCATGAAGGGGCTGGGCCGGCCTCTGACCACCTCCGAGTTCGTCGTGACATCGAAGACGATCCCGAACCGCTCTGCCAGCGCCTGGTTGAGGAGCGCCGACGCCGACGCCGTATACCCCGTGTCGCACCCGATCACGATCCCCTCCGCTCGCAGCGCCGCCAGGCACTCCCTGACTCCGTCGATGGGGCGCGCGAGTTCCTCCCGGACGATCACCTCGTCGAGAACCGGCCGGAACTCCTCGAACAGCCGGTCAATGTCCGCCTCCGTCCACGGGCGGCCGTGGGCCGCGACGAATTGCGCCGCGACCTGCTGGTCCTCCAGCAGCCGCTGCAGGTGCGTCCGCTTAAACAGGCCCATCGGCCTGCGGATGACCGCCCAGGCCAGTTGGAGGCCGTAGCGGGACAGCACTTCGTCGAAGGCGATCACGGGCGCCTTGACGCCCTTGAGGTCGTCGCGCGGGTAGAGGTGCCGGAGATCCTGGGGGCCGTCGCACACCACGCCGGCTGTATCCAGCACCGCGAGCTTGATCCTGCCTCTGTACCGTCCCATCCTGCTCCCCTCGCCAGGTCACCTTCCGAAGAGAGCGTACGGCTGACGATGCTATACGTCAAACAAAGGAATGTCAAGAAATCTATAATTGAATTTATAGGGAGGATGGCATGAACCTCAACTGGTTGCGCACATTCTTCCACGTGGTCAGGGAAGGGTCGTACTCGGGCGCCGCCCGCGTGCTCGGTATCTCCCAGCCGGCGGTGAGCCTGCAGATGCGCGGGCTCGAGCGGCTGTACGGGGTACGCCTGCTGTCCCGGACCGGCCAGGCCGTTGCGCTCACCGACGCCGGTCACGTGGTCTTCGACTACGCCTCCCGCGTGAGCGTCCTGGAGCGGGAGCTGGACTCCAGGCTGCACGACCTGCGGGGACTACGGGGCGGCCTGCTCCGCCTGGGGGCCAGCCTGACGGTGGGCACGGTCTATCTCCCGCGGGTGCTGAAGCGCTTCGTCTCCACGTTCCCGGGCCCCAGGGTCCGGTTCATCCTCGGCAACAGCGCCGAGGTTCTGGACCGGGTCGCCGGCCTGGAGGACGATCTGGGGTTCGTGGGCCGGTCGGTGGATGACGAACGCCTGGCGGTGGAGCTGTTCGTCGTGGACGAGATCGTGCTGGTGGTGCCGAAGGCACATCCCTGGAGCCGACGCCGGGTCGTCTCTGCCCACGCGCTGCGAGGCCAGCGGCTCATCATGCGTGAAGCTGGCTCCATGACCCGTCAGACGGTGGAACAGTTCCTGGCCCGGTTCGGGATCGAGGTGAGCCCGGCCTTCGAGGTGAGTAGCAACGAGGTCACCCTGGACCTGGTGAGCGCCAACGCCGGTGTGGCGTTCCTGTCGGCGACGTTGCTGAAGCAGCGCCGGCTTGGGCGACACCTGTGCGGAATTCGCCTGCGCGAAGGCCGGATTACGCGCACCTTCTACAGCGTCGCCCACCGAGACCGGCCGCCCAACCCCCTGATCGAGGCGTTCCTGACCACGGCGCGAAGCGTGTTGCGCGCCCACCGGCCGTAGCCCGGGCGACGTGCCGCGGGGACTGTCAGGTTACTTCGAGTGCTTGTCGGCCACCTTGGTGGCGCCGTAGGCGTCCGGCTTGATCACCGGGCTGAACCCCGAGCCAGAGACCATGCCCACCACCTCACGCACGATCCGCTTGGTCTCGCCGTTGTTCCCCACGTCGAGGTGGATCTCCACGGGAAGCTTCGAATAGCCGTTGCGGGCCAGCTCCGTGGTGATCAGGTGGGCGGTCTCCAGGGACAACGACGTCTCGAAGAGGATGCGCTGGCGCAGGCTCTCGATCTTCCGGTTGCGGAAGCGCCGGTAGAAGTACCGGCCGCCGTGACCGACCCGATGGATGATCACGGCGGTCACGAAGGTGGTGTCGTCGGAGAGCAGGGAGTCGGTACCAATGATCAAGTGGTAGTGCTGGTCGGGTTCGCTCTTCATGTAGCCGACCAGTTGCTTGAACATCTGATCGAAGGTCACGCGCCCCTGTGTGGGGCTGATGAACTCCACGCCGGGTTTCCCTCCGTCTACAGTATACCGTCGCAGCCTCGGGCCGGAAAGCGCTACGGAATGGCCCGAATCCTCGATCCCAGGGCTACGGCGGCCACGGCCACTAGGCCCGCGCCGCCCAAGACGGCCATGGGTGCGCCCACTGCGGCCGCGACGCTGGCAGTCAGCATCGCGCCCAAGGACGGCAACCCCACATTGGCGATGGCCCACAGACTCATGACGCGACCGCGCAGCGCGTCGGGGGCCGCGGTCTGCATAGCCGCCGATATGCTCGCGACCAGGGTCACGGTCGCAAAGCCCAGGGTTACCAGGAGGCCCAGCGACAACGCCATGGACTGGGACGTGGCAAAGGCCCCAAGCAGCACCGCGAAGAGCGCGGCCGCGGCGAAGATCCGTCGTCCCTGCGAACCCGCCACGCCAAACCCTGAGAGTAGCGCCGCGCCCGCGATGACACCGATGCCGGGCGCGGCGGTGAGGAAACCCAGGCCCCGCGCGTCTGTGCCGAGCACGTCCCGGGCAAAAACCGGCATCAGGGCCAGATACGAGCGCCCGAACACGCCCGCCACGGCGATGAGGACCAATAGCGCCCGCAGCGGCGCGCGGCTCCAGACGAACCGGACGCCGTCTGAGACCGATGCCACCAGCGACGCGCCCGCCTCCCGCTCCTGCGGGGCGTCGCGCAGCAGGGAGAGCGCGCCGGCGAACAGCAGGAAGGTCAGGCCGTTGACGGCAAACAGGGCGTAGATGCGCTCGGTCCCCAACGCGCCGAGCAGTAATCCGGCCAGCGCCGGGCCGAAGAACCCTCCCAGTTGGTAGGTGGACTGGAACAGCGATACCGCGCCCAGCAGATGCTCCCGATCCACCAGTTGCGGGATCGTCGCGTGCCGCGCGGGGCCCTCGAAGGCCAGGACGAGACCCTGAACCAGGCTGAAGCCCGCCAGGTGCCAGCCGCTCACGACGCCGAGATAGGTCACGGCCGCCAGGACCAGCGCGGCGGTCGCCGTGAACAGCTGCAGGCTACGGATGAGGCTGATCCGGTTGACGCGGTCGGCCACCGCCCCGCCAAACAGCGGGAGGATCAGCATTGGCACCGCGAACGCCAGGCTCACCAGACCCAACCACACCGGCGTGTTGGTCAACTGATAGACGAGCCAGCCCTGGCCCACCGACTGCATCCAGGTGCCAGTGTGCGAGATCAGCAGGCCCAGCCAGAAGATGGTAAAGTTCCGGTGGCGAAGCGCACCAAAGCGCGGGGAGCGGGCCAGTTGGGCCCCGGCGCGCATCCTAGAGATCGCGCCGGCCTTCCAGGGCCCGGGCCAGCGTCACCTCGTCGGCGTACTCCAGGTCGCCGCCCACCGGCAGCCCGTGCGCAATCCGGGTCACGCGGACGCCGAGCGGCTTGAGCAGCCGGGCCAGGTAGATCGCTGTCGCCTCGCCCTCGACCCGCGGGTTCGTGGCGACGATGACCTCCTTCACGCCGCCGCCCTTCACCCGGGCGAGCAGTTCTGGGATCCGCAGGTCATCGGGGCCGATGCCGTCGAGCGGGGAGATCGCGCCGTGTAGCACGTGGTAGCGACCCCGGAACTCGCGCGTCCGTTCCAGCGCCAGCACGTCTCTGGGATCTTCCACGACACAGAGGAGTTCGTCGCTGCGGGCGGGATCGCTGCAGATCGCACAGGGGTCGACGTCGGTGACCGTGAAGCACACCGAGCAGTGGCGCATCTTTGCCTTCACGTCCAGGATGGCCTCGGCGAGCGCCTGGGCCTCTTCGGGCGGCAGGCGGAGGATGTGGAACGCGAGCCGCTGGGCGGTTTTGGGCCCGACGGTCGGCATCTTGGTGAGCTCGTCGATCAGACGGGCAAGCGGAGCCGGGTAGTCCATCGGGATGGATGAAGCCTGGCGCCCTCCCCCGGCCTGTCAGAGGCCCGGGAAGCCAGGGATCTGCAGGCCACCTGCGAGCGCCTTCATGCGCTCCTCGGCCAGCGCCCGCGCCTTGCGCTGGGCCTCGTTCACCGCGGCCAGCACCAGGTCGGAGAGCATGCCCACGTCCGACGGGTCAACCACGGCCGGGTCGATCACGAGCTCCACCAGTTCACCGTGGCCGCTGGCCACCGCGCGCACGACACCTCCGCCAGCTGTGGCTTCCACGCGCTCGGCGGCCAGGGCCTCCTGCACGCGCGCCATCTCCGCCTGCAGCTTCTGCGCCTGCTTCAGCATCTTGCCCATATCGCCCATGCGCACGGGCCGACCTCCTCACTCATCCTGCGGCGTCGGGCGCCTGCGGCGGCCCGGGCGCTAGGGTGCCGGCCGCTCGTCCACGATCTCTGCGCCGAACATCTGCCGGGCCCGCTCGACGAAGGACATCGCGTCCCCTGGCTCCGGTGCCGTAGCCGCTGTCTGCACCGCTGCGGTCTCGGCCGTGGCCGCAGCTGGCCCGGCGTCGGCTGCCGGGGCCGCCTCGGTGACATCCGCCAGGGGCGCGGCAGGCGGGGTGTCGTAGAGCTGGCACCGAAACCGCAGGGGCCTGGCCAGTACTCTGGCGAGCGCCCCCTCGACGATCTCGCGGTTCTCCGGTCGGTTGAGATTCTCCATGTGGAAACTGTACGCCGAGCGGAGGCCCACGGTCAGCAGATCGCC
>JAVKIJ010000014.1:0-47055 GCA_031459535.1 Candidatus Fervidifonticultor quintus | reverse complement strand
GCGATGTACCTGCCGGCCTCGACGACCGCCCCGGCAATCTGGCGGCTGAGTACAGCCGCGTTCACCGCCGGGATCTTGAGGAAGCGGCGCACCCCGGCCAGCATGGTCCGGAGCATGTCGCCCTCCTCGGTCGCAGCCAGGACCCGCCGCGCGTTTGCCTCGACCCGGGGGAGCGCTTCGTCGAGGTAGTGGCGCACCATCGCCGCCTGCAGGGCGGCCAACGCGCCGCGTCGCTCGGCGGTCTTGGCCGCGCGCAACACAGCGCTCTCGACCGCGAACACCTCGAGGACCAGGTCGGCGATCCACCCCAGGATCTCCTGCTGGCGCTCCAGGTCGGCGGCGAATTTCTGGGCAGCCGCGCCGGCGGCGAACAGCGCGGTTCGCCGCGCGGCGTCCGCCAGCCGGCGCTCATCCACCAGCGGGCCGGAGAGATCGCCGTCGCCGCCGGACGGCGCGAGCAGGTCGCCGGCGACCTTCTGGGCCGCAGCCAGCAGGGCCAGCCGGCCGCGCTGGGCGCGGCGCAGCAGCATGCCCGGGACCAGCAGCCGGTTGATCTCGTTGGTGCCCTCGAAGATCCGGTTGATCCTGGCATCCCGGTATGCGCGGGAGGCCGGATAATCCTCGATGAAGCCGTAGCCGCCGTAGATCTGGACCATCTCGTCCACGACCAGGTCGAGGACCTCGGAGGCCAGCACCTTGTTGATGGAGCACTCGACGGCGTATTCCTCGAGCGCCGCCACCACCTGCTGGGTATTCTGGTGCTCGCCGCCCAGCGCGTCGTTGATCAGGCCGCCGGTGCGGTAGATCATGCTCTCGGCTACGAAGATGGCCGTGGCCATGCGGGCCAGCTTCTGCTGGATGAGGCCGAACTCGACCAGCGTCTTGCCGAACTGCTTGCGTTCCCGGGCGTACACCAGCGCCTCCCGCAGGGCGTGCCGGGCCGCGCCCACGACCCCGGCGGCCAGCCCGAACCGGCCCACATTGAGGATGTTGAACGCGATCTTGTGCCCCTGGCCGACTTCACCGAGCAGGTTGCCGGCCGGGACCCTGGCGTTCTCGAGGATGATGGCCGCAGTGGACGAGCCCCGGATGCCCATCTTGTGCTCCTCGGGCCCGACCGTCACGCCGGGGCTGCCGCGGTCAATGATGAAGCAGGTGTGGTGCTCCCCGTCGAGCTTGGCAAACGTGATGTAGAGATCGGCGAACGACGCGTTGGTGATAAACTGCTTGCTACCGTCCAGCAGATAGTGGGTCCCGTCGGCGCTGCGCACCGCTCTCGTCCGGATCGCCATGGCGTCGGAGCCCGCCGTGGGCTCGGTCAACGCGTAACTGCCGACCAGCTCCCCGCTGGCCAGCCCGGGCAGGTAGCGCCGTTTCTGGTCTTCGGTGCCGAAGAAGACGATCGGGAGCGTCCCGATGCCGGTGTGCGCCGAGTACGTGACCCCGAAGGACGCCGCCGCCCCCATGCTGTCTTTGATCACCAGGCTGGTGATCTTGTCGAGGCCGCCGCCACCGTACGCCTCGGGGACGTCGGCCCCCAGTAGCCCCAGATCGCCGGCCCGCCGCAGCAGCGCCCGCGTCAGGTCCCATCCGTGCTGTTCCAGTTCGCTGGTCCGCGGCAGCACCTCGCCCTCGACGAACTGCTCGACCGTCTGGCGGACGAGCCGGTGATCGTCGGTGAGGTCCTCGGGGGTGAAGACGGCGTTCGGTGCGGCCTGGGCGATGAGGAACGAGCCGCCCGGGGCGCCGACCGACGTGGTCCTGGTCTCCATCTCATCCACCCCTTTCCTATGCCAGCTCGAAGATGCCGGCGGCGCCCATCCCACCGCCGATGCACATGGTGACCATGCCGTAGCGAGCCTGCCGGCGCCGCATCTCGCTCAGCAGGGTCGCGGTCAACTTGGCGCCGGTACAGCCCAGGGGATGGCCCAGGGCGATGGCGCCGCCGTTGACGTTGACGCGCTCGAGATCCAATCCGGCCAGTTTGATGACGGCCAGCGCCTGGGCGGCGAACGCCTCGTTCAATTCGATCACGCCCAGGTCGTCCAGGCGCAGGCCCGCCTGGGCCAAGGCCTTGGGGATGGCTTGGACAGGACCAATCCCCATCTCCTCGGGCGAGACGCCCGCCACGGCGAACGAACGAAGAACCGCTATGGGCCGGGCCCCCAGCGCCTCTGCCCGCTTGGCCCACATCACCACCGCCGCGGCGGCGCCGTCGCTGGTCTGCGAGGCGTTCCCGGCGGTCACCGTGCCATCCTTGGCGAAGACCGGCTTCAGCCTCGCCAGGGCGTCCAGATTGGTGTCCGTGCGCACGCCTTCGTCCGCAGCAAGGGTGACGTCCTCCTTGCGGGGCCGGCCGTCCTCGACGGTCCACCGGACCGTCGGCACCGGGATCAGCTCGTCGTCGAACTTCCCCGACTGCTGGGCGCCGGCCGCGAGACGATGGCTGCGCAGGGCGAAGCGATCCTGCTCCTGGCGGGTGACCTGGTACCGCCGGGCGACGATCTCGGCGGTGAGGCCCATGGTCAGATAGACGTCCGGCCAGGCCTCGGCCAGATGGGGATTGGGCGCGTACTTGAACCCCTGCATGGGGACCATGCTCATGCTCTCGGCGCCCCCGGCGACCACCACCTCGTGCTGCCCGGTCATGATCTGTCCTGCGGCGATGGCGATGGCCTGTAGGCCCGACGCGCAGAAGCGGTTGACGGTCATCCCGGCCGTCGTCACGGGCAGCCCGGCGCGCAGCGCAATCACCCGGGCCATGTTCAGGCCCTGCGCGCCCTCGGGCATGGCACAGCCGATAATGCAGTCTTCGACGTCTCGGGGATCGAGGCCTGGGGTGCGGCGGAGGGCCTCGCGCACGGCCAGAGCGCCCAACTCGTCCGGCCGCGTGTCCTTGAGTGTGCCGCGTGGGGCCTTGCCCACCGCCGTCCGAACCGATGAGACGATGACGGCCTCGCGCATGGCGACTCCTCCTAGTTGCGCAGCGGCCTGCCGGTCCGCAGCATGTGTCGGATGCGATCCTGAGTCTGCGGCGTCCCCAGCAGGCTCAAGAACGCCTCGCGCTCCAACTCGAGCAGATACTCGGCCGAGACCCGGGTGCCCTCGGGCACGTGGCCGCCACACATCACGTAGGCCAGCTTGGCGGAGACGGTGACGTCGTGATCGGTGATGTGGTTGGCGGTGCGCATGAAGTGGAGCAGGGACGCAATGGCTGCCACGCCGCGGCTCCCCAGCACCGGGATCGAGGGCTCCGGCGGCGGGCGGTATCCGGCCCGCGCGAGCGCCAGTGCCGCGGCCTTGGCGTCGGCCAGCAGCAGGTCGCCGTTCGTGGTGATCCCGTCCCACGGCCGCAGCAGCCCCAGGCGTCTGGCGTCCTCCGCCGAGGTGGAGACCTTGGCCATCGCCACGGTCTCGAACGCCCAGCGCAGCATCGGGAGCAGATCGGCTCCCACGTCGTCCGGCACGCGCTCCGCCGCGCGCCGCGCCATCTCCATACAGCCGCCACCGGCGGGGATGAGGCCCACACCCGGCTCGACCATCCCCATGTAGGTCTCGGCCGCGGCCTGGACGCGGGAGGCGGCAAAGCACACCTCGACACCCCCGCCGAGCGTGCGGCCAAACGGCGCCGCGACCACCGGTGCGCTCGCGCGGCGCAACGCCATCAGCCATGCCTGGAACCGCCGAACCGCCAGGTCGATCTCGTCCCAGTCGCCTTCCTGCGCCTCGAGGAGGAGCAGCATGAGATTGGCCCCGGCGCAGAAGTCCTGGCCCTGGTTGCCGATGACCAGGCCGTCGAAGTCGGTCTGCAGCCGTTCCAGGGCCCGGAAGCCCATGGCCACGATGTCTTCGCCGATCGCGTTGACCTTCGTGTGGAACTCTAGACATGCGATCCCGTCGCCCAGATCGATGAGGCTGGCGCCGGGATTGGTGTCCACGACGCGGCTCGCGCGCTTTAGCGGCTCGAGCTGGAGGCGACCGGCGATGCCGGGTTCTGCCGCATACCTGCGTGTCCGCAGGTCGAAGTACGCGCGACCGCCAGCTTCCTCTCGGTAGAACGTGCCGGCGCCGCTCTCCTGGACCACCCGCAGGATTTCCGGAAGGGCCTGGGCTTTGTCAATGAGGCGATCGGCGGCACCGGCTGCGGCCAGGGCGTCCCACATCTCGAAGGGCCCCATCTCCCAGCCGAACCCCCAGCGCAGGGCGCGGTCCACGTTGACGACGTCGTCGCTGATCTCGGGAATGCGGCGGGCGGTGTAGAGCAGCGTCTCCGCGAAGAGCCTCCGCAGGAACTCCCCGTACCGGTCTGGCATGGCCAGCGCGGCGGTCAGGCGCGCCGGCAGGTCGGGGATACCCCTGGCCGCCTCCAGGGCTGCCGTGCTCGGCCGCTTTCGGGGCCGGTACTCAAGGGTGCGGTGGTCGAGGGTGAAGATCTCGCCGTCCCGGCGGCGGTAGAACCCGCCGCCGCTCTTCTCGCCCAACCAGCCCCGCTCGGCCATGGCAGTCATGAAGGGTGGCGGTAGGTAGACCGCGCGTTCCTCGTCCTGGGGCAGGCTTCGGTGGGCATTGGCCGCCACGTGCAGCAGCACGTCAAGACCGACTAGGTCGCCTGTGCGGAACGTGGCACTGCGCGGTCGACCCACCAGCGGCCCGGTGAGTTCGTCCACCTCATCGATGTCCAGGTCGAACTCCACCATCAGGTGCACGGTCTTGAAGAACCCGAATGTCCCGATGCGGTTGCCGATGAAGTTGGGCGTGTCCTTGGCGTAGACGATGCCTTTGCCGAGCATCTGCTCGCTCCAGCCCGCCACAGTCTGGGCGACCCACGCCTCGGTCTGCGGGGTGACGATGAGCTCGAGCAACTTCATGTAACGCGGCGGGTTGAAGAAGTGCGTGCCGAGAAAGTGCGCGCGGAATGCGTCACCCGATCGGGCGACGACCTGGGCCACAGGCAGCCCGGACGTGTTGGTGCTCACGATGGTGCCGGGCCGCCAGTGGTGTTCCACCCTGGCCAGCAGATCCTGCTTGATGGACAGGTCCTCGACGACCGCCTCGATGATCCAGTTGGCATCGGCGACCTGCGCCAGGTCGTCGTCGAAGTTGCCAGTGGTGATGAGCCCGGCACGTTCGGGGCTGTAGAACGCCGCCGGCTGCGCAGCCATCGCCCGGTCCACGCCCAGACGGGCCAGTCGGTTGCGGACTTGCGGGGACTCCAGGGTGAGGCCGCGGCGTCGCTCGTCGTCGGTAGGGGCCTGGGGCACCACATCGAGCAGCAGCGTCCGTACGCCCACGTTGGCCAGGTGGGCCGCGATGCTGCTGCCCATGACACCGGCGCCCAGGACGGCCGCCCGGGCCAACCGGCGGGGCCGGTGCGCGACCGAGGTCGCAGAGAGGGTCATGGGCGAAACCTCCTGCTCTTGCCTCGCTGGCAAGGGTAACCTTCTCCGTCGGCTTCTCCGCCACCCCCCTGGCTGCGCGCTATCCGGGCTGCAACCTGATGAGGTGCCCCTGGGACGTGGCGACAAACCCGGCGTTACGGAGCGCTGCGGCCATCGGTGAGTGCTCCACCGGTACGCCGTCGACCTCGCGCAGCACGAGTGCTGTCCACCGCCCCGCGCGGACTTCCGCGGCCAGGCATCCGGCCAGCGCGCGCGCCACGTCCTGGGGCAGCCTGTGGGCTGCGGCCTCCGGGAACGTGAGCAACTGGCCCTCACGCGGCGCGAGCCAGGCCGCCAGGGCACCATCGGCCAGCAGCACGAACGCGCCTGCGGTGCGCGCCGGCCGGCGAGCGGTCGCGTCCTGGGGGCGTTGCGGCCACGGCAGCGCCGCCCCGTATGGGTTGGCCGGATCGGTCGCTGCCAGCAGCGTCATCTCGATGGACTCCGGCGGCTTGCGCAGCGCGCGCAGGTGATCCGCGGCGCCGGGGAGGGCGAACTGCGTGCCGCCCAGGCCGGCGACGAAATAGCCGCGCCGGATGCGACCCGCGTCCTCCATGGCCCGCAGCACGCCATAGACCGCCGCGAACCCGCCCTCGACGCCTTCGGCCACCACCGCGTCCCGGGTCAGCACACCGTACCGCTCCAGGAGCTGTCGGGCCTGGGCCGCCAGGCGCTCCGTGGGCGTCGGCGCCCCGGCGATCAGGCTCGCTGTGAGCGACCACCGGCCCGAGGCCTCGGCCGGCAGCCCCAGGCCTGATCCCACCAGGCCCGGCCGCCGGATGCGCTCGATCTGCCAGGATCGGTTGGCCCGACGCGAGCGGTACCGGCCTGGATTCACGTACGCCCTCAGCGGCTGCAGCGTGTCGTTGGTCACCTCGCCGGCCCAGACCAGATCCCACAGGGCTTCCAGCACCTCGGGCACGAAGCCGCCCCCGACCGCCTGCAGGAGCTGCGGAAAGAACAACGCACCGTGCGAGGCGAGGGCGTCTCGGATCTTCCGGTGGAGGACGCCATCAGGCGCCTCGCCGCGGGGCGCCTGGAACATCAACGGTGCCGCCTCCGCCAGGCACACACGGATGCGGCCGTCGCGGGGCGCCAGCGGTTCGACGCCCATCCAGACCACGGCACCCGATGCCGCAAGCGCATCCAGCAGGCGTGGGTCGTAGTCCTCAAGCCGTGCGGGAAGCACGTCCCGCTCGAGCACTGAAGCCGGGATCGCCGCGCCCTGGAGCGACGCCAGCACCGCCAGCAGTCCCTCGCGTCCGCGCCGCTTGACCCGGACGCCCTGCCAGTCGAGATAGAAGCGGCCCAGGCTGGGGCCGTCAACCGGCTCCACCTCGCGGCGCAGCCGCGCCAGCGACCGCCGCCGCAGGGTGCGCAGGACCTCTGCGTCGCACCACTCGCGTCCGGTTCCGCCCGGCCGGAACTCGCCCTGGACGATCCGGCCAGCCCGTTCCAGCGCACTCAGGGTCTCGAGCACCGGCGACAGCCCGAGCCCGAAGCGACGGGCCACGTCGCGGGGCGCAAACGGCCCGTGTGTACGCGCATAGCGTCCCACCAGATCGCCTAGAGGATCGGCGACGGGCTCGAGGAATGCCCCGGGGAGTCCATCGGGCAGGGGCACGCCCAGGGCATCACGATACCGCGCGAGGTCCTCGACGGCCACGTACCGTCCCTCGCCGGCAATCTGGAGGCGCACGGCGCGGCCTTCGCGGTTCAATCGCGCCAGCCAGCCGGCGATGTCCGCATCCTCGGCGGCCCGCGCGCGGATCTCTTCCACCGTGAGATCGCCGAGGTCGCGCAGCAGATCGTGGAGGCCGTCGGCGTGGCGCGCCGCGCGCTGGGGCGCCAGGTGCTGGAGCCAGCGCTCCAGTTCCGCCAGCGCATCGGCGTCGAGCAGTTCGCGCAGCTCCACGTGGCCAAGCAAGTCGCGCAGTTGTGCCGGGTCCACCAGCAGGGCCCCGGCCCGGGCCTCGGCCAGGGGTGCGTCGCCCTCGTACATGAAATTGGCCACATAGTTGAACAACAACGCCGCGGCAAACGGCGACGGCCTGCGCGAGTCCACGGTGACCACGCGGATCTCGCGGGTGGCGATCTGGCGGAGAAGCTGTCGCAGGGCCGGGATATCGAAGACGTCCCTGAGGCACTCGCGGAATGTCTCTAGCACGATGGGGAACGATGGGAACCGCGCCGCGACGTTGAACAGATCGGCCGCGCGCTTGCGCTGCTGCCATAGCGGCACGCGTTGCCCGGGGAAGCGCCGGGGCAGCAGCAACGCCCGGGCCGCGGCCTCGCGGAAGCGCGCGGCAAACAGCGACGTCGGCGTCCCCCCTGCCTGTTGCGCCTGCCGCGCGGCCCGGCCCGCGCCCAGGTGTTCGACCACCAGATCTTCGACCTCGTCGGGATCGGGCAGGAGAGCCCCCGGCGGCGGCGGATCGTCCACGTCGGGGAAGCGGACCACGATTCCGTCGTCGGTCCACAGGACGTCCACCTCGAGACCGTAACGCCGGCGGACCGCGGCGCCGATGGCCATGGCCCACGGACCGTGGACCTGTCCGCCGAACGGGGACAACAGACAGATCCGCCAGTCGCCTACCTCGTCTTTGAAGCGCTCGACGACGATCGTGCGGTCGTCGGGCGCGACGCCTGCGGCGTCGAGCTGGTCCTGCAGGTACTGCATCAGGCTGCGTGCCGCGGCCTCGGTGAGGGCGTGGTCCCGGGTGAGGCGCTCGATGGCCGCAGGCTCGGGCAACGCGCGCAGCGTGCGGGCCAGCACGCCGATGGCGCGGCCGAACTCCAGCGGCCGGCCCGGCCGGTCGCCGTGCCAGAACGGCATCCTGCCCGGCTCGCCGGGCGCGGGTGAGACCAGCACCCGGTCCGGCAGGATGTCTTCGATGCGCCACGTGCTGGCGCCGAGGACGAACGTGTCGCCCACGCGGCTCTCGAACACCATCTCTTCGTCGAGCTCTCCGACGCGGCCGTGCCCCGGCGGCGCACCGGCGAGGAAGACGCCGTAGAGACCGCGGTCGGGGATGGTGCCGCCGTTCTCGATGGCCACCCGCCTGGCGCCCTCGCGCGCGGTGAGGACGCCGGTCAGCCGGTCCCAGGTGATGCGCGGCCGGAGGGCGGCAAACTCGTCGGAGGGATAACGGCCGGAGAGCATGTCGAGCGTGCCCTCCAGCAGGCCGCGCGAGAGGTCGTGGAACGGCGCCGCCTGACGAACGACGCGCTCGAGGTCGTCGGCGCGCCAGTCGTCCGTGGCGACCATGGCGACAATCTGCTGCGCGAGCACGTCCAGCGGCAGGCGCGGGTACTGGATGGCCTCCACGTCGCCCGCGCGCATGCGTTCCACCAGCGCCGCGCACGCCAGCAGATCCCCGCGGTACTTGGGGAGGATGACGCCGACACTGGGCGCGTCCAGCGTGTGGCCGGCCCGGCCGATGCGCTGGATGCCGCTGGCGACGCTGGGCGGGGCCTCGACCTGGACGACCAGATCAATGGCACCCATATCGATCCCCAGCTCGAGCGAGGAGGTGGCGACCAGCGCGGCCAGCTCGCCGGCTTTCAGGCGCTCCTCGACGCGGCGGCGCTGGTCTCTGGCCAGCGACCCATGATGGGCGTGGACGATGACCTCGCCGGCCAGCTCGTTGAGCGCGCTGGCCAGGCGCTCGGCCAGGCGACGGCTGTTGACGAAGATGAGCGTCGACCGGTGCGTGCGGATCAGGTCGAGGATGAGCGGGTGGATCGCCGGCCAGACGCCTGTGCGGCCCTCGCCGCCGGCCGGACCGCCGGCGATCTGTTCGATCTGGCCCGCTCGCGCCATGTCCTCGACCGCCACCTCCACGGTAAGGTTCAGCGCTTTCACACGTCCGGCATCGACGATCCGAACAGGACGCGGCGCGCCGTCAGGGGCGAACCCGCCCAGGAACCGGGCGGCCTCCTCGTGCGGCCGCACGGTGGCCGACAGCCCGATGCGCTGGAGGGGCTGCCCGGTCAGGGCTTCCAGCCGCTCGAGCGACAGCGCCAGGTGGGCTCCCCGCTTCGTACCCACCAGCGTGTGCACTTCGTCGACGATCACCCGCCTCACGGAGCGGAGCAACTCCCTCCCCCGGCTGGTCAGCAGGAGGTACAGCGACTCCGGCGTGGTGATCAGGATGTCGGCCGGCGCACGCAGGAAGCGGGCGCGATCTCTGGGCGGGGTGTCGCCGGTCCGAACGGCGACCTCGGGCGCGTGGAAGGCGTATCCCAGGCGCTGGGCGGTCTGGGCGATGCCCCCAAGCGGCGTCCTCAGATTGCGGTCGACGTCCACTGCGAGCGCTTTGAGTGGCGAGACGTACAGCACGCGGCAGCGGGCCTGGGGCTGGGGTGCGGGCGCGAACATGAGACGGTCGATGGCGGCCAGGAACGCGGCCAGCGTCTTCCCCGATCCCACAGGCGCCACGATCAGGGCCGAAGCCCCCGTCCCAATGACCGGCCACCCGAGCGCCTGCGCCGGCGTGGGCACGCCAAAGGACGCGGCGAACCATGCCCGGACCGGCTCGTGGAAGCCGGCCAGGGCGGGATGAGGCGTGCTGCCGCCGACGGCCCGCGTCGTCATGTCATCGCTGGACGTCTCGCCCCAGACGGTGGGCCGGCCGCTGACAGACGGGGCAGATCCCGAGGAACTCGACTTGGTGGCGGCGGACGGCCCATCCCCGGAGGCTTCCCCCGCCCACCGGGGCCGGCCGGATCGGCGCCCGGCTGGCGAGGCCCACATCAGCGATGCGACCACACCGTTCACAGACCAGGTGGTGGTGGGTGGAGAGGTTCACGTCGTACCGCATCAGACCGTCGGGCCCGGCAAACCGCCTCAGCAGGCCTCGGTCACTGAGCGTCTGGAGATTCTGGTAGACCGTGGCCACGCCCACGCGGGCGCCGGCACGGCGCAGCCCGTCGGCAATCTCGCCGGCGGTGAGATGCTGGCGCCGGCGGGCCAGGTAGGTCAGCAGGGCCCGGCGCGCACCGGTGAGCCGCAGACCGCTGGCGCGCAGCGCGCCCGCCACGTGCCAGGTGTCGTCAGTACCGCCCATGGTGGTCGGGAGGGCCGGCGGGGGACCCGCCGGCCCTCCTGGGGCAACCTCCCGCGCTCAAGGGTTCTTGCGGGCGATGAGATTCTCGAGGAACTCCTCGTGCCCTACCTCGTCCTCGAGGAGTGCAACGGCGAGGTTGTAGGTGACGGGGTCCTTGCCGAACGTCTTCTTGGCCAGGGCGTTGTACGCCTTGATCGCCCCAGCCTCGGCGTTGATCTGATCGGCCACCATCCCGTCGGCGTCCGCCCAATCCGCCCTCGGTCGGGTCCACGGGGCGTTGGCACCGGCCTCCCAGTCCCTGGGGTGCACGACGGGATCCCCACCGAGCTGCACGATGCGCTCGGCCAGCTTGCCGGCGTGCCCCAGTTCCTCCAGGGCTTCTTCCTTGAAGTGCTCGGTGAGTTCTTCGCCGTGGAATCCTTCGGCGACGGTGGCGGTGATCCAGTACGAGTAGAATGCCAGCAGCTCGTCCAGGTACGCGCGCTTGAGGTCTGCGATGACCTCCTCCACGTTGAGATCGACAATCGCCCGTCCGGTTTGACCCATGACCTGTCCCCTCCGTGGTACTGGGATAGATATAACTCATAGTCATAATGACTATGAGTAAATTCATCGTATCCGCCAGCTGCGCGTCCGTCAAGAGGGCGCCGGGCCGGATGCCCGGGCGAGCCCGGGTCCAGGAGAGCGCGGGGTGGTGCCGAAAGGAGGAGTACGCGACCGTCGGTCGAGGAGCGGATCGTGGGAGTCGGGCGCTACATCCTGGCGCGGCTGGCACTGACCGTGCCCATGCTGATCATCCTCCTGACGGTGGTGTTCCTGATCCTGCGCGTCATTCCCGGCGACCCGTGCCTGGCCATGCTGGGCGGTCGCAACGTGGGCCCCGAGCAGATCCAGAACTGCCGCCAGGCGCTGGGGGTCGATCGCCCGGTCTGGGTCCAGTATCTGGCCTACCTGGGCGGGATCGGGCGCGGCGACTTCGGGGATTCGATTCGCACCGGCCTCCCGGTCATCACGGAACTGCTGCTGCGGTTTCCCGCCACCATTGAGCTGGCCGTGGCCGGCATGCTGGTGGCGACCCTGCTGGGCATGTCCACGGGGATCTTCGCGGCGACCCATAGCGACCGGTTGGCAGACCACGTCATTCGCTTGTTCAACATCGCCGCCTTCGCCATGCCGGTGTTCTGGATCGGCCTGATGCTGCTCATCATCTTCGCGGTCAATCTGCGGTGGTTGCCGGTGGGAGGACGCCTCGACCCGGTCACGGGCGCCTTCTTCGATCCGGTCACGGGATTCTACGTGCTAGACACGCTGCTGCGCGGCAACCTGGAGGCGTTTGTGGACGTGGTGCGCCACCTGGTGCTGCCGGCGACCACGCTGGGGCTGGTCGTCTCAGGCTTCATCGGCCGGATGAGCCGGACCAGCATGCTGGAGGTGCTGGGGCGCGAGTACGTGACCACCGCGCGCTCCAAGGGTCTGCGCGAGGCGACCGTGGTGGGCCGGCACGCGCTGCGCAACGCCCTGATCCCCATCGTGACCGTCATCGGCCTGCAGTTCGCCCTACTCATGGGCGGAGCCATCCTGACGGAGACGGTCTACTCGTGGCCGGGGATCGCGCGCTACCTGTTGGAGAGCATCGAGAACCGGGACTTCCCCGCCATCCAGGGTACCGTGGTGTTCATCGCACTGTTCATCTCGGCGGTCAATCTGGCGGTGGACGTGTTCTACGCGCGGCTGGACCCCCGTGTGCGCTACTGAGCCACGCTGCGAGGGAGACGCGCCCGCGCCGTGAGCGGACCACGGATCCTCCTATACGCTGGGCTGACGATTGTGGGTCTGTTCGTGCTGGCAACGCTCCTGGCCCCGATCCTTGCCCCGTACGATCCCACGGCGACGACGGGGCCCGAGAGCGAACGCCTCCAGCCTCCCTCCCAGAAGCACGTGATGGGCACCGACCAGCTCAGGCGCGATGTCTTCAGCCGCGTCCTGCACGGTGGGCGCATCCCGTTGCTGGTCGCCCTGGTCTCGTGCGTGATCTCCCTGACGGTGGGAACCGCGCTGGGATGGCTCTCGGGCTTCATCGCCGGCCGGACCGACCGCACCCTCACCGTCATCATGGATGCCATCTATTCGTTCCCCGCCCTGGTGCTGGCCATTGCCATCGTGGCCATGCTCGGCCCCGGACTCGAGAACATGATCGCCGCCATTGCCTTCGTCTACATCCCCGCCTACTTCCGGGTGGCGCGCGGGCAGGTGCTCGTGGTCCGTGAGCAAGAGTACGTGGAGGCAGCGCGGGCCCTGGGGGGTTCGACCCTGCGCCTGCTGGTTCGCCACGTGGCGCCCAACACGCTTAGCGCGGTGATGACCGTTCCTTCGTTCAACATTGCCGATGCCATCGTGACCGAGGCCGCCCTCGCCTTCCTGGGGTTTGGCCTGCCGCCGCCCGTGCCGGACTGGGGGTTCGACATCCAGAACGGCCAGCGGTATCTCATGTCCGGATTCTGGTGGCTCATCACATTTCCCGGGTTGGTCATCGTCCTCGTCTCGCTGGCGTTCGGTCTGGTCGGCGAGGGTCTCAACGACCTCCTGAACCCCAGGAGGCGCCGGGCAGGCGAATAGCGAACACCCGTGGGTGCCAGGCACACTGCAGGGAGGTGAGGCTGCGTGAGAAGACTCGCGGTCGTCGCGCTGGCGATAGCGGCGCTGGCGCTGTTGGTACCGACGAGCACTCCGGCGGCAGTACCCAAGGACACCATCGTCCTGGGGACCACCGACAAGATCACCACGCTGGATCCAGCCAACTCCTACGACTACTGGACCTGGTTCGTGTTCCAGAACACTGCCCAGGCGTTGACCGGCTTCAAGCCGGGCACGACGCAGATCGTGCCGTTGCTGGCCACGAGCTGGACCGTGGCGCCTGACGGCAAGGTCTACACGTTCAAGCTGCGGCGCGGGGTCACGTTCACCGACGGCGCGCCGTTCAACTCCCAGGCAGTGAAGTTCTCGTTCGATCGGGCGTTCAAGTTGAAGGGCCCCGAAGGGGCGCTGGGGCTCATCGAGAACATCAAGTCCGTCGACGTCGTGGACTCCGGGACCGTGCGGTTCGCCCTGAAGGATCCCGACGCCACGTTCCTCTCCCGGATCTCCGAGTCCATCGCGATCTCGGTCATCGTCAGCCCCAAGACGACCCCGGCGAACGCGTTTGCGAAGGGCATCCAGTACGCGGGCACCGGGCCCTACCGGCTGGCGCAGTACACGCCAGGGCAGCGCACCGTCTTCGACGCCTACCCCCGCTACTGGGGGGCGAAGCCGAGGAACCGGCGGGTCATCACCGTCTTCTACGCCGACTCGGCAGCCCTAGCCGCCGCCGTGGAAGCCGGTCAGGTGGATGTGGGCTACCGGTCCTTCAGTCCCGAAGACATCAAGCGGCTGTCGAAAAGCGAGCGGCTGCAGGTGGTCCGCAGCGACTCGTTCCCCTCAGTGCGCTACATCGTGTTCAACGTCACGGCCTCGCCCTTTGACAACCCCAAAGTCCGGCGGGCGATTGCGTATGCCGTCAACCGGGACCGGATTGTCAGCGACGTGTTCGGCGGTCTGAACCAGCCGCTCTACAGCATGGTGCCGCCGGGTATGTGGAGCCACATCGACGCCTTCCCCAAGCGGGATCTCGCCAAGGCCAAGAGCCTGCTGACCGAGGCCGGCTATTCGGAGGGGAACAAGCTGGCCCTGACGCTGTGGTACACCCCCAGCCACTACGGGACCACCGAATCGGACGCCGCGGCGGTCATCAAGTCCTCGCTGGAGGAGTCGGGGCTGATGACGGTCGAGGTCAAGTCGTCGGAGTGGGGCGACTACACCAAGGCCATGGCTGCCGGCCAGTTCGGCATGTTCCTGCTCGGGTGGTTCCCGGACTTCGTAGACCCGGACAACTTCCTGGCCCCGTGGCTGACGGAGAGCCCTCAGGGGCTTGGGACGTACCTGAACAAGGCCACCGGTTCCATCGACAAGGCCCTCTACGCCGAGTTCCAGAAGCTACTGGGTGGTGCCAAGAAGACCGCCGATCAGAACGCACGCTCGGTGCTCTACAAGCAGGCCCAGCAGAAGCTGGCGGACTCGGCCATTCTGGTGCCGCTGTGGCAGAACCTGGCGCAGAGCTACGTGATTGCCCAGAAGAACGTCCGGGGGATCACCCTGGACGCGACGACGATCTTCCGGACGTACCTGCTGTACAAAGAGTAGCGCCGGGCTCCCCGTCGAAGACATCCCGAGGGCCCGCCGCTTGCGGCGGGCCCTCGGCGCGAAGGTAGATGCTGCCACTGTCACCTCGACCCCACGGCGCGAACCCTCACCGGGCCCGGGGCTGGGCCAGAGGGCTGATCCACTTCCACACGCGCTTCTCCGACGGGTGGGCCACCGTGCGCCGGGCGGCGCAGATCGCCAGGCGGCGGGGCTACGACTTCCTGGTCGTCACCGACCACCTGCGCAACCTCAAGCTGTTCACGCGCCGCACCCCCGACGACTACATCCGCGCGTGTGACCGTGCCAGCCGGGACGTCGGGATCCCTGTGATCCCCGGCGGAGAGATGGAGGTCCACTGGAACAACCCGGCGGTGGAGGACTTCTCCGAGGCGCACACCATCGCGTTCACGATCCGCAGCCTCGCGCGGGCAGGCGAGTTCGACTGGCAGACCCCTGGCACCGATCCTTTCGGGCACTGGCCGGACAGCGAGGGCCGTCTGGGGACGGTCCTGGCCCTTCAAGAGAAGCTCCTGGCGCACGGCGTCCCGCCGGCGGCGAGCCACCAGTTCCAGCACAGCCCGCTCGGCACGCGGGGCGGCTACTCCGACTACCGCTATGACCTCACCCGGGTCGAGAGGAGCGAGTACCTGGATTTCTTTTACTCGGGCGCTGCGGACATTCTCCACGAGGCCGAGGACCTGGAGCTCGTTGCGGACTACGTCCGCCGGTTTCACCGGCCCAAGGCGGTGTATGCAAGCTGCGACTACCACGTGGGGCCCGAAGTGGTCCCGGCGGTCGCAGATATGCTGGAAGCCTTCCCTCCTCTACGGCGCGCGTACGCCTGGCTGTTCCGTGTGGTCAGCAGCACCGCGCTCCGATTCCTGGCCGGCGATCCCGAGACCGCGATCTTCCCCCATTTCGCGGACGAGCAGCTCACCCACGCCACCTATGTGTACCTCGGCGATCGCGCGTGCACCGAGGAGGCCATCGTGGATGCGTTGCGCGCCGGGCGGACCTGCGTCTCCCGTGGGGCGTTCCAGTTCGAGGATCTGGATCCCGCCCCGGGCTTCGCGCCGATTAGGGTTCGCGGAGTCCAGATCTCCCTGCGCGCTCCGCTGACCTTCTCCAGGCCTCGCCCGCGCAGCGTGCTGCTCTTCGAGGACGGCCGCCTGATCCGCTGGAGCGTCTACGCGGTGGAATCGCCAGGCATCGAGTTCACTTACGCGAGGCCCGACGCCGAACCGGGCGCGCATGTCTATCAGGTGTACGTCCCCTCGAAGTTCCTCAGTTCTCCCATCGTGTTCGACATTCCGCCGGGGCGGCCGGCCTGAGTGCAAGGGCCGGGTGGGGCCACCGCGCTCCACCCCAGGGACCGCCGCGGTCACGCCAGTGTGAACGCGCCGTCCCCGACGATGAAGACCCCGCCGCCCACAGTGACCTGCCAGGTGTCGTCCTCGTGAGAGACCTCGACGTGCAACACGCTGGGCCGGCCGACCTCCTCACCCTGGCGGATGGTGAGGGTGACGGGGGCGCCCCCGGTGCCACGCAACGCCAGGTACACACCCAGCGGCCCGGCTGCGGAGCCGGTGGCCGGATCTTCGGCCGCACGCGTGCCGGGATAGAACATCCGGGCCTTGGCGCCACCACTGTCCAGCGCGAAGAGATAGAGGCCTGCGGCGCCCACGCGCTGCAGCAGCGCCTTCAGCCGATCGGCATCCGGCCGCGCTCGCCCTACCACCTCGGTGCCGGCCGCCGGAACGATGAGGTGGGGCAGTCCCGTGGAGATCACCTGGGGTAGAAAGTCGGGATGGAGGTCAGCTGCTCCCAACCCTACGGCGGCGACCACCGCATCGCGATCGAGCAGCTCGGGCTCCCAAGTCGGTGTCAGCTGCCGCATGCGGGCCACGTGACGCGGCACGTCAACCTCGACCGTGACCTGGCCGGCGCGGGTCGTCTGGACGGCCGGCGAGGTCACCCGCCCCTCGGCGACGAGGACGTAGGCGGTCCCGAGGGTCGGGTGGCCCGCAAACGGCAGTTCCTCCACCGGCGTGAAGATCCGCATGCTGTACCGCTGGCCGCCGCTCTGGTTGACGAACGTGATCTCGGAGAAGCCGATCTCGGTCGCCAGTGCCTGCATGGTGGTCTCGTCGAGGCTCGCCGCCTCAGGAACCACACAGAGCTGGTTACCGGCCAGCGGCCGCGCCGCGAACACATCGACGAGCCGAAACGGGATGCGCCTCACCCTGCTCCTCCACGACGACGGGGCCGTATCGCGAGGCGGCACCAGACCTGCACCCCGACCATGGGCAACGTTCCCCCGGCACCTGCTGGTTCCCTGCGCGAGCGCGACGTAAGATTAGGAAGGTGTTCCGATGCGCCAACAGGTCGCCGCGGGCGTAGCCGCATCGTCTCCCAGGGTCCGTGCGGGCGCAATCTCGCTGATGACGGGCGTGGCCATCCTCGTGCTCAAGCTGGCCGCCTATCTGGTCACCGGGTCGGTTGCGCTCCTCTCGGATGCCGCCGAGTCCATCGTCAACGTGGTGGCCGCCAACGTCGCCCTGATCAGCCTGCTGGTCGCGGTGCGTCCGCCTGATGACCGCCACCAGTACGGCCACGCCAAGGCGGAGTACGTGAGCAGCGCGACCGAAGCGTCCATGATCGGCGTCGCCGGCCTCGTCATTGTCGCGAGCGCCACAAACCGGCTCATCCACCCCCAGCCGCTCGAGCGCCTGCCCCTGGGCCTGGCGCTGATGGGTGCCGCCGCGGCGGCCAATCTCGCGGTCGCGGTGGTCCTCCTGCGGGTCTCCCGCGCCGAGCGCTCGATCGCCCTGGAGGCTTCGGCGCGGCATCTGCTCTCCGACGTCCTGACGTCCGTCGGTGTATTTGCCGGCGTGGCCCTGGTGGCCCAGACGGGTTGGACGCCGCTGGATGCCATCACCGCCATGGTGGTGGGCGCCAACATCATCTGGATGGGCGTCGCCCTGTACCGGCGCTCGATCGGCGGCCTCATGGATGTGCGACTCCCGCCCGACGACGAGGCGAAGATCCGCGCCATCTTCGACGCCCACCGCGACGAGATCGTCGAGTACCACGGCATGCGGACGCGGCAGGCCGGGGCCGCCCGCTTCCTGGACTTGCACCTGGTCCTGCACCGCACGCTCACCGTGGGGCAGGCCCACGGGCTCACCGACGACCTGGAGCAGCACGTGGAAGAGGCGCTGCCCGGCAGCGACGTGACCATCCACGTGGAGCCCTGTGAGCGTTCGTGTCCGCGCTGCACGGCGTTCGAGCGGAGCGCGCGCCGATGAGTGTCGACTCCTCCGGTATCCCCTGGTACGCCCTCTCCGCCGATCCTGCCATCAGGGCGCGGATCGACGCGAGGCTGCGTGCCTGGTGCCGGGCAGACTTCGCGCGGCGCCTGTGGGCGAAGGACTACACGCTCTGGTCGCCGGTGCCTGTGCCCGGGTTGGCCGATCGTCTGGGATGGCTGGATCTGCCCGGGGCGATGCCCGGCGCGGTCGGCGACCTTCGGACCTTCGCCCAAGAAGTACAGGCCGAGGGCGCGCGCCACGTGGTGCTGCTGGGGATGGGAGGCTCGAGCCTGGCGCCGGAGGTCTTTCAACGCACGTTCGGCCACGGGTCGGGACATCCCGAGCTGATCGTGCTGGACAGCACGCACCCGGCGGCTGTGCGCGTGGTGGAAGCCCGGCTCGACCTGCGCCGCACCCTCTTCCTGGTCTCCAGCAAGTCCGGCACGACCACCGAGACGTTGTCCTTCTTCCGTCATTTCTGGCGGGCGGTGGCCGCGGCGAACGCGACGCCGGGGGAGCACTTCGTGGCGATTACCGATCCTGGGACCCCGCTGTCGCGCCTGGCGGAGCAGCACGGGTTCCGACGGGTCTTCCTGGCGCCGCCTGACGTGGGCGGGCGGTACTCGGCTCTCTCGGTGTTCGGCCTGGTGCCGGCGGTCCTGATCGGCGTGGATCTCGAGCCCCTCGCTCGAGCGGCTGTCACGATGGCCCGGGCCTGCACCGCCGCAGCCCCCGACAACCCCGGCCTCGCGCTGGGTGCGTCCCTGGGCGAGCTGGCCCTGGCGGGCCGCGACAAGCTGACCTTCTTCACGTCGCCGTCGCTGACCGCGCTGCCCTGGTGGGTCGAGCAACTGATCGCCGAGAGCACGGGGAAGGACGGCAGGGGTATCGTCCCTATCTGTGATGAGCCGCTGGCGCCCGCAGAGACCTACGGTGACGATCGTGTCTTCGTCTCTATCCAGCTCGCCGGCGAGCCCTCCCGGCCGCTGGATGCCGCCCTGGCCCGCCTCGAGGCCGCTGGCCATCCCGTCATCCGCATCGAGCTGGCGCAGAAGGCCGACCTGGGCGCCGAGTTCTTCCGGTGGGAGGTCGCCACGGCCGCGGCCGGGGCGGCGCTGGGGATTCAGCCGTTTGACCAACCCGATGTGCAGCTCGCCAAGGACCTGGCGGCGCAGGCCGTGGCGCAGCGCGCGGCCCCCTCGACCGGGCAGGCTGCGCACGTGGACGCCCTGGAGGTGGGGATTCCGGCCGAGCACACCTGGGCGCTCGACGATGCGCTGCAAGCGTGGCTCCAGCAGGTGAAGCCTGGGGACTACATCGGCATCCAGGCGTATCTGGCGCCGACGGACGAGACCGCGGGGGCGTTTGCGCGGATTCGGACGCTGATCGCCGCCACGTACGGCGTCGCGACCACCCTGGGATACGGTCCGCGCTTCCTGCACTCAACGGGTCAACTGCACAAGGGCGGACCCCCGACCGGTATCTTCCTGCAGTGTGTCGACGAGCCGCCGGACGACTTGCCCGTCCCTGACAGTCCCTACACCTTCGGCGCGCTGATCCGCGCGCAGGCTCTGGGAGACCTGCGGGCGTTGTTGCAGCGGGGTCGCCGGGTGCTCAAGGTGCACGTGGGCCGGAATGCCGCCTGGGGACTGGCGCGTTTGGAGGAACGGCTGCGCGCCGCTGTCGTGCAGCCCCCCAAGTCATGATGGAGGGACGGGCGTGATGACGGAACGCCTGACCGGTGGCCTCGTGGTCGCCGCGGCGGTGAGCCTCATCGTGGGCGCCCTGGTTGGCACCTCCGCCGCGCACGCGAAGCTGCTGCGCGCTTCCCCCGCCCCCGGGAGCGTGGTCAAGGTGCCGCCACGAGTGGTACGGGCGACATTCAACGACGAACTGGCGCCCAAGCTCAGCGCGATCACGGTCGTCGATGGCCGCGGCCGCCGGGTGGACGATGGTCAGGGGGGCGTGGACCTCGACGATCTGGACCGGAAGACGCTGGTGGCTCGGTTGCGCCCCATCGGACCCGGCAGGTACACCGTCCGGTGGCGAGCGGTCTCGGCCGACGACGGGTACCTGGCGGCCGGCACGTTCTGGTTCGTCGTGAGCCGCTGAGGCGGTGGTGCGGCGACCGCTGGTCCCCCTCGCGCTGATCCTCGGTCTCTGGATCGCTGCCTGTGCGCCGGCGTTCGGCCACAGCGTGGTCGAGCGCTCCTCTCCTGCGCCCAACGCCGCGCTCGACGCACCCCCCGGCCAGATCGAGCTGTGGTTCAACGAGCCGGTGGATCCCGCGTTCAGCAGCGTGACCGTGACCGATCCCGCCGGTGCCCTCGTCTCAGAGCGCGCGGCGGTGTCCGAGGACGGGCGGCGGGTCACCGCGCCGCTGCGGCAGATACCCAAGGGGTTCTACACGGTCCGGTGGCGTGTGCTGTCCTCGGTTGACGGTCATGCGACCAGTGGAGTCTTCGCGTTCACCGTGGGACTCGGAGCCCGGCCACCGGAGGGGTTTGGCGGGACCCAGGGGCCGGACCTCGCCGCGGCCGCCATTCGATGGGTCGGGCTGGCCGCCGCGCTGCTCGTGGCCGGCGCCTCGCTGTTTGGGCCCCGCATCCTCGCGCCCGCGCTGCGAGAGGTGGAGCCGGTCGGGGCAGGCGCGCTGCACGAGCGCGCCGCGCGCCCGATCCGTGTGGTGACCGCCGCGGGGTGTGGGGTGGTGATCGGTGCGGCCGCACTCGAGGTGGTGGTGGGCGCCGCGAGCCTCACCGGCGCGACGCTGGGGCAGGTTGCCGCCAGCGGCCTGCTCGCCCAGATGGTGTGGGGGACGAAACCGGGTTGGAGCGCGCTGGTGCGGGCGGTCGCGGCCGCCCTGCTGCTGTTGCCCCGTACCGCCTCCGGACGGATCCTGCAGGCCGCCGGGCTCGCTTGGCTCGTACTGGTGGGCGGGGTCTTCACGCTGTTGGGCGGTCCCTCGGGGCTTGCTGGTAGCACGCATCTGGCTCTGCTGGTGCTGGTAGGCGCAGTGTACGGGCTGGCCAGCGTGATGGCGGCGATCATCTTGCCTCAGATCCGGGACCTGCGGCTGCCCGATCTGGCGATCGTGCCTCCGCTCGTCGCCGCCATCATGCTCTTTGGGCTCACGGTGAACTCGCATGCGTGGGGGAGCGGTCCGCTGGCTGCGGTGGTGGACTGGGCGCACCTCTTGGCGAACGCGTCGTGGCTGGGCGGCCTGGCGTGCCTGGTGCTGATCGTGCTGGCCAGCCGCGGCGACGACCGGAAGCGCTTGGCCTCCGTCCTCCTGCCGCGGTTCTCCCGCCTCGCCGCGATCTGTCTCGGCGTCGTGGTCACCACCGGCCTCTACGGCATCTGGCTGCACATGCCAGGCCTGCGGGCACTGGCCCTCACCCAGTACGGCCGTTTCCTGTCCGCGAAGCTCGTCTTCGTCGTACCGCTGGTCGCGCTCGGCGCCGTCAACCGGTTCGTCGTGCGGCGCCGCCTGCAGGCCGTTCCGGTGCGCGGCGGGGTGATGTCAGACGATGGTGCCGCTGCGGGGGCCGCGCAGTTCCTCCGGCTGGCCGGCGCCGAGGTGGGTGTGGCTGCGGTGGTGTTGTTCGTCGCGGCGCTGCTGGCGGCGACGCCGCCAGCACGCGTGGTCCTCGCCACCCGACCCGCGCCGTCCGCGCTGCGCTACCTCGGGAGCGCCGGAGAGGCGCGGATCGAGCTGGTGGTGGCGCCAGCACAGCCGGGACCGAACCAGGTCGATGTGACGGTCGCCCGCACGGGTGGTGAGCCGTCCAGTGGTGAATCCCGCGTGCTGGCCCGCCTGATCAAGCTCGACGAGGACGTGACCCCCACCACGCTGACGCTGCTCGCTGCGGGGGGCGGACGGGACACCGCACGCCGCGTGACCCTGCCACCGGGATGGTGGGAGATCGAGGTCATCCTGCGGCGGCGAGGTCAGCTCGATCTCGTCACGTCGTTTCCTCTGCGTCTCGTCCCCGCGCAGCAGGTTGCGACCGACCCCGCCGCCCTTCGCCTTCTCGAAGGGGCGGGGGAGGCGATGGCCGCGCTGCGCGCGTGGCGGGAGGTTGAGCAGATCACCGACGGTGCCGGCGGTCTGCTCATCGCATCCGTTGACCTGCTCCCTCCCGATCGTATGTACGTTCGGACCTCGAGCGGTGCCGAGGTCGTCTTTATTGGACCGTCCCGGTACCTCCGCGAGGGCGCGGCCCCCTGGCGGCACGACGAACTCGCGCGCCCCGTGGCTGTCGAAGGCGTCCTCCAGTACCTGCGAGGCGCCAGGTCCGTGCGCCTCGGACGCCGGGGGCCGTGCGGTGAGGAGCCCTGCCGCGTGGTGCTCTGGGACGCGCCCGACGGCGCCGCGGCGTTCGCCGGATGGATCGGCGAGGCAACGCGGCGGATCCACAAAGTGCTCATGGTGGCACCCCGGCACTACATGACGGCCCGCGTGGGCGACTTCAACGCCGCGATCCGGATCGAACGACCCAGGTGAGCCGGACCGCGGCACCGAACACACGGGGAAAGTCGCAGGCAGGACGCAGGAGGACGACAATGGGCAGGGCCAGGGGACAGCGACGACGGTGGACGCGATGGGTGCCTCTCTCAGCACTCGTAGTGGCGGCAGCGGGTGCCTGGTACGCGGCGGGAGCCGCTCGTCCGCCGCAAGCCGCCATCCCCGGTCCCATCGGCGGTCCGGAGATTGCCGTGGACGTCAACACCCTGCTGGGCAAGAAGGGCCCGGCGTTCGCGCTCCGCGATGGCGACGGGCGCATCTACCAGGTGACGCCGGGCGGCACCGGGCGGCCGCTGGTCCTCATCTCGCACATGGGCTACTACTGACCGCGTTGCGTGGTCCAGCTCGGCGAGCTGGAGCGGCACGCGGCGGCGATTCGGGCCCTGGCCGACGTCTATGTGATCAATCCCGACACGGTGGAGAACAACCGCAAGGTGCGCGAGGCCTCGCGGCTCAGCATCCCGATCCTGCTGGATCCGGGCTACACGGTGGCCAGGATGTACGAGCTGCCAGGCGAGGGCCGGCCGATGCGGGGGCTGGTCGGCTTCGTGGTCATGGATCGGGAGGGGATCATTCGGGTGCAGCGGGTGGATATCGACTTCGGCAGTCATGGGCCGCAGATCGTAGAGATCCTGCGGCTCGTGACGGGGGCGCGGTAGTGTAGAGCTTCGAGACACGCCGCTTCACTGGGAACCGACCTCAACCGTCACCCACATCCCGGCGTTCTGGTGGCCTGGAACGGTGCAGACCGCCTCGTAGGTTCCCGGTTTCAGTTCCAGGTCAACGGTCCGTGTCTTCCCCGGCGGCACCAGGTGCTGCTCGTGGTTGCCGTGCTCCGCCAGATTCGGGATCGCGAAGTCGTGGTCTACGCTCCCGCGGTTCATGAGCACGAACCGCACCATGCCCGCTCTAGCCTTCAACGGCTTCGGCTCGAACTCGAACTCCCGCATCACGACGGTCACGGTTTGGAGGGCCCGATCCTGCTCCGGCGATGGCTGTGGCCGAGGCGTCGAGGCGCTGGGGACGCCGCATCCTGCGATGACGGCCGAGACGACGAGCACGGTGCCCGTGCGCGCAAGGAACTGGGTGCGCATGCTGCTCCTTCGGCGAGCGTGTTCGAAATTCTGCCGTCGCATTGTACACGGATGATCGCCGGCCTTGTTAAAGCCTTGTTAAGATGAGGGCAGCCTGACGGTGAAGCGGGCCCCGCCCTCCCGGCGGGTTTCGGCAGAGATTTCACCGCCCTGCATCAGTCTCCTGCTCTTCCTCCTGACGACGCCGGTCGTCTTCTACAGCACCTGGCCGTTCCTGATCGGGGCGGTCCAGGCCCTGCGCCAGCGCACGGTCAACATAGCGGTCCTGGTGGCCCTCAGCGTGGGTGCTGGCTATCTGTTCAGCGTCGGCGCCACATTCCTCTTTGAAAGCGAGGTCTTCTACGAAGCCGCGGCCGTGCTGGCCACCTTCATCCTGTTCGGCCACTGGATGGAGATGCGCGCGCGGGCCGGCGCCTCGCAGGCGATCCGTGCGTTGCTCGATCTCGCCCCACCGAAGGCCCGCGTCATTCGGGATGGCCGGGAGGTCGAGGTGTCTACGGCCGACGTGCTGACGAGTGACACGGTAGTGGTACGTCCCGGCGACAAGATCCCCGTGGACGGCGAGGTGATCGAGGGTGAAAGCGACGTCGACGAGTCCATGATCACTGGCGAGAGCCTGCCGGTGAAGAAGCGGCCCGGTGATGTGGTGACCGGCGCCACCATCAACAAGACCGGCGTATTTCGGTTCAAGGCGACGAAGGTCGGCGCGGACACCGCCCTGGCGCAGATCGTCAAGCTGGTGCAGATGGCGCAGAACTCCAAGGCGCCCGCGCAACGACTGGCTGATGCCGCGGCCCAGTGGCTGGTGGCGGCCGCCGTCATCTTCGGCCTGGCCACCTTCATCGGGTGGTACTACGTGACCGGCGCCTCGCTGGTGTTCGCGCTGACGATGGCAATCACCGTGGTCGTCATCGCCTGCCCTGACGCGCTGGGTCTGGCGACCCCAACTGCCGTCATGGTCGGGACCGGCCTTGGGGCGATGAACGGGATCCTGTTCAAGAACGCCGCCGCGCTGGAGCAGGCGAGCAAGATCCACGCTGTGGTCTTCGACAGGACCTGCACGCTAACGAAGGGTGAGCCACAGGTGGTGGAGGTCGTCACCGCCGACGGTGCCGGGATCCTTGGCCTGGCCGGTGCTGTCGAGCAGGGCAGCGAGCACCCGCTGGCGCGGGCCATCGTGGCGCATCTGCGGTCGAGTGGCGTGACGATTCCCGACGCCGCGGACTTCGAGGCGATCCCCGGCCGCGCCCGGGCGCGCGTGGATGGTCATGAGGTGGTGGTGGGCAACCGCAAGATCATGCGTGACCGCGGTATCAGTCTTGACGGGCTGGGCGAACGGGCGGCCGCGCTGGAGGGCGCGGGCCGCACTGTGGTGCACGTCGCGGCGGCCGGCTGGCTGTGCTGATCGCCATCGCCGACGCAGTGCGCGAGACCTCGAAGGTCGTAGTCTAGCGTCTACGCCAGCACGGCGTGCAGGTGGCGATGCTCACCGGCGACAACCGCGCGACCGCGGAGCGCGTCGCGGGCGAACTGGGGATGGACACGGTTTTCGCCGATGTGTTGCCCGGGCAGAAGGCCGACAAGGTGAAAGAACTGCAGGCGCGGGGACCGATGTGGCCATGGAGACAGCAGATGTCGTGCTCATGTGCAGCGATCCTTATGACGTAGTCAAAGCCATCCGGCTGAGCCAGGCCACCGTTCGGAAGATGAAGGAGAACCTGTTCTGGGCCGCCGGTTATAACCCGATCGCCTTCCCGATTGCCGCTGGGCTGCTCTACGAGCCGTTCGGGCTGATCCTGCGGCCGGAAATCGCCGCGCTCTCGATGGCTGGCAGCTCGCCGATTGTTGCGGTCAACGCCACCTCCCGGATGGCCCGATCCGTGACCGCTGGTCCCATGGCCCTTCTGTGCCGACGGGACCACGTAGCGGTCGGGGTTCGCGTCGAAGGCAGCCTTGCATCCTGTGGAGCAGAACTGATAGGTCTTGCCGTGATAGACTGACGAACCGGCAGCGCCCTTGTCGTCGACGTTCATCCCACAGACAGGATCCCTTGTCATATGTCCCTCCCCGCGATGCTGTGCCCTTGCGAGATCAGGCCGTGATCAGGATAGCAAGACCCAGCAGCACCGTGACCGCGCCGACCGCAGCTTTGGCCAGTGCCTTGCGCTGCAGGTAGGCGTGCGCAACGCGATTGAGCACCCGCCGGCTGGCCACCGTCGCCAGGAGCACGACCAGCGGTGCGACAAACATGATGTTGTAGAGCATGACATAGCCCAGCCGGGCGGGCAGTGGTTCCCTGGCGATCAGCGCCAGCACGCCCAGGTAGATCGCGCCGCTGCAGGGCAGCGCGCACAGCCCTATCAGCGCCCCCGCAGTAAAGAGTCCGACGAGAGTGGTTCGGGAGAGCGCCTGAGGCACCGCGCCATGCCAGCGACCGGGCATCGCCAGCGGAACCCCCACGCCGGGCAAGACGACATCCTTGGGCGCCCACAGGCCCGTGACCACGACGGCGAATCCCATCAGGCGGATTGGTAGGTGGGTGTTGGTGAAGAATGACACGGCGGCGATGACCCCGAGCCCAAGCAGCAGGTACGTGAGGAACATTCCCGCGATGTATGTCGCGCCCGCCCGCCAGAGGTGAGGCCGGGGATCGCTGGTTAGCGCCACACTGGTCAGGATCAGGGCAACGAACGACAGTAAGACGCTGAACGCACAAGGGTTCAGGCCGTCTATCAGGCCGCCGGTCAGCACCGCGGGCAGCGTCAGCGCGCTCACCCGGTGACCTCGATCACCCCGCGCATCGTGGGGTTCTCCTTGCCACCGCAGCAGACGTCGCAGTAGAACTCGTACGTGCCGGGTGCAAGACCTGCGAAGGTCTGGCTGCGTTCGGATTGGGGTGGGATGCGAACGTCTATCCCCAGGGTCTCGATGTGAAACTGGTGCCATCCCCCACCGTCGGTATGGAACCGGCTGTCGGGATTCAACAGATGCACGGTGAACGGCTCACCGGCTCTAACGCGCAGCACCGAGGGATCGCATCCGGCCATGGTCACCACGATCCGGTATTGCTTGCCCGTTGCGGCCGGCGCCTGCGCCGGCTCGTGGTGTGCGCGCAAGGGTTTGACGACCAGCGAAGCCGAGACGCCGAGCACAACCAACGCTCCGACCATAAAGGCGCCGAGGGCGAATCTTCGTCGCAGCGTCTTCCGGCGGAGCTCACTGCGCCGCGCTTCCGCGGTCTTGGAGATATGTATGGGCATCGTGCGACCTCCCAGAGCATTCTCGAGTGGGACAGTCCCAAGGTGGTTAAGGAAAGGTTAATGGGTGCGCCCAATGAGGCTGCCGGGTCGTGGCCGTGATCGAACGTGCAGCGCGTGTAAGGCCGTGTCTTGCTCTTCAGAGGAACCAGTACAGCAGCGTATCGTTGAGCCCGGCGAGCAGGAAGACGACCCCAGCGATGCGACGGATTCGTGGCTCCCAATACGGAAGGCGCCGGGCGATTCCTGTGCCGTCCAGGCCCGCCGCGAGCAAGATGGTGGTGACGAAGAGCGGTAGCATTGTGCCTAACGCAAATGCGGCCGGGTAGAGGGGCGCCGTCCTGCTGGCAACCGCCATGGGAAGCACATAGCCGAAGAAGAGGACGGCGAGCGTCGGACAGAAAGCAAACGCGAACGCCACGCCCAGCAAGAAGGCGCCCGACGCCCCACGTGATGTTGCGCGCGAGAGCAGACGCGCGCTCAGCCCATGTCCGACCGAGAAGCGCGGCCGCCAGATCTCCAGCATCGCGAGGCCGACCAGGATCATCAGCGGTCCGATCGCCTTGCGCGTAATCGCAACGGTCGGGATGGCCAACGCCCGCAGTCCTTCGCCCATCAGGGCGGCCAGCACGCCGATGCCGGAATACACCAGGATCTTCCCCACGGCATAGGCCACCGCCGACCACCCGACTGGCGCGCGGCGGTCACCGGCTGCCCGCACGATGTACGCGATCGACGAGGCGTTCGTGCTGAGCTGGCATGGGCTGGCGGCGCCGAGCACGCCCAGCAGCAGCGCTGTCAGCAGCGTGCCGTTCGGGTCGGAGGTCTGGCCGCCAACGATCCCTTGCGCTGCGGCGTAGCCGGTGCTCAGGAACCCGTACCAGGCCTGGATGAGCTCCCGCACGGGCATTCCCCACGGGGGTCTTGCCGCGCGGCGTCATGCCGCCTCCCGACGAGATCTGTATGCGGGTGTGAGACGTCGCTTGAGCACCCAGCGTCCGGCAGTGAGATAACCAATCTAACGATACACCACGTTGAGAACCAGGTACACGAGGATTCCCAGCGCGAGACTCGCCGACCACAGCGCGACCGCGACCCGCCCCACGATCGGGTGCCATGTAGGCGCGACGGCGCGCGTCTCTTTGCCGAGGCCGGTGAGGAGATTGTAGATCACCAACGGTACGGACACGATGGACAGAATGATGTGCACGGCCAGGATGGGCAGATAGACATAGGACCGGACCGTGGCCGGTCCGGGAAACACCTTGGTGCCCCCAAGCGCCACGCGCGTGACGTACAGCACCAGAAACAGCGAGATCAGCGCAGCCGACGCCAGCATGAACTGCCGGTGCGTCTGGACGTGTCCGGCCCGGATGGCCCGCCAGCCCGCGATCAGGCACGTCAGGGCCAGGGCGTTCACCACGGCGATGAGTGTTGGGAAGAGCGCCAGCACCGCGGCGACAGCAGGCGGCAGTTGCGCCGGCGGCCGCGACGAGAGCGCGAGGCTCAGGACAGCATAGACCGCCAGCGTCGCCACGGCTGTACGGCGTGCCGACGTGGAATCCCAGCGCGAACCCTGCGATGACATGCTCACCTCGACACCTGCACAATCAGCCCGCCTCCACCTGGCGCTTCACCGTCGTCGCCAGTCGCGTGGTGCCAGGACGAGACCGTTCAACGCCAGGTCGAGGACCCCTCTCCGTGCGCGCCCGATACTCCACCGGTGGCCGGTTCGCAGATGGACGTACGTCCAGGCGACCATGTTGAACAGCACTGTGGCGGTCTCGACAGGGTGCACCGTCCGCAAAGAGCCATCGGCGGCGCCATCGAGGAGCAGGCGTTCAAAGGGATCGGTGAACGCTTTGTCGGTCAGCACCTCGCCCTTCCCTGGGCGGTGAAAGGGCGTGTCGGCCTCCGTCTGAAGAGCGACCAGGAGCGAGAGGTGGGCCTCGGCGGTCCCGATGAGCACCTTCAGGGCCTGCTCGAGGCGCTGACGACCGCTCCCCGGCCCCATCACGACGGGCCAGAGCGCCCGGCGGTAGCTTTCCACGCCCCGTTCAACCAGGGCTTGCAGCACGCGCTCCTTCGTGATGCCCCGGCGATAGAGCGTGATCCGCGAGACGCCGGCGGCCTGGGCAATGCGTTCGAGCGTCGTCCCCCGCCAGCCCTATCGTGTAACCGCCCTCCGTGCCCCGTCAAGAATTGCGTCTTCGATCACGATCTTGACAGCTCCCGTGTCACCGTCGTGCAGCCCGCTGCGGCGCTGGTGGTCCTCGGAGCCCTGACGCTGGCGCAGACATCGGCCCTCGCGCATGATCCCGGGCAGGGCGAGGATGTGGGGCAGGTCCGACTGGTGGCCGTGCGACGCGGGACGACGATCCATCTGGTAGGGGAGGTCCTGGCGCGCAACGATCCCGTCCGGCCGAGTCCCAGGCGACTCGCAGCCCGGCGAGCCGGGCAGACTCTTTATGCGCCGTTGCGCCAGCTGGATGCTCGCCGGTTCGAAGGACGGCTCGATGTGCCCGAGGCCGGCCGATGGTTCGTCTATCTCGAACTGTCCGACGGCGCGCGGCCGGTTGAGGGGTGGATCCCTGTCATCGTTGACGCAGGCGCGGCGCGCCAGGAGAAGATCGCCGCGCTGTATGCGCCAGGGATGCAGAGAGACTCCGCGGTGAAGACAGTGGGCGGCGTCCTGCTCTACGTTGTCTGCACCGGGCTTCTCGGTCTGATCATCTCCGCTTTCCGTGGTTCGCATTGAGCGTGAACCCGGTTAGGAACCTCACGTCTGCGCACCGGCTGTGGAGGCTGTCCGGCAGAGCCGTCCCTGATCGCGCCGGGAGCCGTGATCCGGCGGAAGGCAACAGTCATTCGCTAGCGCCACTGGGACAGTTCCCGGGCGTTCCCCAAGGTCGCCGGATCGCCGGGATCGGCTACGTGGGATACGCGGACCGCATCCCGCAGCGTCGATGCACCCCATATCAGGAGAAGAGCCGGCGGATGGAGTGATGACGGTCGGGTGAAAGCACCTCGCCGGTCCCCTCATCGGATGAACCGGTCGAGGGCCTCTTTGAGATCAGCCACCGCCGCGGCCACGTTGCCCCGCGTCTTGGCTTCTACCACACAGTGCTCGAGGTGATCCTCGAGCAGTACGCGCGCCGCCTGGTCGAGGGCGCTGCGCGCCGCCGCAATCTGGATCAAGATCTCCGGGCACGGCCGCCCGTCAGCCACCATGGTGCGGATACTGTGCACGTGGCCTTCCACCTGGGCGAGTCGGTTACGGACAGGCCTGGGGCGTGATTGCCCTGGCCGATACGGTGCGCCCGCAGGCGCGCGAGGCCGTCGCACGCCTGCGGGCCATGGGCATCCGCCGCGTGGTCATGCTCACCGGCGATCACGAGGTCACCGCCCGGGCCATCGCGCGAGAGGCCGGCATCACCGATGTGCGCGGTGGCCTGCTGCCCGAGCAGAAGCTCGAGATCGTCCGGCGACTGCAGGCCGAGGGCGAGGTCGTAGCCATGGTCGGCGATGGGGTCAACGACGCGCCGGCGCTGGCCCTGGCCGATGTGGGTGTGGCCATGGGCGCCGCCGGCACCGATGTGGCCATCGAGTCCGCCGACATCGCCCTGATGGGCGACGACCTAGATCTGCTGCCCGAACTCCTGGCACTCTCGCGCCGGGCGCTTCACATCATCCGTCAGAACATCTGGGGGTTCGCGGTTGCGGTGAACGTGGCGGGCATCGTCCTGGCCGGCAGCGGCGTGCTGTCGCCCATCGGTGCCGCGGTTGTGCACAATGTCGCGTCGTTGTTCGTGGTCCTCAACTCGGGCCGGCTGCTGACCTTCCGCCCACGGCCGCAGGCGGGATTGGTCCGAGCCGTGCCCGCGAGACAATCCGCCGGGTAGGACGCCCGATAGCGCACAGCCCGCCGACGCGCATCCTGCGCCGGCCTCGCATCCGATGGCTGGCATCCTGCTATCATGGTTGCGGACGTTCCGCGCGGGTGGGGCCAGAATGCGCGCTCGCGGTCTTCTTCCCATCGTCTTGCTCACGCTCGGCCTGTGGGCCGCGTCCGCTGTGCCGGTCGGTGCCCATGGGGTTCTCGAACGCTCGACCCCTCCGGCCAACGCCGTGCTCGATCGCGCGCCGGACCGGATCGTGCTGTGGTTCAGCGAGCCCGTCGATCCGGCCTTCAGCACCGCCGTGGTCACGAGCGGCGAAGGCCGCCGCTACGGCCGCCGCGCGGAGATCACAGACGGCGGCCGCGCGCTGGCGGTCGCCCTCGAGGCTCTTCCCCGCGGGATCTACACGGTGCGGTGGAGGGTGCTGGCTCTCTCGGACGGTCACATCACAAGCGGCGCGCTGGCCTTCTCGGTGGGCCAGCCGCTGACCGCATCTGTCCGGACTGTGGCGGGGGACGTCCCTGGCCCGGCCCGGGTGGCCGTGCGGTGGATGGGGTTGCTGGCGGCGTTGCTGCTGGCGGGATTGGTCGCGTTCGAGATCTGGTCGCCGGTGCCAGGGCCAACGGTGATCCGCCGCGCCCAGATGGGCGCGGCGTCCGTGCTCTTCCTGGCCGCCGTCGCCGATCTGCTCGTCGGGTCGGCCCTGCTGTTCGAGGTGCCGCTCCGGGACGCCCTCGCCACCGGCGCTCTGTGGCCGTTCCTGGTGAGGACCAAGGCGGGCTGGCACATCGTGAGTCGGGCAGGCCTGGCTGTGGTCGCCCTGTGGGCGACGGTCTCGCGCGGCGCAGGGCGAACCTGGCCGGCCGCCCAGTTGACCTCGGTACTGGCCTCCGCTGGAGCCCTGGCCGGAGTCACGCTCGGGTCCCACGGGTCCGGGCGCGGCTGGCTGGCCATGGCGGTGGACTGGGTGCATCTGCTGGCGGTCGCCGTCTGGATCGGCGGCGTGGCCGGCTCCCTGATGATCGCCTGGGCCACGCCGCCGTCAGGGCGCGCCCGCATCATCCGTGGGCTGGCGCCGCGGCTCTCCGCGATCACCGCTGTCTGTGTGGGATTGGTCGTCACCACCGGCGCATACGGCGCCAAGCTCCATGTGGCCGGCATGCAGGCCCTGGCCGATTCAGCCTACGGCAGGACGCTAACGCTCAAGACGGTCCTGGTCGTCGTGCTGGTGGCGATGGCGGTCATCGGCCGCTTGGGAGTCCGCGGGTGGATCGCCAGCACCGCCGCAGTGCCGACGGTCGCGCTACGGCGGTTCCTTGGTCTGGGAACCGCCGAGGTGTGCGCGGGTGCGGTGATCGGACTGGTCGTGGCGGTTCTCACGCTCACGCCGCCTGCCCCGCCCCGCGCGGGGGCCGCTGTGCTGCTGTCGGGACAGGCAGATGCCCTGCGGATTCTGCTCTCGATCGCGCCGGCGGAGCCTGGCTGGAACCGCGTGGAGGTGCGCGTCCTGAATGGGAACGGAGGGTCCGTCCCCACACCTGGGCGTGTGCTGGTGCGGTTTGTGAACCTGGACGAGCCGACAGAACCGACCACCGTGGTGCTGTCCGCTCTGGGCGAGGGCCAGTTCGCCGCCGGAGGCGCGGAGTTGGGCCCCCCGGGCTGGTGGGAGGTCAGCGTGTTCGTCCGTTGGCCAGGCCGGGCGGATGCAGAGACGATCTTCCCCTTGCACCTGGGGGAAGAGTGCAGGCCCATCGCCGGCCCCGACGCCCTCCGCCTGCTGGAGCGGGTCAGGGAAGCGTGGGCGTCGGTGCGCACGTGGCGTGAGATCCAGCAACTCACCGACGGCGCGGGCAACGCCTACCTGACGTGGCTGGAGGCCGAGCGGCCAGACCGGCAGCGCTTCTCGACCTCGACGGGCGTGCAGGTCGTATCGCTGGGCCGCGTGCGATATCAACGCGCAAGCGGCGGCGCCTGGAAGCGCTACGAGTTCTCTTCGCCGACGCCAGTCGAGGGCCCGCTATACTTCCTGCGTGGGGCGCGGGGGATCAGGCTGGGGCGCACCGGGTGGTGTGACGGTGAGCCCTGCCGTGTGCTGTTCTGGACCTCGCCGGACGGAGGCGCGCGTTTCGCCGCCTGGGTCGGGCTGCACCGGTACATGGTGAGCCGGCTACTGATGCTCGAGCCGACCCACTATATGACGCTGCGCTACGCCGACATCAACGTGCCGGTTCGCATCGAGCCTCCCGAGTAGCTCCGCCCGCACGGTCGATGGCTTGACAGTCCGCCGCTGTTCCTTCAAGATTTAGACATCACTAATTTAGAAGTCACTAAAAATGCCCGGGGGTGGGGAGGCATGAGTGGACCCGTATCGCGCCGCGGCCTGTTCCGCCTGGCTGCTGTTAGTGCCGCCGGCCTGGCGGCGAAGGCGCTGGCGGGCGGAGGGCCGGCCGCGGGCAGCCCACGGCACCAACCGCAGACCCGGGAACGACATGCCCCCGACCCGAACGCGCCCGGGGGCGCGGTTCCCCATGGCGGCGACCTGGGCGTGGTGGGTGAGGTGGACATCCGGCGGGCCGGCGTGGACCCGATGCGCTACCTGACCCGGTTCGACTGGGGCAAGGCCACGCCGCTGCCCGGCGGGCGGATGCTGCGCGAGTACCGTCTCGTCGCCCAGGTCCGCGAGATCGAGGTGGCGCCTGGCGTGACATTTGTGGCCTGGACGTACAACGGGCAGGTCCCCGGCCCCACGCTCCGGGCACGGGAGGGCGACCGGCTCCGCGTCCACTTTGTCAACGGGGCGCCGCACCCCCACAACATCCACTTCCACGGCTTCCACGCCGCCGAGATGGACGGCATCGATCCCATTGCGCCGGGCGGGTCGTTCTCCTACGAGTTCGACGCCGAGCCCTTCGGGCTGCACCTGTACCACTGTCACGTGCAGCCGCTCAAACGGCACATCCACAAGGGGCTTTACGGCACGTTCATCATTGATCCGCCTCAGGGCCGGCCGCCGGCGCGGGAGCTGGTGATGATGATGAACGCCTTCGATACCGACTTCGACGGGGAGAACGAGGTCTACGCGGTCAACTCGGTGCCGTTCTTCTACATGCGTCATCCCATCCGCATCAGGCAGGGCGAGCTGGTGCGCATCTATCTAGTCAACATTACCGAGTTCGATCCGATCAACTCCTTCCACCTGCACGCCAACTTCTTCGATGTCTACCCCACCGGCACGCGCCTGGTGCCTGCGCACTTCACCGACACGATCATGCTCTGCCAGGCCGAGCGAGCGGTCCTCGAATTCCGGTACAGGCGGCCGGGGCGGTTCATGTTCCACGCGCACCAGAGCGAGTTCGTCGAACTGGGCTGGATGAGCTTCTTCGAGGTCATTGCCGATGGTGCGGTCTGAGACCCGGCGACTGGCGCTGTGGGGCCTGGGACCGCTGGCGCTGCTGGCGGTGTTTGTGGCGCTGTTCCTGGCCTACGGACCCCTGGGAATCTTCGAGGCCGCCTTCCCACCGGTCGAGCAGCTGACGGTCGACCGGGTGACCCTGCGGCCGGGCCAGATGGTCGTCTCCCTGACCAACGGTGGCCCGTCTGCGGTCACGGTGGCCCAGGTGCTGGTGGACGACGCCTACTGGCAGCACACCGTCGAGCCCGATCGGACCATCCCGCGCCTGGGCCGCGCCACTGTGACCATTCCATATCCCTGGATGGCAGGCGAACCCCACCGGATCAAGCTGCTGACGAGCAGCGGGGTCGTCATCGAGCACGAGGTCCCGGTGGCGGTGCAGACCCCGAAGCCCGATGGGCGGTCTCTGCTGGCGTTCACCATGATCGGCGTCTACGCGGGGGTCGTCCCCGTCATGATCGGTCTGCTGTGGTTTCCCTTCCTCCAGCGCATCGGCCGGCGCTGGCTGAGTTTCTTCCTGAGCCTCACCGGCGGGCTGCTGGTTTTCCTCGGGCTGGACACCCTGGCCGAGGCCCTGGAGGTGCGCGACCGGGTGCCCGGCGCGTTCCAGGGGACCGGCCTGGTCACGGTGGGTGTGCTGGGCACGATCCTGGCGCTCGTGGTCGTCACTCGCCGGGCGACCCGTGGAAAGCTGGATGGACCGCAGGCCCGTCTCGTCCTGGCGACACTGGTGGCCCTGGCCATCGGCCTGCACAACCTGGGTGAGGGGCTGGCGATCGGCGCGGCCTACGCGCTGGGCGAGGTGGCACTCGGCACCTTCCTGGTGCTGGGGTTCCTGATCCACAACACGACCGAGGGCCTGGGGATCGCTGCCCCCCTGGCTCCCGACCGGCCGCCGCTGGCGCGGTTCGTCCAGCTCGGCGCGCTCGCTGGCCTGCCCACCATCCTCGGCACCTGGCTGGGCGGCTTCGTCTATTCGCCGGTCTTTGCGACGCTCTTCCTGGCGATCGGCGCCGGTGCTATCTTCCAGGTGGCCTACGAGCTGGTCCGGCTGATGGTCCGTCAGGCGGGCGATGAGCTGGTGACCGCGAGCAACTTCGCGGGCTTTGTGGTCGGACTGCTCGTGATGTACCTCACCGGGCTGTTTGTGGCAGGATGAAGGAAGATGAAGGAAGAGGAAGCGATCATGCCGGCGCCGCTCTCGCAGGCCGTCGAGGACTATCTCAAGGCGATCTACACGCTGGCGCAGGCCCACGCCCGCGTCACGACCAACGGCCTGGCCGAGCGCTTGGGCGTCTCGCCGGCATCGGTCACCAACATGATCAAGCGCCTGGCGCGGCTGCGCCTGGTGCGGCATCGCCCGTATCACGGGGTCGAGCTCACCGAGGCCGGGGAGAAGGTTGCCCTGGAGGTGATCCGGCACCACCGGCTCCTGGAGCTCTACCTCAGCCGCCACCTCGGCGTCCGCCTGGACCGTGTGCACGGCGAGGCCGACCGGCTCGAGCACGCCATCTCCGAGGAGCTCGAGGATCGGATCGCCGTAGCGCTGGGGCAGCCGGATCTGGATCCTCACGGCGACCCCATCCCTGCCCGCGATGGGTCCATCGCCGGATCGACGGCCCGCACGCTCGCTGCGGCCAGGCCGGGCCAGCGGGGGCTCATCGTGCGCGTCAGCGACCGCGATGACCGGATCGTTCGGGAGCTGGAGGCTGCCGGACTGCTCCCGGGGGTCGCGCTCGAGGTGGTGGCGACCGGCTCGAAGGGCATCGACGTGCACGTGGAGGGCAGACTCCAGCGCGTGGGTGTGGCGCTGGCTCAGGCGATCTACGTAGACTTCCGGGGCGGCGGCGCCGCCTAGTGGATCGGCCCTTCGAAGTCGCTGGGCTTCACGCGTTCGAGAAACTTCCGGAACTCCTGCGGGTCGAGCTCGTCGCTCGCGTCGCTCACCCGGGTCTCGCCGTCACCGGTCTTGCGCAGCACGATCGCCTGGGCGGCGACCTTGTCGTCGACGAAGATCGGCGCCTCGGCGCGCAGGGCTAGCGCGATGGCGTCGCTGGGTCGCGAGTCGATGACGAACGCGGTGCCGTTGCGGGCCAGATGGATCTCGGCAAAGTACGTCTGGTCACGCACGTCGCTGACCACGATGCGAGTGACCTTAGCCGAGAGCTGCTCGAGCACGTTCTGGAGTAGATCGTGCGTCATCGGCCGGGGCGGTGTGACCCCCTGCAGCCGCATGGCGATGGCCATGGCCTCTGCCTGGCCGATCCAGATGGGCAGGGCGATGGTCTCTTCCTCGTCGACCAGCAAGACCACGGGGTTGTTTTGCTGGTCGAGGGCGACACGGCGAACCTTCATCCCGCGCACGACAACATCCCCCTTTTACGGTCGGCGCACGACGTCAGTCTGTGGACATTATAGCAAACCCGTCCAGGGGAATTGCCGGGGTTGCGCAGAAAGAGTACCGGGCTTGCCACGATCCGCGCCTGAGGAGGTGGCCGCGTGCTCTGGGTCCTTGGGATCGTCGCCCTGGTGGTCCTCTATGCGATTCTCCTGTACAACCGGCTCGTGGTGCTCCGGAACCGGATCGACAACGCCTGGTCGCAGATCGACGTCCAGCTCCGCCGACGCTACGACCTGATCCCCAACCTGGTGGAGGCCGTGAAGGGCTACGCGGCCCACGAACGCGAGGTCTTTGAACGGGTCACCGAAGCCCGGGCCCGGGCCATCGCGGCCGGGACCGTCCGGGAGCAGGGCCAGGCGGAGAACATGTTGTCCCAGGCGCTGCGGTCCCTGTTTGCCGTGGCGGAGAACTACCCCCAGTTGCGGACCAGCGAGAACTTCATGCAGTTGCAGGAGGAACTGAGCGGGACCGAGAGCAAGATCGCCTTTGCCCGCCAGTTCTACAACGACACGGTGCTGCGCTACAACAACGCTCGCCAGGCCTTCCCGGCCGTGCTGGTTGCCAATTCCCTGGGATTCGGAGTGCGCGAGTACTTCGAGATGGAAGAGGAGGCCCGCCAGCCCGTCCAGGTCAAATTCTAACGGTTGCGCATCTCAGGCATCCGTGTACGAGGCGGTCGAACGCAACATCCGCGGGACGCGACTCCTGGTCGGGGCCTTCGTGCTCGTGGTCGCGGCGCTGGGGTATGTCCTCGGCCGGGCGCTCGAACTGGGCCCGCTCGCGGTGGTGGTTGCAGCAGTCCTGGCAGCCGCCGGCGCGTGGGGCTCGTACTACCACAGCGATCGGCTCATTCTGTCGGCCAGCCGTGCCCGCGAGGCGCCCCGCGAGCAGTACCCGTACCTCTACAACACCATCGAGGGTCTGGCCATCGCCGCCGGGATCCCTCCGCCGCGTGTCTACCTGATCGACGATACGGCGCCCAACGCCTTCGCGACCGGCCGTGATCCCGCACACGCTGCCATCGCCGTGACCACGGGCCTGGTGGAGAAGCTCGACCGCCTCGAACTCGAGGGCGTGCTTGCCCACGAGATGTCCCACATCAAGAACTACGACATTCGGCTGGCCACCCTGGTGAGCATTCTGACGGGTGTGGTTGTGCTGGCCAGCGACATCTTCCAGCGCAGCATGCTCTGGGGCCGACGGCGCGGTCATCGGGGCCGCGGCGGGGGCGGGCTCATGGTGCTGGTCGGCCTCGTCCTGGCGATCCTGGCCCCACTGTTCGCGCAGTTGATGCGGCTGGCCATCTCCAGGAACCGGGAGTACCTGGCAGACGCCTCCGGCGCCATGTTGACCCGTTATCCTGAGGGCCTAGCCAGCGCGCTGGAGAAGATCAGCGCCGACCCCGAGCCCCTGGAGGTCGCCAGCAAGGCCACGGCCCACCTCTACATCGTCAACCCGCTGCGGGAGTGGGGCGGGCGGGTCAACGCCCTCTTCGACACACACCCGCCCATCGAGGAGCGCATCCGGAGGCTCCGCGACATGTGATGGGGAGGAGACTGCGTGGGCCGGGCGAAGGGAATACCGTTAAGCGAGTAGGCCGGAATACTCTGCAGGAGGCGTCCGTGCGGGGTATGGCAGGCCCGGTGCTCGTCGTCGTGTCGCTCGTGCTGATCACGGCCGTCCCCGCCGCGGCGTCACCGGCGCACCAGTCATCAGGACAGCGATACACGGTTCGGCAGGGTGACACGCTCTGGAGCATCGCCCGCCGGTATGGCACGCGTCCGGAGGCGCTGGCCGCGGCCAACGGCATTGCGCTGGAGGATACGCTGGCCATCGGGCAGATTCTGCGCGTGCCGGCGGCGCACGAGAGGTACCCGGTCGGAGCCTCGGGCGCGTCGCCGGGCCGCCGCGTGCCGGCCGCGGTGTTCCTCACGTACCGCGTGCGCTCCGGTGACACGCTGTGGGGGATCGCCCGGCGTCATGGGATCAGCCCGGAGCGCATCGCGACGCTCAACGCCATGTCGCCGGACGACATCCTCACGATCGGGAGGACCCTGAAGGTACCCCCGCCCGGCACGCCCGCGCCGCCCGGCGGGGCGGCACGGGCGCCTGCCGCCAGCGCCCTGCGCGGCCGCCTGGCGGCCCTCCCCTCGCGGGGCCAGGCCTGGACCAACCGTCTGCTGGCGCTGTCGAGGCGGTATCTGGGCGTGCGGTACCGCTGGGGAGGCACCTCACCGACCGGCTTCGACTGCTCGGGTTTCCTGTACTACGTGTACGGCCGCATGGGCGTGGCGTTGCCGCGGACCACATTCGACATGTACGATGCCGGTGTCCCGGTGCCCCGGCAGCAGCTGCGCGCGGGCGACCTGGTGTTCTTCCAGACGGTCAGACCTGGCCCGTCGCATGCGGGCATCTACCTGGGCGACGGCCGCTTTATCCATTCGTCGTCGGGCGCGGGAGGGGTGCTGGTCACCTCGATGACCCATGACTACTACGCGCCGCGCTACCTGGGAGCCCGCCGCTTCTAAACCGGCCATCGGCCTCCGTCCCACAGCCCAGGCCCATGCGTGACACCGTGGCGATCACCGCGGCCCGGCTTGCTGCTGCGGCAAGCCGTGTGCTGCGTGCCGGTGGGGGGACCACCCTGCCCGGCCGTCTGGCCATGGCCGTCTCCCCCGGCCTCGTCGGGCGGCTCGTCGCTCGCCTCCCGCGGGGGGTCTTGCTCGTGTCCGGAACCAATGGCAAGACCACCACGGCGCGGCTCCTTGGCGGCATCCTCGGCGCCGCCGGGCTGGTTTCCATTCACAACCGCGCGGGCGCCAACCTGCTCTCGGGCATCGCCTCGGCCCTGGTGGAGCGCAGCACCCTGGGCGGCCGACCGCGCGCAGACGTGGGCCTCTTCGAAGTGGACGAGTTCACGCTCCCAGCGGCGGTGGCGGCCGCCCGGCCGTCGGTGGTCGTGCTGCTCAACCTCTTTCGGGACCAGCTCGACCGGTACGGAGAGATCGACATCATCGCCGAACGCTGGCGCCGGGCGCTGGGGGCGCTGCCGCCGGACGCGGTCGTTGTCTACAACGCCGACGACCCCATGGTGGCCGAGGTGGGGTCGAGCCACGGCGGCCGCACGCTGGTCTTCGGGCTGGAGGAGGCGCCCGAGCACGGCCACGACGCCCACACGCTGGAGCATGCGGCGGACGCGCGCTACTGCTACCGCTGCGGCCGGCTGTACGAATACACGCTGGTCACGCTGGGACACATGGGGCACTATCGCTGCCCGCAGTGCGGCACGACCCGGCCGGCACCACAGGTGCGCGCCTCCCGAATCCGGCTGCGCGGCGCCGACGGCGCCCGCCTGACCGTCAGCGCCGAGGGGGGGTCGTTCGACGTGGACACGGTGCTACCGGGGCTCTACAACGTGTACGACGTGACCGCTGCGGCTGCGGCCGCTCTGGCGGCGGGCGTTTCTCCCCCGACCATCGTCCGCGGCATCACAGCCACCGCGCCGGCGTTCGGACGGGGTGAGCGCGTGGCCATCGCTGGCCGCGAGATCCTGTTCCTGCTGGCCAAGAACCCCGCGGGATTCAACGAGGTGCTGCGCACCGTGCTGCTGGCCGAGGCCGCGCCCGTGGTGCTCATTGCCATCAACGACTTGATCGCCGACGGCCGGGACATCTCGTGGCTGTGGGACGTGGACTTCGAGGTGTTGCGGGATCGCGCGCGCGCCGTGGTGGTGACCGGACAGCGCGCCGAGGACATGGCCCTGCGCCTGAAGTATGCGGGCGTGCCCGCCGACCGCTGCGTGATGGAGAAGGACTGGTGGCAGGCGCTGGAGCGCGGGCTGGGCTGGCTGCGCGATGGCGAGCGGCTCTACGTGCTGCCCACCTACACGGCCATGCTCCGCCTGCGCGCCCTGCTCTCCCGCCAGGGGTACGTACGCGGGTTCTGGAAGCAGTAGGCCATGGAGCTGCGGATCTGCCACCTCTACCCCGACCTCCTCAACCTCTACGGCGATCGCGGGAACATCGCCACCCTGGTGTGCCGGGCCCAGTGGCGCGGGATCACGGTGCGCCTGGTCGAAGCGCGCCTGGGTGATCCCGTGGACCCGCGCGCCAGCGATTTGTACTTCATCGGTGGCGGTGAGGATCGCCAGCAGCGGCTGGCCGCGCCGGACCTGGTGCGGATCAAGGGCCCCTCGCTGCGCGACGCGGCAGAGACGGGCGCCGCGGTGCTAGGGGTCTGTGGAGGGTACCAGCTGCTTGGGCACTACTACCGGCCTGCCGACGGCCCGGATCTGGAAGGCCTGGGCCTCCTCGACCTCCACACGGTGCACCCCGGTCCCGGGGCGAAGCGGCTGATCGGCAACATCGTCATCCACGAGATGGAATCGGGCCAGATGCTGGTCGGGTTCGAGAATCACGGCGGCCGGACGCGCCTGGGGCCGGGTGCCAGACCCCTGGGCCGCGTCGCAACAGGTTTCGGCAATAACGGCGAGGACGGTACCGAGGGAGCCGTCTGGCGGGCCGTCTACGGCACGTACCTGCACGGCCCGCTGCTGCCGAAGAACGCGTGGTTCGCCGACCTGCTGATCGGCGCAGCGCTGCGGCGCCGCTACGGCTCCGTGGCGCTCGCACCGCTGCCCGACGATGAAGAGCAGCGCGCCGCCCGAGCGGCGGCCCGGCGCGCCGGCGCGGCGCCGGTGCGCCAGCGCCCCAGATCCATGTCCATGGCACCTGTGGAGAGGGCCCGTTGAACGACCGTCGGGCTCTCTGGCGGGTCGCCATTGTCGTCGCCATTGCCCAGTTGGGATTTGCAACAGTCATCCCGCTGCTGCCGCTGCACCTGACCGAACGCCTGGGTGCCAGCGTGAAGCTCGTGGGGCTGGTGGTCGCCACGTTTGCCCTGGTCGAGACGTTCTTCAAGACCGCGTGGGGAGGGCTGGCAGATCGGCTTGGCCGCAAGCCGGTCATGGTGGTCGGCCTGGTGCTCAGCGCCGTTGCGCCGCTGGTCATGACGGTGCTGCGGGCGCCGATCCTCTTTGTGCCCCTGCGCCTCGTGGACGGGATGGGCTCCGCGGCCCTGTGGCCCGCCGCGGCTGCCGCGGTCGCCGACGTGACGACGCCGGATCGCCGGGCCACCGGCATGGGGCTGTTGAACGTGGCCTTTCTGGCCGGCGTTGCCGGCGGACCCTCCCTGGGTCTGTTCGTCGCGGGCTTCGCGGGTGATACCCGCGCCGGGTTCTACCTGGCCAGCGGACTGCTGCTGCTGGCCGCGATGCTGAGCCTGACCCTCGTCTTGAAGGATCACGGCCTCCTGGACCCACCCGGAGGCTATCGTGGCAATGTGCGGGCGACCTATCTGAGCGCGATGGCCGAGAGTTTCCAGGCGTCGCCCCAGCTGTTCAGCCTGTACCTGGTGGCGTTCGTGCAGATGTTCGGCGTGGGCATGCTCGTGCCGATCGCCGCGATCTATGCCAAGCAGGTCGTCGGGTTGAGCGAGCACGCCATTGGCGCCGTGTTCTTGGTGGTCGTGGCGGCGGTGGCGGTGGCCACGATCCTGACCGGGAAGCTCGCCGACCGGGCCGGGAAACCCGCAGTCGTCAAGATAGGGATGATCTGCGGTGCGCTGGGGATGTGGCTGATCCCGATCAGCAGCCGCCTGGGCGGGTTGATTCTCGCCGGACTGCTGCTGGGTATCGGGTATGCGCTGGTGTTCCCGGCGTGGCTCGCTCTCGTCTCGGAGATGGCGCCGCCCGGTCGGCTGGGCCTGGCGATCGGCGCCTCGGAGACCGTGCAGGGGCTGGGCATCGTGCTCGGACCGTTGCTCGGCGGCTTTCTGTGGGATGCGGCGGGCCCGCGCGCGCCCTTCCTGGCCAGCGCCGCTGCGATCACGGTGGGGGCGATTCTGGCGGTCGCGACCCTGCGGCTGCGCTGAGGCTCCGCTCGCCCTGGACGAGCACCACACCGGCGAGCACCAGCGCCGCGCCGATCCACTGCAACGGCCCGAACGGCTCTTGCAGCACCAGGGCGCCGGCAGCCACCGCGACCACCGGCTCCAGCGTGGCGACCACGGCGGCCCGCCCGGCCTCGACCCACCGCAGCCCGTGGATATAGAGTAGATAGGCCAGCGCGGTGGGGAAGATGATGGTGTAGCCAAGCGGTGCCAGGCTCTGCGACGGAAGAGGGGGGAGCCTGCGGGCGATGACGGCGAGGACCAGGGCGCCGAGCCCGAGGGTGTAGATCACGGTCGTCTGGGGCCGGAGCCGCCTGAGGGCCGTCTTGCCCAGGATGCTGTAGAGCGCGTAGGTGAACCCGGCGCCCAGACCGGCCAGCAATCCCGCGCGTGTCAGGCGAACCGCAGCGGAGTCCGCTGCGCCCACGACCAACACGCACCCGAGGAAGGTCAGCGCCACAGCCACCGTCTTCATGGGGGTGATCGGCTCGCCGAAGACCACGCGTGCCAGCACCACGACCCACGCAGGCGCCGTGTAGAGCAACACAGCTGCCGTGGCCACGGTCGTCAGGTCGATGGCTGTGAAGTAGATGGTCATGAACCCCGCAACGCTCACCGCGCTGTAGGCCGCCAGCAGCGGCAGGTCGCGCACAGCGATGCGGAGCCCGGGCCGGTCGGCGATGAGGCCGAAGGCACACAACAGGATGAACGCGCCGGCCGCCCGCCAGATCGCCGCGTCGAGGGGCGTGAGGCCGGCGGCGAAGAGGCGGCGCGCCGCCAGGCCGATCGTCCCCCACAGGATCGCGGCCGCGGTGACCTGGGCGTATCCCCTCCGCGAGCGGCTCGCCGCCGCGTGGGCATCACTGCGGTCCGCGCCGCGGTGACTCAGGGCTCGGTTGCGGCGAACAGTTCGTTCTGCCGCAGGAAGCTGCGCATCAGCAGGCGCAGGTAGGGGCTGTCGAGCTGGGTACGGTACTCAGCCATCGCCGCCTGTTTCGTTGCCAGTTCCTCCGAGGTCAGGTCGAACCGGACCCAGTGATGTTCGCCCCGCAGCGACTTCGGCGGCAGCAGGGGCAGCTCGGGCGCGTAGCGGAGCGGGCGAGGGTAGTCCCACGCGTGGACCAGGTAGGTGAACAGACGCGGCCGGGGCAGCCGGTGTTGCTGGTCGAGCGTACGGATCGTCTCGCGCACGAGCAGATTGAGGGCCTGGTGATCGCTGTGGCGGTCCTTGTGGTGGTGCGCCAGGACCACCGTCGGGCGCACCAGCAACATGACAGCCTCCAGGTCGCGCAGGAGGTCGGTGCCGGTGTAGGCGGCGCGCGGCCTGAACGTCAGGCGGTACGGTGACGCCGAGGCCTTGGTGAATGGAGAGACGTAGGGTCTGGACGCATCTCGCCGGATCGACGCCAGGGCCAGCAGGCCCCGGTCCGGGTATCCGAGGAAGACGATGCGCTCCGGCGGCACACCCAGGTGTTGGAGGACACGGCGGGCTTCCTGCTGCCGCAGCTCGCCCTCGGCGATGAAGTCTCTGGGTCGCGGGAGCAGCCGCTTGCCCTCGATCGAGGCGGCTAGCCGGTTGGCGTCACCGTTGGTGGCGAACACGACCCAGACCTCTGCGCCGACGCCGATCGCCCGCTGCATCAGCCCGCCCGCGGCGAGCAGCTCGTCATCGGCGTGCGCCGCAAAGATCAGGTAGCGCTCGCCTGCCGAGGGCTCGGGGAACAGATCGAGGGCACTGCCGACGGCAGGCTTTGCCGAGAATGTGCCGATGCTCAAGTAGGCCATCACCGCCACCAGGCCAGTCAGGACCAGTACGCGCGAGGGGGGTCGCGCGACGCCGTTGCGACGTCGGCGACGCAGGCCCAGCAGGTCCAGCGTCATGCCCACCTTGCCTCGATAGGCCTGGACGAGATCGTACTTCTGGTCCTTGCGCAGGTGGAGGACCCCGGTGAAGGGCACCCGCGCCACCTTCCACCGGAGGCTGCGCGCCATCTCGGTCAGCGCCATCTCGAAGCCATACCGTGTCGCCGCCAGGTCGGGCCTCGAGAGCAGCGCGTCGCGCCGGACGACCCGCAGGCCTGAGAGCGACGGGAGCACGGTCTGCACCAGATCTTCGGCCAGCACACCCACCGCCATGTTGGCGTGGTCGTGCAGCACCGGTGCGATCAGCGCGCTGATCTCGTCCGGCTTCAACTGCTGCAGATCCGCGTCGAGCAGCAGCAGGACCGGTGCGCTCGCCCGCCGGGCGCCGGCCATGATCGCCCCGCCCTTGCCCAGGTTCCTGGGCAACTGAACGATGAGGTCGGCCCCTGCGGCTGCGGCGGCCTCGGCGGTCGCGTCGCTCGACCCGTCGGAGACCACGATGATCTCCGAGACCTCGGGGACCAGCCGCACTGCTGCGATGACGGAGCCGATGGTGCGCTCCTCATTGTAGGCGGCAATCACGCAGGAGACGCTCATGCGCCCACAGCGGCCGGCGCGCGCCGGGCCAGGAAGTACCTGCCCGCCTGCACCTGCCGGGTCTCCACGGGCTGGCAGCCCAACCCGCGCAGCTGCCCGACCAGCGACTGCACGATCCAGGGCAGGACCGGGCCGCCGGCGGAGTAGCACAGGATCACCCACCCGCCCGGACGGGTCACCCGGACCATCTCGCGCGGCACCGGGAAGGCGTTCTGCACCGTCACCAGGTCGAACGTGCCCGAGGCGAACGGCAGCCGCGCGGCATCGGCCGAGGCGAACCGGATCGCCTGGCCCGCGGCGCCCGCATTGTGCACCGCCTGGGCCAGCATGGCGGGCGAGAGGTCAACGCCGACCGCGCGGCAGGTTGGGAAGCGGCGCTTTACGGTCTGCACCACCGCGCCGGTCCCGGTGCTGACGTCCAGGGTGGATGCGGGCGGTTCGGGGAGCCGGTCGAGGGCCGCGTGTAGCGGCGCGAAGTACCCGGGCTGGGGAATGACGTCGGCGTCGTAGTGCGAGGCCAGCGCGCCGTAGCGCCGCCTGGCCAGCGCCTTCTGCAGGGACGACCCCACGAACCCGCCCGTCCAGGCGCCGGCTGCCAGGTAGACGGTATCGGTGATGAAGGACCCTAGCCAAATCGCCCGCATCAGACACTCCGTTCGGAGGCGTTGCGAACACGTCCCCATGACGCGGAGGACGAGGCTGGCGCATCGGCCAGTCCGGAAGTGCGCCGTCGATGTCGTAGCGCTCCGGTGCTCCATCTAGATTCTCCCGGAGGGGCCCTCCTCCTGCCGTGCCGGCTGCTTCGACGGTGGACGGGAACCCTTGGCGACTACCCGGGTCCCTCGCGCTGCTGGCGGCGCAGGGCGTGGAGAATATCGATCGCGGCAGACAGGATGCGGGCTTCGGCGTCGGGGGCAACCCGGCTCCACGGCGTCAGTCGGGTCTCGTAGCCCCCTTCCTCGAAGGCCGCGGCAGGCGGCACATAGCCGATCCCGCCGCCAGCGTATCCCACTGGAATCGTGCAGGGAAACGGAGACTGGGCTCGCAGGCGCAGCCCCGACTCCGCGAAGAACTCACCGGGCAGCGCCACGAGCGCCACGTCACCGATGGCCAGGGCCAGGACCTCGGCGGCCTCGGTCTGTGCGTCGCTTCGTGACTCGACCCACTGGAGCGCCAGGTCCGCATACATGAGCTCCAGCCGGGCGGCGTGCTGGGTCTCGAGCTCCGCCCCTGCCTGCTCGAGGGCTCGAACCCTCTCGCGCCACGAGGCCACCGCCCGACGAGCGTCCTCCGGCCGAGGCGCGGGCCGCAGCGGGACCAGGACTGCGCGTCTGTTGGCCGCCAGCGTGCGTCGTTGCTCGTCACCGACGACGGCGGGCCGGGCGTCCGCAAGCGCACGGCCGGCCTCGGCGGCCAGCCTCTGTCCCAGGGCTTCTGCCCGTTCGAACGTCCGACCTGGGCTAGGCAGCCCGAGTGCCGAGCGGTCGGCCGAATGGCCCACGTTGATGTCGGCGCAGGCGCCGTTGGCGAACATCGTCCACCCGCCCGTTGCGCGCGCGAGGGCGTCCACCGCGAAGCCCACGTAGTCGCGGGAGATGAGCAGGTTGTCCGGCCCGAGTACCGTCGGGTGGCAGGCGTAGTGGAGGAAGTAGGCTGCCGGTAAGGCCCCGCGTCCGGCCCGCAGGACGGTTACTGTGGGATCCACTAGGCCGTGGGGTCGGCGCCGGTTGCGCGCAATCGTCGTCTCCTGCCCCACCGCGACCGTCAGGTCAGCCACAGACAGGCGCTCGGCGGCCTGGACGACCGCGCCGGCTGTGCGCTCGACCACCTCAGCCAGCCATGCACGATCGGGTGGCTGGCTGTAGAGCGGAAACGGGCGCCGAATCCCGCTAGGAGCCCGTCCCGGAAATGGCGTCGAGATGAGATGCTATGAGACCTGACCTGCTTGTGAAGCGAGTACCAGGCCAGGAAAGCTCTTGGGCCGGGATCATCCCGTGCTCA